>PSRJ01000269.1 GCA_003175985.1 Terriglobia bacterium
GAGAAGTCGCCCGTTTGCATTTTGGGCGTCGGAATAAACGCAACAGAAGAGTTCGCCGTTTGACGGGTGAGGGTTCCCTGGTAGCCCACGAAAAAGAACAACTTGTCCTTCTTGACTGGTCCGCCGAGAACACCTCCAAACTGGTTTCGCTTCAGCTGATCGCTCCCGCTCGCAAAGAAATCGCGGCCGTTCAGCGCGCTGTTTCGGAAGAACTCAAACGCGTCGCCATGAAAGGAATTCGTGCCTGACTTAGTGACGGCATTGACGGAAGCGCTGGAGTGACCCCCGCTCGAGGCGTCCTGGGTGCTCGTAACCAGCTTAAATTCTTGCAAGCTATCGGGGAAAGGAAGCGGCAAGTTCGTTCCACTCCAAACCTCCACGTGGAATGCACCATCCAAGTTGTATTGCACGCTATAACTGGTCCCACCAGCGACTGCGATCGACACGCCGGCTCTCATGCCGTATGCCGGCGAACTGCCGGTTTGGACAGCAACTCCGTTCAATGTGATTAGATCTGTCGGCTGCCGGCCATTAAGCGGAAGGTCGAGGATTCGTTGGGCTTCGATCACGGAACCAACTCCCACTTGGGTCGTTTCGACTTGAGTAGTGTTGGCTTCGACTTCGATTCGTTCAGATACGTTCCCAAGCTTTAGCGTGACGGGTACCGCAGGGTCACTACTGACTTGGAGCACAATACCCGACTGCACAGCCGTTGAGAAACCTGCTTTCGAAACTTCAATACTGTACGGCCCAAGCGGCAGGTTCGTTAAGACGTAGTTGCCATCCGCATCGCTGGCTGTACTTCTGGCAAGACCGGTTTCCGCTTGCGTAGCCTTAACAGCGGCGCCGGAAATGGCGGCCCCGCTCATATCCTGAACAGTACCGTGGATCTGAGCTGTGGCCTGCGCGAAGACATCCATGGAGGCGAGTGCTAGTGAAAGCGCGAGAGTAAGTAAGATCTTCAATGCCCGTTTCCCCTTATGGACAAACGTTACGACGGGCAAGTCTATGCGCTGTTAGTCATCTGTGTCAATCGTGTAATTCAACATATTGAATGCGAGTTGGGGGCACGGCGCGCAGTGCGCCCAACCTATTTCGAAAGAGAGTTCGTGATCCGGTTCCCCTGGGCCGGCCTCCCAATTCGGCCGTTCAACATATTGAATCGACTGGGTTGACTTCGGGCCGCGTCCGCAATAATGTAAAACCCCAATGTAGGGTGATACGGTTCGCCAATCGAAAAGCACCCGGGGAGGACTGCGTGAAGACTGATAAATGTCGTATGGTTCGTTTGTTGTGCAGCCAGGCGGCCCTTTTGAGCGGCGCTCTTCTTCTCTCTGGCGTCGCTTTTGGCCAAGCCGTTTCACAAATCAGCGGCACCGTAAAGGACAGCACTGGTGCGGTCGTGCCGGATGTTCAGGTGACAGCCACGCAAACAGACACAGGAGTGAAACGCACGGCCGCAACGGATGCGGCCGGTTATTACATCCTCCCCAACTTGCCGCTTGGACCCTACCGGTTGGGAGCGGGCAAGATGGGCTTCCAAAACTATGTGCAAACCGGCATCGTGTTGCAAGTCGGAACCGCTCCCGAGGTCGCGATCACACTGACGGTTGGCCAGGTCACTCAGGCCGTGGAGGTGCAAGCCAATGTCACTCAAGTAGAAACGCGCAGCGTGGGCGTCGGTTCCGTGGTCGAAAATCAGCGCATTATTGACCTACCGCTCAACGGCCGCGATCCCACGCAGTTGATCACCTTGAGCGGCGCGGCTGTACAGGGTACGGCAGGTCCGAGCTTCCAAATGCGCACCGGATATCAATTCGCTGTGGCCGGCGGATACGCTACGGGTGTCCAGTACAATTGGGACGGCGCCAATTATGTCGATCAGTTCAGCGGTATCGGCATGCTGCTGCCCTTCCCGGATGCGCTCCAGGAGTTCAAAGTGTCGACCAGCGCCCAGGATGCTTCCAATGTAGGTCAGGGAGCGGCCACCATCAGCGCGGTCACTAAATCCGGCACGAACGCCTTTCACGGTAATTTGTTCGAATTTCTCCGGAACTATGGCGTGAACGCACGAGATTTCTTCGCGAGCGGCCGGGATGGCCTTAAGCGCAACCAGTTCGGCGGCACGTTAGGCGGCCCCCTCATCAAGGACAAGCTATTCTTCTTCGTCGGTTATCAGGGGACCCTGGTCCGCCAGACCCCCCTCGGCACCCAGGAGTTCGTTCCCACCCCGGCGGAGTTGACGGGGGACTTCCGGGACTGGGCGTCCCCGGCTTGTCAAGGTGGTAGGCAACTGAGCTTGCGAGGTGGGTTCGTGAATAACATGATCAGCCCCTCGAGCTTCAGTCCGGCGGCCGTCAAGATTGCCCAACGCCTCCCCGCCGGGGCGGGTCCTTGCGGCGTTTTTACGAATTCATACCCGCTGCATGAGAACGATCAACAGGTCCCTGTACGCGTAGACTACCAGCTCAGTGCTAAACAATCGCTTTTTGCGCGGTCCATGATCGCTCGCCAGGATGCCCTGGTCCCCTACACGCTGGAGCCAAATAACCTGCTGGCGGCGGATGGAGTAGGTAACGATGACCAGGAAACGACATTTACGCTCGGTGATACCTACCTGATTAGCCCCAATGTGGTGAACTCCACGCGGCTGTTCTTCAATCGCATCGCAGCCAACTTTCCGGGGGCCAAGATGTTTGGCCCTCAAGACGTCGGCATCAAGATGTATACTTATCAGCCGAACTACCTGCCTGTCAGAGTCGTGGGCGCATTCAATCTGGGAGCCGGCCAGTTCAGTCAGAACTCGTTCGCCTATACCACCAGCTTCGGGGCGAATGAGGATTTCAGTATCAGCCACGGATCGCACCTGTTCGCCTTCGGAGGCTATTTCATGCACACCAACGAGTGGACGGTTGCCCAGGCCTGGTCCGCAGGCTCGTTTACGTTCGCTCCAGCCCTCACTGGCAACGGCCTCTCGGATTTTTTCCTGGGGTTTATGGCCCAGTTCCGCCAGGCCAATCCGAATCCTGTTAATGCACGCCAGAACTCCATGGCGTTGTATGCCCAGGACACCTGGAAGCTCACGCCCAAGCTGACTCTCAACTACGGAATTGTCTGGGATCCATTCTTTGGCATGTCGTTCCCGCAGAAAGACTCGTACACCTTCAACCTGGGGAACTTCAATAAAGGGATCAGGAGTACGGTGATTCCGAACGCGCCTCCGGGTTTTCTGTATCCCGGGGACCACGGTTTTAACGGCACCTCGCCTATCAATCCGAAATACAACTATGTTGACCCGCGCGTGGGGCTCTCCTGGGATCCTTTCGGAGACGGCAAGACCGCTATCCGCGTTGGCGGCGGGATCTCTCATGACATTGTCCCATTGCAACTGCAACTCAATACCGAATCTTCCTCACCGTTCCGCTTAACGGTCATCCCCACGGGCGTCTTCGACGGCCTGGATAACCCTTTTCCGGGCGGGGATCCATTCCCCTATAACTACAACAAGTCGAATCCTTTCTTTGCGCCGTATGGCAGCTATCTCCCCATACCGGCGAATCTGCAGGCGCACGTCCTGTATTCCTGGAATTTGGGAGTGCAGCGGCAGGTCACTCCGAACTGGTTCTTCTCGGCAACGTATATCGGGCATCATTATATTCACACCTGGGACTCGGTGGAGTTGAATCCCGCCCAGTATATTTCGGGCAACTGTGCCGCCGGCCAATATGGTCTGACGGCGCCCGCTCCCTGCACCAGCGCGTCCAACATCGACCAGCGCCGCGTGCTGAACGTAAACGTTCCCGGAACGCAGCTCGGATATCTCACCATGTACGATGACGGAGGCACTCAAAGCTACAACGGCTTGCTGCTGACTTCAACCTGGCGGCTCCGCAACAACTTTACCTTAAACGCGAACTACACCTGGTCCCACTGCATCGGTCTTCCGGACATCGGAACGGTTCTCAATCCAGGGTCAAATTATCTCCACCAAGGCTTTGGACAGAACACCGGTCCCGCCGAGCGAAGGCTGGACTACGGCAATTGCGCATTAGACCGGCGGCACGTTGCGAACGTCACTTTGGTTTTAACAACCCCGCGGTTCAACAATGGCTTCAGCGGCCGCGTGGCCTCCGGCTGGACTTTCTCGAGCATCTTCACCGCTAGTTCAGGTCCGTATTACAACGTTTATAGCGGTACGACGCCCGACCCGGCAAACGGATTCGGAGGGAATCCCCCCGGAGACCAACGTCTTAACCTCGCAAATACCAACACCGCCTCCCCCAATCGAGGGCAGGCCTGTGCAAATATCCCTTTCTGCGTCCAATGGCTGAATCCAAACGCGTTTGCGGCACCAGCCCTCGGCACATTCGGCAATATGGCCCCCTACAGCTTGCTTGGACCGGCATTCTGGGAGTGGGATCAAACGATCTCGAGGAACTTCCGGATCAGGGAAGGCCAGACCCTTCAGATCCGTTTCGAGGCCTACAACGTGACGAATAGCCTTCGACTCGGCCTCGGTTACAACGCCTCCCTCGGAACCACGGCCGGGACGACCTTTGGGAGCACGTTCGGTGCCGCCACCAACGACGCTACGCCGGATGGGCCGACCACTGCGCCAGCCAGGGTGATACAGTTCGCGGTCAAATACGTGTTCTAACAGCAGCCAATGTACCGAAGAATTTTGTGCCTGATTGGCATAGCATCATGGACAGCGCTCGCGCAAGCGCCGCGACCGGCAGGGCGCGGAGGCGGATTGTCCGGCAAGGATCCAGCCCTGCCTGCGAACCTGTTTACCTCGTCGTCGACACTCGCTCACACGAGTCTGCGGCATGAGTGGGTCGATATTCCGATGGGCTCCGGGAAACTGCATACCTGGATTGAATATCCGTCTGGTGAAGCCAAAGCGCCGTTGGTCTTGCTGATGCATTACGATGCCGGACTCGACGATTTGCAACGGGCGGTTGCCGATCAGTTGGCAACTGACGGCTTTATTGCCATCGCGCCAGATCTTCTCTCCGGCCTTGGCTCGAAGGCGGGCAACTATGATTCGTTCCCTTATCCCGATGAGGCCCTGCGCACCCTCGCGCGCATGAAGCCGGATGAGGCACTGCAGCGATTCAAAATTGCATTTGACTATGGAATGAAATTGCCTCGGGCCAACGGCAAGGGAGCGAGCCTAGGCTGCGGCATTGGAGGTACGAACAGTTTTCGGTTTGCCGCTGAGGCGCCGAATCTGAGTGCGGCAGTTGTCTTTTACGGAATGCCGCCCGATCCAGCCGAAATGGCCAAGGTTCATGCTCCCGTACTCGGGCTCTATGGAGCTGACGATCCGGCTGTCGTTGCGACGATCGAGCCTACGGCGGCATTGATGAAGAAGCTGGGAAAATCGTATCAGTACCATATCTATCCCGGGGCAACCCACTTCTTCATGTCCTATCAGGTCGAGGGCCGGAACGGGGAAGCTGTCGCCGAGGCGTGGCCCGCGGCGACCGCATTCTTGAAACAGGCTTTGAAATAGAGCCGCGGCCATGTGGGGGTAAAGATGAAAACACGGAATTCGGGCGCGATCACGATCGTCGGCATTTCACTACTAGGCATAGCTGCCTTCGCCGCGATGCACGGCCAACATGATGCGGTAGTTAGCGAAACACGACCGAAGTTGCCGGCCGCGGCCGATGCCCGCCATCTTCTCAGCACCACTCCTCGGCATATCGAATGGGTCGCCGCGCCACTAGGACCTAACCGTATCCTGGCCTTCGTCGTGAGTCCGGAACGCTCGGATCGGGCTCCGGTTGTCATTGTGAGCGCCCACAATGAAGGCGCGAGCGACTGGGCACGTGCAATCGGGGACCGAGTGGCTGAAGCTGGGTTCATCGCCGTAGTTCCGGACGAACTCACCGGCGAAGGGCCGAACGGCGGAGATACGGATTCTTTCCGCGATGCCGGTGCGGTTCAATCCGCGCTGGCTCGGTTGGGGCCGCAGGAAGTTTTGCGGCGAATCGAAGCGGTCCGGAGCTTTGTCTTGACATCCCCGGCAAGCAACGGCATCGCAGTCCGGCTGGATCTGGGTACAGATGAACGCCTCATTGCCGCAACGGTTGAAGCAGCAGCTACGCGTTCCGGAAAATTCGCATTAACTGAGGACGGCTTCGCTGCAGCACTGAACTTCATCGGAGAGGCAACTAACGATCACCCGGTTTTCAGCCCTCAGACCGTGCAGAACGAGCACGCGACGCATTTGGCCCTGCTTGCCAAAGCTGCCAACAAAACCGGTGAGACCGGCCAACCGGGGCGGCCCGGAGGCGATACCAGCTACTATCAGAAGCGGCCCGATCTCCCGGCAGATTTCTACACGGCCAAAGCTACCTTAGCTCATTCGAAATTGCACAAAGAATTCGTCGAGATTCCGGTGGGTGCAGTCAAGCTTCGCACCTGGATTGAATATCCAGCAGTCCAGGGTAGAGTGGGCACGGTGATTGTGATGCAGCACGGAGCCGGGATGGACGATTGGGTGCGCGCGGTTGCCGATCAGCTGGCGCAGTCCGGTTTCCTTGCCGTCGCTCCCGACGTGTGGTCCGGAACCGGACCCGGTGGTGGCGGCCTCGATTCATTCCAATTCGTAGACGACGCCATGAAGGCTAGTGTGAGAATTACGCCCGATGAGACGATGACGCGCTTCAAAGCCGCACGCGAGTACGCTTTGAAACTGCCTCAAGCCAACGGCAAAAGCGCCAGCCTCGGGTTTTGTGCGGGCGGCGGGAACTCCTTCCGTTTTGCGGGTGAGGTTCCCGAATTGAATGGCGCAGTGGTCTTTTATGGAGGGCCGCCCGACGACACAGTGATAGAGAGAATTCACGCGCCCGTGATTGGCTTCTATGGCGAGAACGATGTGCGGGTTACCGCGGCGGTTGAGCCGACATCCGCCAAGATGGGAAGGCTGGGCAAGACATACGAACCTCACATTTACCCCAAAACTACGCATTCCTTTGTGCTCTTCCAGGAGGTTGGCGGCAATCCGGCAGCGGTCAAAGACGCATGGCCGCGTGCCATTGCATTCCTAAAGAAGCAACTGGCGAGCGATTGACTCGTCCACCGGGTCAAGCACCGGTAGTACGTTTGCCCGAACGCTGCGCTCGGATTCCCGCAGTTTCAGGACTCCGAGGCGGCGACGAGCGATGAAAGAATGAACTGAGATGGAGTCCTTGGAAGAAGACCATGAACGAGTCTAATAAGCGGCTGACCTCTCTTTGGAGGTGCTGCATGATCCGCAACGGTGTGGTCGGGGCCGGCCTGCTCGCGCTCGGATTGGCCGCACCGGATCTGAGCGCGCAGCCCGCGGGTTGCCGCGGCGGACCACCGCCGGGATTTACGCCGGGACCTCCACCGGCTGCTCGCGCCGCAGCACGTTTCATGTAGCCCGAGGGGAGGTTTAGTGAGGGCGTTTGCGCTGGCGGGCCGATTAAGCGGGTACCATGTTCTATGGTGAATTAAGAGGCCCGTGTGCCTGGATCCATTGGGATGAGAGATCCTCGGTTGCGTCCAACCTTTCCCGAGTGGGCCTTCTGCGAAGAATCGCTCGCCTTCGGGTAGTGCAGCTTCGAGGAAATCTCCCACGCAGCCTCCTTCACCATTTCGCTCAAAGCATGTTCGTCGTTCCAAATCGGTAGGTGCCTCTTACAACTGACCGAAACCGCCGCCTTGACTGTGTCACTCGCGTCGAAGATGGGCGCAGCCAGGGAGCATGACTCATTATGAGGCTCGAAATGCATCATGCAATAGCCTTGTTCACGCACCTTGCTCAGCTCTGATAACAGTTCTTGCGCACCGTTTGATTTTGAGTACTTCCTTGCCCACGAATCGTGGCGCAGGAAGTCCTGGATGCCCTCAGCAGCCAGGTACGCGAGCAGCACCCTTCCAAGTGCCGTAGTGCCGACGGGCAATTCGAAGCTGACTTCGCGATATTCCTTCGTCGGATCGTGGCGGCCTTTTACTTCCTGAAGCGGGCTTGGGGTTCCGGAAGCCTGACTCTTCTGAGATTGTTCAATTGCGGCCTTAACAAATGCGAATCCCTCGATCCGGTCCAGCACGAGCACGCGGTCGCCTTCGAGCACTGCCAGGTTGGCGGCCAGCCCCGTTTCCGTGGCCAAGCGGTAAAGAGTTGGTTCACTGACGACGCGAAAGCCAACTTCCCGGAGAGCTCCCCGCCCGAGGATCAGAGTCTTGAGGCCAATCCGATACTTTCCGCTCGCTTTGTCCCGGACCAGGTAGCCCTCGCGTTCCAGGCGGCTCAAAATGTAACTGCACGTGCTGCGCGCGATTTTGAGTTCGAGACTGATCTCCAAATTGGTCAATCCCCCGGCCGTCTTTCCAATTAATTGGAGAATCACCAAAGCGCGTTCCAACGAATTCGTTGCCAGTGCCATAACCGGACTCCCGTCAGCGAAGACGATTATACATCCCGACGCGCAATCGCCGGTTCTCAGATCTAGCGCTCGCCGGCTGCCCAGTTCAAAATATTGAATCGGTGGTTGCCGGCCCTACGAGTCGACGGGTAAAGTGGTTGCCATCTACTCGATCATAAAGGCGTCCCTGCAGGAGGCGAATTGTGGTATTCAGGCGTTTCGGCGTGAACGTGAGGTCGAAGGCAAAACGTCATATCGTCGCTGGGTTTGCGTTTCTCGCTGCAACTCTGGCCGCGCATTCCCAAACGCCCGGTGGACATCAGCCGCTGGCGGAAGAGGTCTTCAAGAATGTTCAGGTCCTGAAGGGGACGTCAGTCGGCGAATTAATGGACATTATGAGCTTCTTTTCCGCATCCCTCGGCTTAAATTGCGTTCACTGCCACGTGAATGAGAGCCTCACCCATTGGGAAAAGTTCGCGGAGGATGTTCCTCGAAAGCGCATAACACGCCAGATGGTCTTAATGGTAGATGCGATGAACAAAACCCATTTTGGAGGGCGGCGAGTGCTGACCTGTTATTCCTGCCACCGCGGGAGCATTCAGCCCGAACCCGTGCCGAGCCTCACGGTCCAGTATGGCCTGCCGACCGAAGATCCCAACGCAACGGAGATTGTTCCGAATACGCCGCGCGAGCCTTCCGCCGAGCAAATCCTGGACAAGTTCATCACCGCGGTAGGGGCCGCAGAGCGTCTGAACGGACTCAAGAGCTTCGTGGCCAAAGGAACTTACGAAGGATTCGACTCCTACGAACAAAAGGTGCCATTTGAAGTATTCGCAAAGGCTCCAAACCAGCGGACCACGGTCGCCCACACCCAGAATGGCGATACGACCACCACGTTCGACGGCCATTCGGGCTGGATTGCCGCTGTGGACAAGCCGCTGCGTTTGATGAGCTTGAGTCCCGGAGGCGAACTGGACGGCGCCAGACTCGATGCCGCGCTCGCTTTTCCCGGCAACATCAAGCAAACCCTGACCCAATGGCGTGTCGGCTTCCCGATGACCACCATTGAGGACAAGCAGGTGCAGATCGTTCAAGGGACCGCACCGGGAGGGACTCGCGTCAAGCTGTTTTTTGACGTGGAGTCGGGCCTGCTGGCCCGAGTTGTCCGCTACACCAATACACGGATTGGCATTGTCCCGACGCAGGTTGACTACTCGGACTATCGCGAGGTCTCTGGAATCCGCATTCCTTTTCATTGGACGATCACGTGGACCGGCGGGCAATCGTTCATCGAACTGAGTGAACTCCAGCCAAATGTGGCCATCGATGATATGAAATTCGCACAGCCTGCGCCGGCCGTGGTGAAACCGGCTGTAAAGTAGCGGACGGCAGCGGGTGGCCGTGAGGCAGTGGGAGGATAGCACAATGCAAAGAAGTGTACTGTTTCTCTGTGGGGCTGCGACAATAGCACTGGTTCTGGCTGTTTCGGCCGCGAGATCGGCGACGCCGGTTGCGAACCAAATCGTTATCCATTCGTCGCTGCCCCCTGAAGCCGACGCGAAAAAAATACTGAACTCGACTCATCGTCACCGTGAGTGGCTGAACGTTCCAGTGGAAGGTGCCGACGTTCGTAGCTTCGTGGTCTACCCGGAACGCGCCGACAAAGCACCGGTCGTTCTTTTGACCGACGACAATCACGGTGCGAGTGATTGGGTCCGAGCGGTGGCGGATCAGGCTGCGGCCGAGGGTTACATCGCCGTCGTACCGGATCCGTTATCGGGCTTGGGACCACGCGGGGGAGATACGGATTCGTTTCCGAACGGTGCATCTATCATCAGCGCACTCGATCGCCTTGGGCCTGAGTCGGCGAAGCGGAACCACGCTGTGGCGGCTTTTGCTGCAGCACTTGGTCCCGCCAATGGGAAGATCGCCTCAATGGAGTTTTCCCGATCGGTCGAGGGCACCCGCGTCAGGGTTTCCCTCTCGGATCGAAGAACGATGATCCGGTCCGGATCGCGCGCCTGGCAGGATTCGATCGAGTTCTTGAACCGGGGAACCGGCAATCGGCCCATTGCCGGGACAAATCCCGATGTTCCGGAAGATCATACGGCTCACATGATGATGGCTCAGGCAGCCCAGCCCCCCTCTGCGCCCGCGCTGCCTGGACGAGGCCGCGGGCCTCTTGGATATCCGATGGGAAAGCTGCCCAATCTCCCGGCTGGCCTTTTTACCGCGAAATCAACGCTGCTTCACTCTAAGTTGCGTAGAGAGTGGGTTGATATTCCCGTCGGCGACGTCAAGCTTCACACGTGGGTCGAGTATCCCGACGGGGATGGCAAGGCGCCTCTCGTTCTCGTGATGCAGCAGGCCCCGGGTCTTGACGACTGGCAGCGTGGCATCGCGGATCAGCTCGCTCTTGAAGGATTTATCGCGGTCGCGCCCGACCTATACTCCGGAATGGGACCCAACGGAGGTAACTACGATTCCTTTGAGGGCGTCGATGCCGCAATGCGCTCCCTGGCGCGGCTTTCGAACGACGAAATGCTGCGGCGCTACAAGGCAGCATACGCATGGGGAATGGCCTTGCCGCGCGCGAGCGGCAAGAGCGCAACTATGGGCTTCTGCTTAGGTGGCGGAACAAGCTTCGAATTTGCAGGCGTGGTGCCCGAAATCAATGCGGCCGTGGTTTTTTATGGTGGGGCTCCCACTGAAGCAGTCATGGCCAAGATCAAGGCCCCTGTGATCGGCTTCTATGGTGAAAACGATGAGCGCGTGACCTCAACTGCCGCGCCCGCGGCCGAGAAAATGAAGGCGCTTGGGAAGTCATTTGAGTATCACGTATATCCTCAGGCGACGCATGCCTTCATCATGTTTCAGGATATGGGACACAATGCCGAGGCAACGGCCGATTCGTGGCCCCGAGCGATCACCTTTCTAAAACGAAACCTGAAGTGAAGCGACGCCGGCGATGTAATCTACGACGATCGCGATCTGGGAGCCTATAGTGAAGAACGCAATTCTGTTCCCGGTCGGGTCCGCGACAACGTTTCTGCCCAACCAGCGCTTCCGGCACTAGCAAAACCGGAGTCAGATGCAGTGAAGGCGCTGATCGAGAAGGCGAAGGCTCGTACCTGGCCACACACCGCGGACGATGGAAACTTCCGGGTCGTGTTCTGGTTCGGATGAAGTTGAAACTGTTCCGGCTTAGGCGCAGACATCGGGAGCCTCCCGTCGGTGAATCGCGATTGCCGGCCGGAGAATCAATTGCGTTCCGGCGTTATCCAGGCGTGTTGGGCACTCGGGCCACATCGTGCGGATCGTGTTGAGCCACTGTTCGAGCTTCTCCCGGAACCGACGTGGCCGCACATACTCCACGTTGCCCAGTTGAGCAGCAAGACCGAAGCGGCCAAAAATCGGAATTTGTTCCTCTCCCTTCGCCGAAAAGCAACGATAGGAGAACCACATGAACAGGTCCAAGACGGCAGGCGATGGTGCCAGCACGCGGACAGCATCCAGATCGGTTGGTATCGGGTGGGCAGTGATCTCCTGGAAGAACTCGTCGCTAAGAATGATGACGTTTCGAATTCGTCTGAGAGGACTGGTTGGTCGGCATTGCGGCTGTACCAGATTTGCGCTTCACGGAGAAAATTGAATCGCGAGCGGTGAACTACCTTGGCCTTCCCCTGAAAGCCATCCGTCCCGAAAAAAATCGTCGCGCCGAAGATCCGCTCGAAAGCGGCTATCAGTCGTCGGTACTCCTTGCCGCCTTTATGCATTCCGAACGTCTCCAGCATTTCCGCCGCAGTTCGAAACCGAATCGTTTGGCTTTTCTGCTGAACGGCCAGCGTTGCCAGAGAGATCGGGACGATTCGGTCTTGCCCGAAAGGAACTCCGTATTCGAGGTGTCCGGTGACCTGGAGAACGAACTGCCCGTTCCGGCGCTCATAAAGGAGTTGACGTTCGGGAAGCCGCCTGACCGGAAGTCCGCATAAAACGAACGGCCGAGAGCTGAAACAGAGTGTCTGATTAGCCTGCTGGCGTTTGATACGAACCAACTCAATTCCGTTTACTTTCTCGAGTCGTTGTTTGGAGACGACGAGATCTGGATAAAGTCCTCGGAGGACCGAACCAGCCCTTCCCATCGAAGATTGTCTGGGTTCGTTTTCTGTCGATACACCATCTGTCCGTGTACTCTGCAATGATCACCTCGCCGCCCGCCAGACATGTGTCGGCGGGAGATGTTGGCGAGGAAATCCGAAGCTCTGTTAGGGAAGAGAAAAGCAGGTACCTCCCGTCATTGCGATTACTGCGTTAAGGGAGGGTTCGCAGGGAAGTTGTTGAAACTGGATGGTTGCAAGTTGCCAGAATCGAT
>PSRJ01000091.1 GCA_003175985.1 Terriglobia bacterium
ACCTGCAAGGTGACCTTGAGATTCGCCGGCGTAATCGTTCCAGGCGGCAGGCCGCTGCATGTCAGCGTCAACACCGTTACCCCTGGCTGGCCGGCCGTTGGCGAGGTGGTCGCCGCCAGGGTGATCGTGACCGGCGTTTGGCCCCAGGCGGCGGACCCCGAACACACAAGAAACGTCAACCGGCTTAGGAAACTGCGGGGGATCGGTTTGCCTAGAAAATTGGGCATGTCAGAACCCGGCACTACAGCCCTAACCGGCTAAACCCTTATCGAATCCTTCATTTTTGTGATGGTGCATTTCCACAGTCGCGTATGTCCGCAAACTAAGAGCGCCAGGAAGATAAGAGTAAGGAGTACAAGACTGTTCGGCTCCGGCACCGGAGAGGCTTCATCCGAAACTGTAATCAAAGCGAAATCTGTCCCGGCCACCAGTAAATCTCCACTGGACGGTGTAAGCCATACGGAAATCTGATTCGAAGCCGCCGTGAAAACGCCGCCGCCTTCCAGTTGGAGCGAGGTGGTGTCCAATGTCGCTGTGAAAAGTGCCGAGGTGAAGGTATCCGTATCCGGGAACATCAGCGAAAACGGGTTGAAGAAGCCAAAACCTAAGTCCCCCAAAAACACAGTCTGGGACGAGGTCCCCGTGAAGAATTCCAAGGAGCTATTGAGGAACGTTAGAGACGTGCTGACGTTGAACGTGGGTGGCAGGTCGTTGCTGCCGGTCAGATTGCCAATCGTGAACCCATTCACTCCCGGGCTTCCGACGTCGCCGGGTATCAGGTTGTCGAACGAGATATAGCCTAAGAGTTGTAGATCCGCTTTCGCCGGCGCCGAAAGCAAGAACAAGGCAACGATCGAGGTTACGCCTCCCCAGACGCGCATCAAACCCTCCTGAATCGGTGCGACAAGAGCCCTTTTCCCCAAGCCGGCGACTGCTGATACACTCGTCGAGAAATGAGGAATTGGAAATGTAAACCGATTTCCTCGGTGCGTCAAGGTACAAATCGCGCCTCCACGAGAATTGAACCGCGTCAAATTGCGTCATCCTTCAATGTCGCTCGTGATTTCGAGATAGAAAGGAGTTGGCAAGAGGGCTATTTCAATGGCTTTAGAGAATGAAGAGCCTCTTCGAGGATGGAAGGCAATCGGCAAGCACATGCACTGCAGCGTCAAGACCGCGCAGAGACATGAACTGAAAGGAATGCCCGTCCACAGGCATGAAGTCCTGGGCGTAATAGCATATCGATCCGAACTCGATGCTTGGCGTAAAACGATAGAAGAGCAAGTTCCGATTCCCTCGGCACCCTCTTCAGTTGCTGTCTCCAGTGGCTCCCCCCGCGGCGCCGCCCGAAGAAGGAAGAAACTCTGGGTCGTGGGCGGCGTCGTCTGCATGCTGGGGATAATTCTCTTGGTCGCCAGATTCTGGCCAGCCCCTCCCCCGCTATTGCCTGAGCCGCAAAAACTGGCTGTCTTGGAGTTCCGCAATCGCTCAAGCAGGCAGGATGCCCGGTGGTTATCCACGTTTCTGGCTGAGCTCTACAGCGCCGAATTGGGAACAACGCACGCCCTGGTTCCGGTAGCGGCCGAGGTCGTTGCACGCATGGAACGGGAATTGTCTTTGCCGGATGTGGCTAGTTTTTCGGCTGATACTCTGCGCCGAATTCGGCGAAACACTGGCGCGGATTGGGTGGCGGTCGGCACATACTCCTTGACAGAGGCCCCGGAATCCCAGATTCGACTTCAAGTTGCGGTCCAGGACACGCGGTCAGGCGAAACACGGGTTTCCGATGTGGAGGTCGGAACCGAAAGTACTCTGTCTGAGCTCGTCGCTCGTTCTACTGCTTTGCTTCGCACGAAGTTGGGTCTTGCCGAACCATCGGGCGCTCAACTGCTCGCATCCAGATTGGTTGTTCCGAAGACGCTGGATGCCCAGCGACTATACGCGGAAGGCATACGAGAGCTACGCCTCATGAACGCGAAGGCCGCAGAAGAATTCTTGCAAAAAGCCGTGCGTGAGGAGCCGGCCTTTGCGCTGGCACACACGCGGCTTGCCGAAGCCTGGAGGTCTCTGGGTTATGGAGCCAAAGCTACAGAGGAAGCACGGCTCGCCTATGAACTTTCGGGTCCGCTTGGGCCGGAGGACGCTTTCATTATTGAGGCGACGTATCGAGAACTTACGAAGAATTGGGATCGGGCGCTCGAAGTCGCGCGCCGGCTTTGGGATTTCGCCCCGGCGAATGCCGAGTATGCGCTACGGTTAGCGCAGGTCCAAATCGGAGCAGGAAAAGGAAACGACGCTCTCACAACACTCGCCAAGGCCGAGAAGGCACTTCCGGCGAGCGACAGATCGCGAATTGAGTTGACTCGCGCCTTGGCTGCAGAATCGATCGGTGATTTCAAAATGGAAAGGACCGCTGCGCAACGAGCGGCGTCCGATGCCAGTGCTCAGGAAGCTCCGTTGGTCCGCGCCGAAGCGCTTATGCGCCAGGCATGGGCGTCGTACAGCATGGCCGATTACGATGCGGCTTTTCAGTTGGCGCAGCAGGCCCAATCGACTTTTTCGGCGATGAAGGAACGCGCTGGAGAAGCCCAGGCGTTCAAGACCATGGCGGACGTGGTCGACGACCAGGGTAAGCATGAGGACGGCAAGAAACTTTACGAGTCCGCACTCAGCCTATTTAGAGAAATCGGCGATCAAACGGGCGTGGCGGTGACTCTGAATAGCCTTGCTTATGCCTACAAAGACCTGGGCGATCTGGCCGGTGCCAAGAAGCTCTTTGAAGAATCGGTCGCCGTCTGCCGCCAAACCAGCAATCGAGGCCGAGAGGCCTACGCGCTCAATGGTGTTGGCATTGTTCTTTGGCGGCAAGGAGATTTGGTGAGCGCCCAGCAGTTTTTTGAACAGTCGCTTGGCATTTTCCACGACCGCGCTGATCGAGCGCACGAAGCCACGCTGCTGAACAATCTTGCCATTATCGCCGAACATCAGGGCCACCTGGAAGCCGCCTATGCCCGATACCAAGAGTCGCTCAATTTGGCCAAGAACGTTGGCGATCAGAGCGGGATCGCTCGGAACCTCGGAAACCTCGGAGAAGTCTTGGCAAAAAAGGGGGAGCTCGCTTCAGCGAAAGCGCGGCTTAATGAGCAGTTGGCGCTCGGAAAGACCATTCGCGAGCCTCGCCAGGAAGCATATGCACTTCACGGCCTTGGTGAGCTTGCTCTTGCTGAAGGACAGCTCGACGCAGCCCGTAAATATTTGAAAGAGGCAGTGTCATTAAGAAACCAAAAGGGTGAAAAAGGTCTAGCGGCGGAGAGCCAGCTCGTCCTGGCTAAGGTAGCCTTTCAAAACGGGCAGCCTGCCGAAGCTTTCCAGATCGCACAATCGATCGCGGGGGAGTTTGAGCGCGAAAAGGAAACCGATTTTGCAGCGCAAGCCTACATCGTGATGGTGGAAGCACAGACGGCGCAAGGAAAGCCTGAGGCCGCAATGGGAGCTTATGAGCGAGCGGAATTCTTCGGCGCTCAGAGTTCGGATTTCGCCGTTCGCATCGAATTAAGACTTGCCAAAGCGCGACTGGATGCGGCGACCGGCAACCGCGTCGCAGCTATGAAGGAACTTGAACGGGTGCGAGCAGAAGCCGATTCCCGTGGATTCCTTCAATACTCCTTGGAAGCTAGGCTCGCCCTTGCGGAATTTGCCCGTAATTCGCACGCGGAGAACTACACCACCGATGCGACGGCACTTCAGCGTGAAGCCACGGCTAAAGGTTTTGGCCTGATCGCGCGTCGAGCGGCGTCAACGAAGTAGTCGTCCACCTATCCGAAATCGATTCCCGAGGACCCGCAATAGCGCAAATGCCACCCGTTCGCGCATGTTACGGCATGGATCGTAATCCCAACGAAACCGTGCGGCGAAGGGCCGAGAAAGCGTTGAGCAGCCTGGCCGCCGAATTACGAGCAGGCCGAACTGAGGCGCTTACCACGTATTTGGGCGCGATGGGCCGGTTACGCCGGTATTCCTGGGACAACGTCCTCCTGATTGCGACACAGCGGCCCGACGCGACACGCGTGGCCGGTCATCATACGTGGAACGACCTCGGACGTACGGTGAAACCCGGTGAAAAAGGCATCATGATCTTCGCGCCGGCGAAGTCGGATGCGAGGCGCGCCGAAAGATCCGATAGCCCCTTACCCAACGCGACCTTCCGCGCGGCCTACGTCTTCGATGTTTCTCAAACCGAGGGCAAACCCTTGCCTCGATGCGTGGAAGAAGCAGATCATGCAAAGCCGAATGAAGAGCGGGTGAGAGCCTTGATCACCCAGGCGCTTCAGTCCACACAGCACCACTCGGCGCTGCCGCACGAATTGAGGGAGGCACAGGCCGAAGCCGTAGCCTATGTCGTCAACTACGCGATAGGCCTTGAGACCAACACGGCGGTTGCAGAGCGCATCGCGCCCTACAGCCGGGATCAGTCAGCCCTCACTACATCGTTAGCAGCTATCCAAGAGGCCTCAGCCAAGATCCTTGACGACTTGCTGCCCGATCACCGAACTCGAACATTGAATGCAGGAGCCTTCGCCGAAATTCATGAACGGTATCACGGTCGCTTGGTTCAGAGCATGACCAGGTTCGTTGGCAATAGAGACCAGGCCGACGACATCGCGGCCCGAGCCTTTGCGGTCGCGTGGGAAAAGCGCAATAGCTTCCGCGGCGAGGCCTCACCGTATACTTGGATTCAGGCGATTGCCCGAAATGACGCATTGCAACAATCGCGACATGGTGCCCGGACCATCCAATTGGATTCTTTCGATCGACATGAGGCCCTCGATTTTCCTGCACCGGAACTCCTGACCGATGCTTTGGAAAAGGAAGAGGATCGGTTCCGGATTCAGCAGGCGCTAAACCAATTGCCAGCCAAGTACCGCGAGGTATTGAGCGCTCAGTTCATTGAAGGGCTTTCGGTCCGCGAAATCGCCACGCGCGAGGACTTACCGATCGGTACAGTGCTCAGCCGAATTCACAATGGCAAGCAACTGCTTCAGGACGCGTGGGAGGCACTCCCCACTGGAAGAAATACTGAGGAAGCGGCGCCCTTGAGCGCACTCTCCGGTCGAAACACACCGGAAAGCGCGCAAGCGCCCGAACCAAATCGGTATGAGCCGGCCGATTCTCCGGAGCCTCTCACCTGGGATCGCTAAAACGAAGTCTGGCACTCAAGCCGTCTCCGCCCAGAAAAATTACTACAGCAACTGCCAAAAATTGAAATCCAAAGGCTGCTACAATTTCGCTTTTCCGACGGGTGCCAACTTCATGATCGACATCGACAAATTGATCCAAGAGCTAAATGCGGAAATCGAAAAGATAAGACGCACGGTCACCTGCTTGGAAGGATTGCGTTCCACACCCGGCTCGCCCGCAGCGAGTCGACGGGGAAGGAAATCGATGGACGCCGCGGAACGCCAAATGGTATCCGAGCGAATGAAAAAGTATTGGGCAGGCCGCCGGCGACAACGGCGTTAACGCAAGGTCATTAACGAAAAGCTAAACGCATCAAAAACACTGGCGCGGCCCGTGCATTACTCTGGCGCATGCTACAGCGAGTTGGCGTCCAGCTTCGATCATCTGCCAGTGCCGAACGCTGAATCCGTATGGACTTGCCCCCAATTTTGAGACATACGGTTAAGACTCAAAATCCATTGAATGGAGAATTGAGTCATGGGGTTGTCACGAAGGCAGTTCACCAAAGAGTTCAAGCTGGCCGCCGTGCGGCGGCTGGAGCAGGGGGTGTCGATCGGCGAAGCGGCCCGGGCGTTGGAGGTCAATCCCAACGTCCTGCATCGCTGGCGCCGAGAGTTTCGCCAGGGGGCGGGCAACGTCTTTCCGGGTAATGGGAAGCAGCGCTGGTCGGAGGGCCGGATCGCGGAACTGGAGCGCAAGGTCGGCCAGCAAACGCTGGAGATCGATTTTTTGAAGGGGTGCTTGCAGCGCATCGAGGAGCAGCGGATGCTGCAGGCACTGA
>PSRJ01000081.1 GCA_003175985.1 Terriglobia bacterium
TTCCGGCGACACGATCTGGGGAGGCGCCGGCCCGCCGAATCCCTGAGCCGCCGCAGACGCTGCGTTCAGGACGGCCATCGCAAGTGCAATGACGGCACGCTTCATATCAGCCTCCAGCGGTTGCATTTTATCAATTTGAAACGGGCGCAATGAAAGTTCAGACTCGGATCAGGCCTTCGGAAAACGGACAGCCGCGCATCCCAATTTGGGCAAAATGCCCTGATTTTCGAAAATTACTATTGATAACAAAGCACTTATTCACGCTATTGTGGGCATTTGCCCAAAATGGCGGCAGGCAGCCGTTTTCCGAAACGTCCGGGTGCCGGGCATATCAAGAGGGGCCTTGCACCCGGCGGTTCCGGCGTATATCTTAGAATGCAAGAGCATACGGAGGCGTAGCGATGCAAACGGCCGAGAAAACTAGTGCCCTGTCCATGCGGCACGTATGGTGGTGCCTGGCGCTTCTGCTGGGGTTTCTGTTCGTGCAGCCGCACGCCTTGCTGCAAGCTGCTGTCAATACGACTGCGATCGTTGACGCCGCCAGGGTCGATGATCTCGCTGCGGTCCGGAAACTGATCAAGGAGCACGCCGATTCAAATGCGGCCGCCAATGACGGCGCCACCGCGCTCTTGTGGGCGGCCTACCACTCGAACGCGGAGATGACGAAGGCGCTCCTGGCGGCGGGAGCCGCGGTGGACACTGCGAATCATTACGGCGTAACCCCCCTTCTCCAGGCGAGCCGCAACGGCGACGTCGAAATCATGCGGGCGTTGCTCGATGCCGGCGCGCAGCCGACTCGCTGGCACGCCGAGGGCGAGACACCGCTCATGGCTGCATCGCGCACAGGCAACGTGGAAGCGGTGAAGTTACTGCTATCGCGTGGCTCGTTCGTGAACGCCGCGGATCCGTTCCAGGAAGAGACCGCGTTGATGTGGGCATCGGCCGAAGGTCACCTGGAGGTTGTCAAGACGCTGCTGGCTTCCGGCGCCGATCCAAACCTCAAGGCGCACGTCTCCACGCTCACGGAGCGCAAGAACGCAGACCATCCCTCGGGTGGCTTCACGGCCCTGATGTTCGCTGTTCGTAACGGGCACACGGATGTTGCGAAGGCCCTGGTCGCGGCAGGGGCCGATCTGAAGGCGACCAACGCCGATGGCGCGACCGCCACCATTATCGCCATCGTTAACGATCGCTTCGACCTGGCCAAAGAGCTGCTTGACCTCGGCGCAGACCCCAACGACGGATCGTTGTACTGGGCCGTCGATATGCACGACGCGACCACCGACATGCGGGCCCACGACGGCTCACGCCTACAACCCAGCCATCCGAACAAGATGACCTCTCTGAGTCTGGTCAAGGCGTTGCTCGACCTGGGAGCGGACGTGAACAAGCCTTTTACGGGAGCGTTACACTCCACCACGCTATGTTGCGGCGCAACCGTTAACAGCGCGCCGTTTTATCGCGCTGCGACAGCGGCCGACGTGGAGGTCCTGAAGTTGATGCTGGGCCGCGGCGCGCAGATCGAGTGGAGCCCGGCCGAGATCAAACCCAAGGATGGCAAAAAGCCTGGTCCCATGGTGAACGCCAACGTTGGCAAGACTCCTTTAATGGCAGCAATTAAAGGCGGCCAGGGCGCACCGATTGCGGGAGGGCCCGGGTTCACGCGGGTGGTGGCGCCGCAATTTCGCGAGCCTGGCAACCGCGATCCACTCGAAGCTGTCAAATTGCTCCTGGCGGCCGGGGTCAATCCGAACGTTAAGGCGCCCGACGGCTCGACACCACTCCACCAAGCCGTACAAGAGCAGCAAGTGGCGATCATCCGAGCACTCGCCGCGGCCGGTGCGAAGCTGGACGCTGTCAACAAAGACAACTTGACACCTTTGCTTCTTGCCGAAGCGCCTAAGAAACCGAATCCCAACGATATGGGAATGGACGTGGACGCGTATAAGCCAAAGCGTGATTCAAAAGAAGCGGTGATTGCAGCTCTGCGGGAACTCATGCACCTCGGTCCCAACGATCCGGCGCCGCAACCTCCGCCGCTTCCGGCTGGCAAGAAAGACGATAAAGACCAGAAGAAAGGCCCCGAGACACCGGAGGCCACGAGCGAGAAATGATGGATCGCAAGATCACAGCTACGGTCGTGTTGCTCTGCTCCGGAATATCTGCGCTACTGCTGGCCCAGACCGTGCCGAATCACGACCGTCAGGGAGCGGCGCCTGCCGCTACCGCCAATCCTGCAGGCGACTCCGCCAAATACCGTGCATTCGCGGAGAAGTACTGCGTTACCTGTCACAACAAACGGGCGTTGATGCCGGCCGATGATCCGGTGAATCTGGAACCAGCGGCTTTCGACGACCTGTTGGGTAATGCGGGTACTTGGGAGAGAGTCCTCCGCAAGCTGAGCGTCCGGGCCATGCCACCCCAAGGTATGCCCCGCCCCTCCGAGGCCGAGTACGCAGGCTTTACAGGCTGGCTCGCCGCATCACTCGATCGTGCCTGGGAGGGCCGGAGCACTCCCGGCCGCTACGTCGTGCATCGTCTGAATCGCGCCGAATATGCGAACGCGATCCGCGATCTGCTGGCCGTCGACATTGACGTCTCTGACCTGCTGCCGACCGACGGCGCGGAATTCGGGTTCGACAACATCGCAACGGCGCTCAGGACGTCTCCGCTCCTGCTGGAAGGATACGTGAACGCAGCGCAGCGCGTCAGCGCGATGGCGGTGGGCGATCCGCAGGTGAAGCCGGGGACCATAGAGCATTCCATCAGCCGCGAATTCAGCCAGAACGGATACATTGCGGGCCTGCCGCTCGGAACGGTTGGCGGCACCGTTGTCCGGCACGTTTTTCCGGCTGACGCCGAGTATAAACTGTCGGGGCGGCTCGTCCGGGGCGTGCAGGAAGGTTATGCCGGTGTGGAAGGAAATGACACGCCGTATACCTTTGTGATCACCGTGGATGGCACCGAAGTGTATTCAGCGCCGATTGGCGGCCCCAAGGACCACGAGATTCAGGCCGCCGATTTGGCCGCGGCCCAACCGATTATCGATAAGCGGATGACGGGACGCGCGCGCATTACTGCAGGTCCTCACGATGTTGGCTTCACTTGGAAAGAGCGGCCATTTCAGTTGCAGGATGTCTGGGAACCGTCGAGGCGAGACAGCCAGGAAATCCACATGGTCGGGGGCATGCCGAAACTGAGGTCGATTTTCATCGACGGCCCGTACAACGTGTATGGCCTTAGTGAGGGACCGAGCCGGCGCCGGCTGTTTGTCTGCCATCCCGGTTCCACGGCGGACGAGGCGGGTTGCGCGGCGAAAATCCTCACCAATCTCGCACGCCGCGCCTACCGGCGTCCTGTGACGCCCGCGGATGTCGAAGCGCCGTTGTCGTTTTATAAGCGATCTCGCGACAGCGGTGGCAGTTTCGACGATGGGATTCGTGGTGGCGTCGCGCGAGTTCTGTCGAGTCCGAACTTTTTGTATCGAATCGAGAAAGATCCGGCCGGCATTCCCGCCGGCGTAGCGCATCCGGTCAGCGATATCGAGCTTGCCTCGCGCTTGTCTTTCTTCCTGTGGAGCAGCAACCCCGACGATAAGCTGCTGGACCTGGCGGCAGCGGGGCGGCTCCGAGCGCCGGGAGTGCTGACGGAGCAGGTGCAGCGCATGCTCGAGGATGATCGCTCCGACGCCCTGGTGGAAAACTTCACGGGGCAGTGGCTGCAACTGCGCAATCTGGAAGCGAAGGTCGTTCCGGATCTCCTGATGTTTCCCGATTTCGATGACAACACTCGCAAAGGGTTCCGCAAGGAGACCGAGCTGTTCTTCGGGTACATCTTGCGCCAAAACCGCAGCACGCTAGAGCTTTTGAGCGCGGACTACACATTCGTCGACGAGCGGCTGGCCAGGCACTACGGCATCCCCGGCGTTTACGGTCCGCAATTCCGGCGTGTGAAGCTTACGGATCCCAACCGGCGCGGGCTGCTTGGGCAAGGGAGCATTCTGTCGATGACATCCGTGGCGACGAGGACTTCGCCGGTTTTTCGCGGGAAGTACGTGCTGAGCACATTTCTTAACACGCCGCCGCCCCCGCCGCCGCCGAACGTACCCACGCTGGACGAAAGCAACAAGGCGGCATCGAACACTCCGAAGACGGTGCGCGCGCAATTGGAATTGCACCGGAACAACGCGGTGTGTGCCTCCTGTCATCGGATTATCGATCCGGCGGGATTTGCCCTTGAGAACTTTGATTCGGTGGGGCGCTGGCGTGACACCGGCACGGATGGCGCGCCGCTCGATGTGGCGGGCACGCTCGCGGATGGATCGCGGGTCAATGGCGCGTCGGAGCTCCGGCAGGCCATTCTGAGCCGGCCCGATGCGTTCGTAACCGTGGTGACGGAGAAGATGTTGACGTACGCGCTGGGCCGCGGGCTGGAACCTGGCGATATGCCGGTAGTCCGGCGGATCGTAAAGAAGGCCGCGCAGAACGATTACCGGTTATCGTCAGTCGTCACGGGCATTGTTGAGAGCGCGCCTTTTCAGATGCGCACCAAATTGGAACCAGCGCCGGTATCGGCGGAAACCATCCCCCGCCCCGCCGCGGTCGCAAAAGTTGTAACATCAAACAACAGGGAGTAGCCCATGTTCATTACGAAGAAGCACATATCGCGCCGAACATTCATGCGTGGCACCTTGGGCGCCACAGTCGCACTGCCGTTCCTGGACGCCATGCTGCCGGCGCTTTCCGCGGCGCCGAAATCACCGTTCCGTTTTGGCGCGGTCTACTTCCCCTGTGGCGTGTGGCCCGATACATGGCATCCGGAGAAGGCCGGGAGCGACTTCGAGTTCAAACCGGTAATGCAGCCGCTGGAGCCGTTCCGCGATCAGCTCGTGACGGTCAGCAAGATGAAGGCTCCCTGGGGCAGTTCGGTCCATCTTGGCGCCAGCTCCGCCTTCCTCAATGGTCTTGGGCCGGCCGGCAACCGCGCCGATTCCGGAACAGGAGACGCTTTCGGAAAGATCGAATCCAAGAAGACCATCGACCAGCACATTGCGGATCAAGTAGCCGACGATACGCCCCTGCGGTCCATCGAAGTCGGCACCGAGGACATGGGCACCGCCGTCGGCGCCTGCGACGGGTTCGCCTGCACGTTCTTCAATACCCTCGCGTGGCGCGATGATGCCAGCCCGCTGCCGGTCGGAATCAATCCGCATGTTACTTTCGAGCGGATGTTCGGCGAGACCGATTCGAAGGAACGGCGCTTCGCCCGCCTCAAGGAGAAGCAGAGCCTGCTCGACTCGGTGACCGAGGAAACGGCGAAACTGAAGCGCTCGCTGGGAGCGCCCGATCGCGCCATCCTCGACGAGTATCTCGGCAACATTCGTGACGTGGAAAAGCAGCTCGAACGGTTCGAGAGCCGTCTCGGCACAATTACGGGCAATCCCGAAGCGCCGATCGGATTGCCGGATGCCTTCGACGATCACATGACCGTGACCTACAACCTGATGCACCTGGCGTATCAGGGCGACATCAGCCGCGTGTTCAC
>PSRJ01000095.1 GCA_003175985.1 Terriglobia bacterium
AGGGACCTTTGCCGATGCGGTCGCGCGCGTTCACTGCCGGCTGCCCGGGCCGCGCCTGCGTGCTCAAGTAAGCGCGCCAGGTGCGATTTCCTGCGCCTACGGCCGTTGCAAGCACTTGGCAATGTGCGTCAGCGCCCGCCAGCCCGCCGAGATTGCCGCCGTCGCCGACGGGTTCGCTTGTCACGAAAAAATTCATCATCGGGGAAGGTTTCTCCCCCCGCGGATACTCCCCGGGCCTTTGGACCTGCGCTAGCAACAGGCAGGACGCCAGCGAAACAGTGCAAGACAACAGCAGAGCTGAAGTATTGATTTTGGTCATGGATCGCTCCAAAATGCGAGCGCAGGATAACACAGAAGGCTGCCGACGCGAAACGCGTTACCGCTCGGCGTGAAGGGTTCGCCGCGGTCCGCCACTCGGACACGGCGCCGGGCCTTGCGTTGAGGGTCCGGGTAGCGCTTGACTCGGGAGCGGCAACCCCAGCCGCTCAGCGGCACTTCGCAATGGTCAGCGTGATGTCGTCGTATTGCTCGTTGCTGCTGAAGCGCTGCACGTCGCTGACTACGGCGGAGATCATTTCCGGCGGGGGTAGATTACGGTGTCGGTGTAAGCTATCGATCAAGCGCTGTTCGCCGAATTCCTCTCCTCTGGTATTGAATGACTCGGTGATTCCGTCCGTGTAAACGGCGAGCGTGTCGCCCGGGTAAAGCTCACGCTCTCCCACCGTGCAGTCCCATTCGCCGAAGATTCCCAGGATGGTTGCGGTGGATTCCAGCCGTTCCACACTGGTGTCACTCCGGAGCAGAAGAGCCGGCAAATGTCCGCAATTCGCGTAGCGCACGCGCCGGGTTTCCTCCTCATATTCGGCGAAGAAGAGAGTGGCATAGGCGCTTTCATCGGTATTCCGGTAAAACACGTGGTTCACGGAACGCAGGAGCCGCTGCGGCTGATCGGCCACCATGGCGCACTGGATGCGGAGGTTCGCCTGAAGGTTGGCCATCAAAAGCGCGGCGGCGATTCCTTTGCCGGCGATGTCACCCACCACCAACCCGAACCGGTTCGGCCCCAGATTCAAGAAATCGAAATAATCGCCGCCCACCTGGCGAGCCTGGATGCAGGCGCCCGCGTACTCGAGTGTGCGGATGGGCGGCAGAATCTGCGGGAACAGCCTGGCCTGCACCTGCTTGGCAATCTCCAACTCGCGCGCCGCGCGGCGTTCCGCTTCCAGCCTCTCGGCGATGGCGCGCCGCTGCGCTTCGATCTCTTCGGTGACTTCATCGAAGCCGACCAGGGCGAACAGATTCCCATCCAGATCCCGGAAGTGGGTGAAGACGCCGCCCCACATCCGATCTTGCTCCGCATGGTTCCCCGGATGTCCGTCGGCCGGGTGATGATCATATTTCACGCGCCGAAGCCGCGGCGCATATTGAAACCGGACGCCGCGTTTGCGCCACTCGCTATATTTGGCGACCACATCCTCGGTCACGAAGACGATGCCGGTGGGACGGCCGATCAATCGATACTGGCTTGAATCCGGTTTGGGCGCGATCAATGCGAGCAGAGCGGTTCCATCGGGAGGAGCCACGGCGACCCAGCGATCGCCGGATTGCAGGCGGGCATCGAAGGCCAGATCGAATCCAAGCTGGTCGACATAGAACCGTACGCTTTCGTCCTGATCGCGGACAAAGATATTGACGGCGTGCATCCGCAGATGGGGCCTGTCCATTCCAGTGATTATAAGGGGATCGAAACTATGCGCCGGAGCCGTTCTCGTGGTGAAATATTCTCGACTGGAGGTAATTCAACGAAATGGCAGCAACTCCTTCTACGATGCTCGATCTGGGCACATCGGCGCCGGCATTCGCCCTTCCGGATGTCGTCTCCGGCCGCATGATCACGCTCGACACATTTGGCGGTAAAGACGTGCTTCTGGTGATGTTTATTTGCCATCATTGCCCGTTCGTCAAACACGTGCGCACCGAACTGGCGCGCCTGGGCCAGGATTATTCAGCCGCTAATATCGGCATTGTCGCGATCAGTTCGAATGACCCGGCGGTCTCTTCGGACGATTCACCGGAAGGCCTTCGGCAAATGGCTTCCGACTGGGAACTATCCTTCCCGGTATGTTACGACGAGACGCAGGAAGTGGCCAAGAGTTACGCCGCGGCCTGCACACCCGATTTCTACGTCTTCGATCGAAACCGGCGGCTGGCCTATCGCGGCCAACTGGACGATAGCCGGCCGAGCAATATGAAGCCCGTGACCGGCGCCGATTTGCGGGCGGCGATCGATGCGCTGCTGGCGGACGGCAGCGTGAATCCGGAACAGAGGCCCAGCCTGGGCTGCAACATCAAGTGGAAGAAGGGGAATGAGCCGGCGTATTACGCAATGGCACCGGTGGCATCAGGCGGCGTGGCGATCTCTTGAGTTCGGGCCAATCGGGCGCGCCCGCGATGCGGGTCCTGTACGGCGCTACGGTTTTCTCCACCGCGCTCCTGCTGTTACTCGTGCAGCCGATGATGGCCAAAGCGCTACTGCCCTGGTTCGGCGGCTCGGCTGGGGTGTGGACATGCGCCATGCTCTTCTTTCAAACCGGGCTGCTGGCTGGTTATGCATACGCGCACTGGACGGCGCGGCACCTCTCCCCAGGGGCGCAGATTGCCGTTCACTTGTTATTGCTGGCGGCGAGTCTTGCGGCGCTGCCCATAGTTCCTTCGATGCGGTGGCAGCCGCCGCCCGGCGAGGGCGCGCCACTGGCGCGGCTGCTGCTCATCCTCACGCTCTCGGCCGGACTTCCTTATCTGATGCTCTCCAGCACGACGCCGCTGGTGCAGGCCTGGTATGCGCGGCGCGCGAAGGCGCTGCTGCCTTATCGCCTTTTTGCAGTTTCCAATGCGGCGTCGCTGGCGGGTCTGGTCGTTTATCCGGTGCTGATCGAGCCGCTCATTGCGACGCGACGTCAAATGTTGGGTTGGTCGGCTGCGTATGCGGGCGCCGCCGCTCTCTCAGCCGTCCCGGCACTTTGGAGCAGGGGAAACAAACCCGTCGAGAGCAGGGCAGGGGAGCCTGCGTCGCTGCACGACCGCCTGCTGTGGATCGGCCTGGCCGCCTGCCCCTCCGTTCTATGGCTGGCGATGGCGAATACTTTGAGCCAGAGCATTGCGCCGGTGCCGCTGCTGTGGGTGCTGCCTTTCGGCATTTACCTGTTGACTCTGGTGTTGTGCTTTGACCGGCAGGGCTGGTACCGGCGTGTTGTGTATCGTTGGCTGCTTCCCGCAGGGTGGGTTCTCATCGGCCTCGCGCTGGGCGCGCAGCGAGTGTTGGGTCTGCCGTGGATCCTTCTCTCGTGTTTGGGCGGCCTCTTGATCTGCTGCTTGTTCTGTCATGGCGAACTGGCTCTGCGCCGACCTCCGGTCGAACAGTTGACGACTTATTACCTGATGCTGGCCTCGGGCGGCGCTCTCGGCGGAGTGTTTGTCGCCGTTCTCGCGCCGTTCCTCTTTACCGGCTATCTGGAATTGCCGATTGCGGTGGTTGCGTGCGTGCTTCTGGCGCTGCGGTTCGTTTATCGCGTCCGGCCGCGGCAGGTGGCGCGCATCGCGCTAACGGGCACTGCCGGATTGATTGCCGCCGTGCAAATGGATGCCGTGCTCGCCGGCAGCGTCGTACGCGTTAGAAACTTCTACGGCAGGCTCCAGGTGAGCGACGAGGGCGGAGTGCGCGTTTTGAGCAATGGTCCGATCCGGCACGGCGCGCAGTTTCTCACGCCGGAGAAACGCCGGGAGCCCGCCGCGTACTTCGGAACGGATTCCGGCATCGGCCGCGTAATGCGTTTCTTCGGCGGCCGCCCGCTGCGCGTTGGAATCATCGGTCTGGGGGCGGGAACTCTGGCCGCGTACTGCCAGCCGGGAGACACCTATCGGTTTTACGAAATCAACCCCGCGGTGATTCGCGTGGCGAGTGAGCAGTTCGATTTCCTGCAACAGTGTCCGCAAACTGCAGTGGTGGCCGGCGATGGACGGCTGTCGCTGGCATCGGAAACCGCGCCAACGTTCGATATTTTCGTAGTCGATGCTTTCTCGGGCGATTCGATTCCTACCCATCTGCTCACGCGGGAAGCATTTGCGCTCTACTTCCGGCGCCTCACATCCGACGGAGCGCTTGCGGTGCACATCAGCAACCGGTATCTCGACCTGGCGCCCGTCATTGCGGCGCTGGCGGCGGATGCGCAACGGCCCGCGCGGCTGATCCGGAGCGCGGCCGACCCGGCACGCAGCACCTATGACGCAACCTGGACCGTGATGACAGCCAACCGGAACTTGCTTGCAGAAGTAACTTCGGTTTCCGAACCACTCGTTTTGAAAACCGGCTTTCGCCTTTGGACAGACGACTACAGCAATTTGTTCCAGGTGCTCCGGTAGTGTAGTGTCTCAGAAATTGCTTGACGGCTTGCTTACGCGCGCTGGCTCCGAAACAGAGCCGTTACTTGCCTGGCTCTTTGGAAGGCCCGCCGGTGCCGAAGAGGCGTTGGAAGAAGCCCTGTGTCTCGCTCAGTATCATATCGTCGAGCAAGGCCAGTTCCTGAACGGGATTAAGCTCCGCTACGGGTGTCACGGCAACCCGATCGCGTTCCTTTTCGAGGCGAGTCGCGGTGATCACCATGTCCGACCAGGCCGCACCCCATTGAAAGGCCTGCGATATTCCGCCGATGATCGCCAGGCACGCGGCCATTACGGGCGTCAGGATCGCGAACGCAACGCCCAGCCAGGCACGGTCTTTAATGAAGCTCGCCGCGGACATCGAGGAAATCAACGTGACCGCCGCACCGAGTATGATCGTCAGATAGCGCGTCATTTTGTAGGATTTTTTGTTGTACTTACTGGAATCCCAGTAATAGGTAATGCGTTCCTTGTAGCGATCGAGCACATACTGCCGGGCGTCGGTGGGGGCAGCAACTGTGGAAACTGCTGGGCTGGGGACCAAGTGGATATCCTCCTCGTCCGGCGGTAAAGCCGGTTAGGAAATTCTAACTCAAATATGCAATTGCCGGTTCGATAACGCCCCGGCACTCGCCAAGGCCGATGCGCCGGAAACCAGGCGCTTCGCACCAGCCGCGCAGCGTCACCTCGTCGCCGTCTTCCAGAAATTCCCGTTTCTCACCGGAGGGCAGCGCGACCGGTTCGGCGCCCCGCGCTGTCAGCTCGAGCAGACACCCCCTGTTGCTCTTTTCGGGTCCGGAAACCGTGCCGCTGCCTATCAAATCGCCCGGACAAATCGGACATCCATTGGAGGTGTGGTGGGCCAACATCTGGGTCAGAGTCCAATACATCGATCGAAAGCGGCCGCGGCTCAGCATCACCGGACCTTGCATGTGCGGCGAGCGCAACCAAAGTTCGAGCACGATATCGAACGCATCCCGGCTGCCCGCGCAGAGGTAGGGAAGCGGCTGAGGATCGCCGGTTGGGCGGGGCTCGGGCACGCAGCGGAACGGTTCCAGCGCGCCGGTGGTGACAATCCACGGTGAGATCGAAGTCGCGAAGCTTTTCGACAGAAACGGACCGAGCGGCTGATATTCCCAGACCTGGATATCGCGGGCCGACCAATCGTTCAGCAACACGACACCTGCGATGTGATCGAAGGCCTGGTCTGCGCGGATCGGTTCGCCCAGCCGATTACCAGGTCCGAGAAATGCGCCCAATTCCACTTCATAATCCAGTTTCCGGCTGGGCGTAAACACAGGCGGGCCCGCTCGATCTTCCGCCACCTGGCCCCAGGGGCGCCGGACCGGCGTTCCGCTCACGACGACAGAAGACGCTCGTCCGTGGTAAGCGATTGGAATCCACTTGTAGTTGGGGGCCAGCGGATTCCCGGTGCGGAACAACGCGCCAACGTTAGTAGCATGGTGCAGCGACGCATAAAAATCCGTGTAGTTACCGATTTCGCAGGGAAGCAGAAGCTCGATCTCTCGCACGGGATATAAGAAGCGATCGGCGCCGGGAGTGTAATTGGCAAGGTGGCGGCTCAAGCGCCGCCGGAGATCAGTGCGCGCCGCGGCGGGCATCGCCATGACGGCCGCGACAGATGCGATTCCCCAATCCTCGCCGATGTCCAAAACCTGATCGCCGATGGCGACACCAGCGCGCGTGCGTTCTTCTCCAGGCCGGCGAAACCGGCAGAAGGGCAGGTTCTGAATGGGAAAATCGGCCAGTGGTTCGTTGGCGGATTCCACCCAGCTCCGAAGCTGGGGATCGTGCGTCTCGTCGAGCATTGGAAATAGCCGGCGCTTCGCGTCCGACTTTAAGTTATTCTATGCTCTTGGACAGCGGCGCACCGAGCGGTTGGCTGCCCAACCAAAAAGAAAGGACAAACCGGGACCAGCATGGCAAACGTCGGCACGGTAGGACTGGATTGGCAGGAACGAGTCAATTGGGATCGGCTGCGCAAATATCGTCTGGAGCGCGCCCGCGAGCGGATGAAGGCGCACGGCCTGGGCGCCCTGTTGCTCATGTACGACGAGAACGTTCGGTACGTGACCAGCACCCTCACGCCCGGTTGGAATCGTCTGAAGCCCGGCTTGCGCTACGCATTGCTGTGCGGTGACGACGCGCCCGTGTTGTTCGAGCAGGGCGACATCGGCGCGCATATCGAAAGACACTCGCCGTGGATTCCGAAAGACAACATTCGCTGGTCGTACGCCTGGATCAAGGGCGCGGCCGGGCCGGCCTCCACGCAGCAGGTCACGAAATTCACCAATGCCATCAAGCAGGAGATGAAGAAGCGCGGTGTGGATGGCATGAAACTCGGTGTCGACTTCATCGATATCAACATGATGCGCATCTTCCAGGACGCCAAGATCGAATGGACGGACGGTATGACGCCCATGATGGAAGCGCGCGCGGTGAAAAACCAGGACGAGCACGAATGCATGCGCATGGTGGGCGCGATCGGCGACGCCGCGCACTGGGAGTTCATGAAGTTCCTCAAGCCGGGTCTGACCGAAAACCAGCTCACCGCGCACATCATGGAGTTTCTGTACAGCGTCCCCGGCATGGAGGACGTGGAAGATGTGATCGTTTCGTCGGGAACGAACACATGGCCGAACTGGCGCAATTTTTCCGACCGCATCATCAAGCCGGGAGACATGGTGTTTATGGACCTCGCGGCGCTTACGTGGAACGGCTACAAGTCTTGCTACTACCGGACCTACATGGTGGGCAAGGAGCCGACCCAGGAGCAGAAGGATTACTACGCCACCGCGTTGAAGTGGCTGTATGACTCGATCAAGGCGGTGAAAGTGGGGACTACCACGCGCGAGATCGCCGCGCAGTGGCCCTCGGCCAAGGAAGCCTGGGGGTATGAGGAAGAAGACCAGGCGGCGGCCAACCTGTGGGGCCACGGCCTGGGCCTGGCGCAATACGATCAGCCCGTGATTTCGCGCATCTGGTCGCTCGATCATCCCATCGAGATTAAAGAGGGAATGGTATTCGCGCTCGAAACGCAGCACGGCAAGCCGTTCCAGTGGGGCGTGCGCATCGAAGAGATGCTCATCGTGCACAAGGATGGCGTGGAGATCGTTTCGAACTTCCCGGTCGAGCAGATTACCGTCGTAGACCCGATGCCCGGTTATTCCAATTACGGCAAAAGACCGGGCCAGTAATGCCGCTTGTAGTTCCACTGGCATCGCCGCAGGCCGCTGATGCGGCCCGTTTCGGCCCGAAAGCAGCCAATCTGGCGCGTCTTGGCCGCGCCGGTCTTCCGGTTCCCGGCGGCTTCTGCCTCGATGCCGAAGCATACCGTGTGCAGGTCCGGGCACTCGGTTTGGAAGCCGACGCGCGCGGTGTGTTCGGCGCGCAGGAGAGCGCTCGGGCGCGGCAGCACGCGCTTGCCATGAAGTTGGGGCTGTTCGATCATCCGATTACACCGGCAGTGCTCGATCCGCTTTTAGCGGCATGGCAGGATCTGAAGGAACGGACCGGGGCGCTGATCGTGGTGCGCTCGTCGGCCCTGGTGGAGGATCGATTCGGGTCGAGCTTCGCGGGCCAGTTCGAGACTTTTCTTGGATTGGAGACGGAAGCTGAATTCATCACCGCGGTCCGCTCCTGCTGGGGCGCGTTGTGGGCCACACGGGCGCTCCGTTACATGGCGACTCACGAAATCGATCCGGCCGATACGGCGATGGCTGTGCTGGTGCAGCCGCTGGTGAGCGCGCGATCCGCGGGCGGCGGCCTGAGCCGGTCCGCCGAGGGCACCATGATTCTGAGTGCGACGTGGGGTCTCGGCTCGGCCATCGCGCAGGGCGAAGTGACTCCGGACCGCTACGAGCTCACCCGCGAAGGCGCGCTGCTCAGCGTGACGCCGGGGCGCAAAGATCATCAGGTTGGATGCATTCATCGACAGGAACCGGCGGCGGAAATAGTGCCCGTTTCGAAAATTTCCGAACCCTGTCTCAGCGAACAGCAGGCCAGCGAACTGGGACGGCTGCTCCGCCAGGCGGAAGACGTGATGGGGATGCCGGTGGAGATCGAGTGGGCGTTGGACGACAGCGGCTTCCAACTCTTGCAGGCCCGTCCGCTGCACCTGCAGCCCGCCGTAGCGCCCGATGCGATGTGGTTGCAGCGTCCGCGCCTCAACGGGCACGCGGCCGGTGTCGGCTGGGGGACGGGGCGGGCCTGCGTGATCCATTGCGAGTGCGAGCTCTCGCGGGTCGCGCCCGGCGATATTCTCGTAACGAAGGTTGCGGGGCCGGCCTTGAGCCACATTTTGCCGCGCGTGGCCGGGGTCGTCGCCGAGCGCGGCGGCAGTACGTCGCACATGGCTTCGCTGGCGCGCGAGCGCGGAATTCCCATGGTGCTCGGCGTCCACGAAGCAACTGCGCGGATTCCCGACGGGTCCACCGTGGCAGTAGACGGAATCGCGGGCGTCGTGCGGTGGATGAACTGAAACGTTCCTTGGCGTAGCGAAAGCTGCAATCGGGCCGGACAGGTCTGCTGAAACCTATGCGGCAGGCAACAGCAAGTAATCGAGCGCCGGAAGCGGCGCTGCCAGAAACTGGCGCCGCGCTTCGAGGGCATCCCAAAGGAAGTCCTGCTGAACAATCCGGGAATTTGTGATCCGCGTGATCATCACGCCCGCAATCCGCAGTAACCGGTTTGTGGGAAGTAGACCCGCCCACGCCCCCGTGTTGGTGCCCTCGAAGGTGTAGTGGACGATTACGCGATCCCCATCCGCCACCAGATAGTCGATTTCCATGCGTGAGTCCGGGAACGCCTTGGCGTATTGGGCAAAGCCAAGGAGAAACTCATTGCGGTTACCAAATGCGCCGTCGGGTGTGCTCCCGCAGCAGCCGGAAGCATACAGGAACTCTATCACCTCCGGGCGTTTCCGATTGAAGAGCTCTTCAACCAGCCATTGCACCAACGTTTTGTTTTCCGATTCGGAAACTTGCATCTCGGCCTCCAGCGACGAAGTGGAATTCTCGATCTTGGTTCCGGCTATCACCCTATTAACCTGATCGAGAATAACATGAATCGAAAACCCTCGTCAAGGCAATCGTTTGCGGGTGATGCGAAGATGGGGCCACCGGCTAATGAACTTCTGCCAGCGGCCTTAACGGCGTTGCCGGCGGATCAAGATCCCGAGGTACCACCCACCTGCGAGGATACTGACCAGTAATATGATCGAATTTATCGGGAGAATCCACTAGGCGACGAAAAGCAAATGGTTTGCCCAACATTCCGCGTTAGCGGAAGAGATTTCAACGTACGTATCCACTCATACTAAATATCTGATACTAAATGATTAATACGGTACTGGAACCACTGTTTCCCGGAAAGTGTTGACATTCTCCTAGAGAACTACCTATTCTCTATCAATATGGAAGACTTTAGCGTTCGTTTCGCTTTCGGGGCACTTCGTTCGATAGGCATCCTCATGCTGGCCGTCTGGAGCGCCAACGCTCAAAGCGGCTCCAGCGTGATCTCCGGTACGGTGCAGGACACGAGCGGCGGTGTGGTGGCCAATGCTCGGGTAAAGATCTCCAACGCCGACAGTGGGATCGCTCAGGATACGACGACGAACGAAGCGGGAATTTACCGCGCCGGATCGTTGATCCCCGGAAGCTACCGCGTGGAGGTGGAAGCAGCCGGTTTCGACAAACTGGCGCGCGGGCCTATCACCATCGAGGTCGGCCAGGTCGTGCCAGTGAATTTTGTATTGCAAGTAGGTCAAGCCAGTCAAACGGTAAACGTGGTGGAGGAGGCTCCGCTCACCGAGTCGCAATCTTCCAATATCGGTCAGGTCGTCAACCGGCAAATGTTGTCTGCTCTCCCCCTACCGAATCGCGCCGCCTCGTCGCTGGCGTCGCTGGCGCCGGGAGTGGTCATGATCGATACGGGGGCCGGCACTGCGGAAAACTATCCGATCTTCAGCGTGGCGGGGGGCCGTGCGCGTAACCAGAATTTCATGCTGGACGGCGGAAACGTGTCCAACGCGGTAGGTCTGACGAGGCCGCAGCAACTCACGAGTCTCCCGGTGGACGCCATGCAGGAGTTCAAGGTCATTGCCAACACTTACTCCGCCGAGTATGGCCACTCGACCGGCGGAATCGTCGCCATGTCCACGCGATCCGGCACCAACGCGTATCACGGCAGCCTGTTTGAGTCGCTGCAAAATGACGCCCTCAATGCGCGCAATTTCTTTTCTGTGAAACGGGCGCCGGTGCGGTTGAATCAATACGGCGGCACGCTGGGCGGGCCGATCCGGAAGAACAAGACTCACTTCTTCGTCACCTGGGAGCAGACACGGCAACTGACCAGCTTTGACACCACTTCTACGGTCCCCACACTGCTCAACCGGCAAGGGGATTTCTCGGACCTTCATACCCCGGCCGGCCAGTTGATCCGCATCTACGATCCGTTGACGGGGTCCACCGCGGCCACGCGCCAAGCGTTTGCCAATAACGTAATCCCGGCGAATCGCGTGGATCCGGTCGCGGCGGCGGCAATGAGCTATTTTCCACTTCCCAATCGAGTGGGGACGATCACCAACGCCAATAATTTCATTGGCAGCAGCCGGAATGAGTTGAGTAGGAACATTGTGGTGGGACGCCTGGACCATCAGTTCCGGTCCTCCGACCTGGCAACCGCGCGCTACTACATCAACGATGCCAACACCAATAACAGCGGTACTTACGGAATTCCCGTGGCTGACCCCTTGGCCGATATCACCGACGTTCGAATCCAGACGATTCTAGGCTCGTATACGCATATCTTCAGCCCCACGTTGACGAATGATTTCCGATACACCTATCTGCGCCGTAAATTCCTCGATTCCCGCCCGGGGTTGGGCGAGAACCTGGCATCGAAGATCGGTTTGAAGGGCGTCACGGATGCGGCTTTTCCGGCGTTTACGATTCCGGGATACGGAGTGCCGGCCGGTTTTGTCGCCGGCAATGTCACCGTGCCGAACACGGGCGCCGCGCTCGGCAACCCCACCGCCGTTTACCGGTTTCAAACGCCGATTGTGGACCAACAATTCATCGAGTCGCTCTCCTGGTATCACGGCCGGCACGCGGTGAAATTCGGTGTGGAGTACCGGAGAGGCGTCAATGACGAGATTCGCGATCGCGGATCCGCGGGCAACTTTACCATCAGCCCGCTGATTACGGATTTGCCCGGGTCTTCCTCCACGACGGGTAACGCCTTGGCAAGTTTCCTGATCGGCCAGGTGAACGCGGCGAGCATTCAAGTTTCCGACAAGATCCCCTCCCGCGCCTCTTATGGAGCGCTCTACCTGCAGGATGACTGGCGGGTGACGGATCGCCTCACAATCAATGCGGGAGTCCGTTACGAAGTGGAGTTCCCGCGCTACGTGATCGGCAATAAACAGAACTCCTTCGACCCGGCAGCAATCAATCCCGTTTCCGGCACGCCCGGCGTGGTGACCTTTGCCGGGGTGAATGGAACGCCCGAGCGCGCGTTCCGTACAGACTGGAACAACATCGGCCCGAGGCTGGGATTCGCTTACCGGGTGTCAGGGAAACGCGAGACCGTCATTCGCGGCGGCGCGGGTTTCTTCTATGGCCCGACGGTGAGCAACTCGATCGGAGACGTGGCGTCCCTGGGGTTTTCGACCTCGGCCAGCTACAGTGCCGGTGTCGCGGAAACGCAGAGCGTGTTCCAGTTGCGGGACGGCTTCCCGCCCGTAACGCGCCAGGCGCTCACGCCGGCGTTCGGCGCTGTGCCGGTGGGCCAGAAGGTGAATACCTCGGTGGCGTTTTTCAATCCCAGGCAGGTGGCGCCCATCTCCTATCAATACAATCTGGGGATCCAGCGCGAAGTCGCAACAGACCTGCTGGTGGAAGTTGGATATATTGCCAATGTCAGCCACCATCTGACCGCCAACGACCTGAGCTTGAACCAGGTTCCTCCGCAGTTGCTGGGCACGAACAGCAACCCGCAAGTCCTGCGTCCTTTTCCGCAGTTCAATAACGTCACTTGGATCAACCCGTCGATCGGCAATTCCACATACCATGGCGGTTTTGTGCGCACGGAAAAGCGTATGAGCCACGGCTTGTCATTCCTGGCCCACTACACTTTTTCGAAGTTCCTGGACGACGTTGAAGCAGCCAACGAATTCGGCGCTACGGGAAGCTATATGGATGCATACAACCGGCGCCTCGATAAAGGACGAAGCGGGAGCGATGTTCCCCACCGGCTGGTGATCGAGGCGCTCTATGAGATTCCCCGGTTCCGGAGCGGCCATGTACTGAACGCGGTTCTGAGCGGCTGGAAGCTTGGTGTGCTGGAGACGGCCGAGTCCGGCCCTACATTCACGGTGATTACAACGGCCAACACCACGCAGGCATTTCCGGCCGGGCCGCTGCGGCCCAGCCTGCTCGGCGATGCGGCGCTACCCTCGGATCAGCGAACGATCAGCCGTTGGTTCGATACTTCGGTCTTCCAGAACCCCGGCCCGCTCCATTTCGGCAACTCTCCGCGCTCCGGCTTGCGCGGCGCTCCGGTAGTCACAACCGATGCCACGATCGAGAAGACATTCGCATTCACCGAGCGCTGGCACTTCGATATTCGGGGCGAATTCTACAACGTGCTCAACCATGCGATCTTCAACGTCCCCGGGTTCACTTTGGGCGCCGCGGATTTCGGCGTGGTCTCGAGCGCGCGCGCCGCGCGCACTGCGCAGGTGGCTGCGCGGCTGAGCTTTTGAAAGCCTGGCGCACTACTATCGTGCGGGGGATAGCGCACGCCATTGACCTAAGGCCGCTTCGTTGGTGCGAATCATTTTCCATCCTTCGGTGAGCCGTCTCGCAATATCGCGCCCGTTAAGGGCCGTGATTCCACATGCCACTTTGTGAGCGAGACATGCCTTTAGGATTGTCTGGAAAGCTCGTTCCAACTCAGGTGAATTGCTGTCCACTCCCAAATATTGGTGCAGGTCTCCACCAGCACCGACGAAGATCGCGCCAACGCCGCGCACCGACGCAATTGCATCGGCGTTCTTCAGGCCCTCGGCCGTCTCGATCATCATAATAGCTAACAAGTCACCTTCAGGATTCAATGGCCAAAGGTCCGCCCGCCTCTCGTATTCCGCCTCAGATACACCCCACCACCAGACGGCGGTCGCTGGGGCGTACCCCCGTAATCCGGGCGGCTCGGGATACAGCGAAGTTTTTCTCTGTGGATAGCGCATGTTTCGCACACCCAGCAGTGCCTGCTCCGGGTTGTCGATTCCATTGAAAATCACGCCCATGAGGCCAATGTCGAGGGCCTGTTTCACGAACCATTGCGCCTGTTCCCGGCCGTACGGAGCGAAGCGCGCGAATATTGCCACGTTTGGTTGAGCGTTACCCTTTTTGAGGATGGCGGCTTTGTCGATCATGCCAACAGTGAACCGATGAAGTCCTTCAAAATCCATCGGGCCGTGTTCCATCTCCAAATACACATAGTCGATATCGGCGCGGGCCATGGTGCGGGCGTTCTCAAGCGACAGATCCCCAGTCTGGAAGCCAATAAACGGCTTGCCCGTAGCCAGTTTTTCGATCACGGGGTTGAGATGCTTCACGGGCTGCTGAGCTGAGATCGTGCCCGTGAGCCGGACCATTCCGACTGCCAATAGTGCGATGCGAAGGTAATTGGGGCGATTGGCTTCAGCCATAGATTTCTCCTTGAGTACATGATATGGGAAGCCTCTCGACTTCATTAACGCACGCCGCGCCAACGGAGGAGTCAGGCTGTTACCATAGCTCCTCCATGACCCGTGCCGTCTTAGTCTTGCTTCTTTTCATGGCCCGGAGCTCGTCCGCAGCCCCGCCAAACCGGGTGACACGGCCTGTAGACACGCGCCAGATCCGCGCGGTGATCGGGAATCTTCATCGTTCGGCGCAGGCCCAATTCGATCGCGGCACAGTGGAGCCGGACATGCGCATGGATGACATAGTGGTAATGATGAGACCGTCCGCGGAGCAGCAGGCGGATCTCGAGCGCTTACTGTCGGATCAGCAGAATCCATCCTCTGCCCTGTTTCATCGCTGGCTCACACCCGAAGAATTCGGCGATCGTTTCGGCCTCGGTTCGGGCGATCACTCGAAAATCGCCGGCTGGCTGGCGTCCGAGGGCTTCACCATTCGCGAGTCCGCGCGGGGCCGCAATTGGATCGCCTTCAGCGGCACCGCCCGGCAGGTGGCCAACGCGCTGCACACGCCGATCCATCGGTTCGAGGTCGGTGGCCGGATGCATTTTGCCAACGCACAAGAGCCTTCGGTACCCGAAGCGCTGACGCCCGTAATCAGCGGCTTCCTGGGTTTGGATGACTTCCAGATGGAGCCTTTTGCCCGCCCTGTCCCACCGGAATACAATCTCGGCAATTCTCACTACCTCGTGCCGGAGGACTTCGCCACGATTTACAACATCGCGCCCCTATACCGCGCGGGACTCGACGGCGCCGGGCAGAGCATCGCCATTGTGGGTCAATCCGAGGTCTTGCTCAGCGATATTCGCGCCTTCCGTGCCCGCTATAACCTGCCCGCCAACGACCCCAAGATTATGCTCTATGGAACCACCGATCCCGGCTTCAACTCGGCGCAGATTGAAGGCAATCTTGATTTGGAATGGGCCGGCGCCATCGCGCCGAAAGCGGCGATCTACTATATTTACGGCCCCAATGCCTTCACCGCGACGGTCACCGCTGTAAACCTCAATCTCGCGCGGATCATCAGCATCAGCTATGGGAGCTGCGAAGGCAATGCATCGCTCTCTTTCTATCGCTCCATCGGCCAGCAGGCGAATGCGCAAGGGATCACGATCCTGAGCGCATCGGGCGACTCAGGCGCGGCGGGTTGCGATCTTCAAGGTCTTGCTTCGTTCGCCACGCACGGGCGGCAGGTGAGTTTTCCGGCAGTATTGCCCGAGGTGACCGCCGTCGGTGGAACGCAATTCGTAGAGGGAAATGGCACCTTCTGGGCCACAAACAACTCGCCGAATTTTGGCTCGGCGCTCTCGTACATCCCGGAAGCGGCTTGGAACGAATCGGGTACCATCGGTCTGCTTTCCAGCGGCGGCGGCTCCAGCCTGTTTTATCCCAAACCGCCCTGGCAGGCGGGAGTGGGCGTTCCCGATGGGAACGCACGCCACATCCCGGACGTATCGCTCAGCGCCGCGCTCCACGATGCGTACTTTGTTACCTATCAGGGGGCGAACGCTGCGGTGGCCGGAACATCGGCTTCCGCTCCATCCTTGGCGGGGATCATCGCATTGTTGAACCAGTATCAGGTTGCCAATGGTTTTCAGAAACAACCGGGACTCGGCAACATCAACCCGCAACTCTACCGCCTGGCTCAGGCGGCTCCGGCGGCGTTTCACGACATTGTTAGCGGAGACAATATCGTTGTTTGCGCTCAGGGGAGTCCCGACTGCCTCACCGGTTCCTACGGTTACAGAGCCGGGACAGCGTATGACCTGGCAACCGGACTTGGCTCCGTGGACGCCAACATTCTCGTGACACAGTGGAACACTCAGACAGCCGATGTCAACGTGGCTCTGTCGGTGAATGCTGACAGGGTAACTCTGAACGACAGCATCGAAGCTATAGCGACCGTTTCCGCGCCGGGAGGTGGTATGCCCACCGGAACAATCAGTTTCAGCATTAACGGAATCACCCTCGGTTCGTTGCCTCTGAGTGCCGGCTCGGCAAAGATTAATTTCCCGCTCTACCGGCTCGGCGCCGGCTTTTTCGTGCTCTCTGCGCAATACTCGGGCGACGCCGCATTTAGCGCCGGCGGTGCGACGCGAAATATCCAGGTTATCGTCCCGGCGGGAGCAGCGGCTATCATACCGACAGCTCCCAACACGGTCTGGCCCGCCCCTCCCGATGCGCAGGGCTTAGCTTGGCAGGCGACTCTCGGCCTGCGCGAGGCGGCGGGCGTACCCGCCATCATTACGGGCTTCACGATCGACGGCAAAGCTCAGTCATTATCGCAGTACTTCCCTTCGGTGGAAATCCCGGCCGGTGGGACAGTCAGCACGACGGTGATCTTCCGCAATCTTGCCGCGCCCCTGGTTCGTACTTTCGGTTTTACGGGGGTGGACGCCAAGGGCCTAACCTGGTCGCGGGAAATCAGCGTGAGTTTTCTGCCGCTTCCTACCTACAACTATTTCAATGTGTCGGCCACGCCTCTGGTCGTGACACAGAACGCGGCTGCCGATCCGGCGTGCCAGTGGGCAGTACAATTGAACGTCGATGAAATGACCGGCAATCAGAGTACTCTGACCGGGCTTTTTGCCGGCGGTGTTGCCCTTACCTCGCAGATCCCTGCCATCTTCGGCACTACGCGGCTAACGGCGTTCAGTTCGCTTCAGGGCTTATTGTGCTTCGGTGGGATAACTCCACCAGCAACTAATGCCATCGAGGTAGATGCCAGCAACGGCATTGGCAGGGAGCTGACTATCTCGTTTGCCGGCGCGCCGGGCAATCCTGCCAAGCTCTCTGCTATACCCGCCCGCGTGAACCTCACCGCCGCGGCAGCCAGCCAGACTGCTCAAGCACAGTTGGCTATCGGCATCACGGATAAGACTCAACCTTGGACCATTTCGATCTTTCCAGCTAATCGCACGACAGCATGGCTCAGTGCTTCCCAACTTTCAGGAGTCGGGCCAGCCCAGATCACTTTGACGGCATCCGCCGCGGGATTCGCACCGGGATCTTACCAGGCCACGCTCGTCATCCAATCGGCGAATGCGTCGCCGCAGTATCTCAACGTTCCGGTGATGTTCGTAAATGGCGCTAGTTCCTACACAGTGATTTCGGCTGTAGCAAGTGCCGCAACATACCAGGCGGGACTGAGCCCCGGCATGCTGCTGTCGGTTTTCGGTTCCAATTTGGCGAACACCACACAGGCAGCTTCAGGCAGTCCGCTGACTTATTCGATAGCGGGTGTCTCGGCGACCGTCAACGGCGTAGGCGCGCCGTTGATTTCAGTTTCGCCAACACAGATCAACCTGCAAATTCCCTATGAAGTGGGCGCCGGACCCGCTGTGCTGGGGATCAATAAGAATGGGGAGATCGCAGGCTTTCCGATTCAGATCGCTGCAGCCGCGCCAGGAATTTTTGCTGACTCCAATGGCAACCTGGGCAGCGGCGCGGTAGCTCCCGGTGGAGTTGCGTCTCTGTTCTTGACCGGCGCTGGTGAGGTCTCCCCCGCGTTCCGGACCGCTTTTGCGCCTTCCGCCAGTACTTCCCCCGCGAATCTTCCCAAGCCGCGGCTCCCGCTCTCGATCACACTAGGCGGAATTCCCGCTTTTGTGCAGTTCGCGGGCCTTGCTCCTAATTTGATCGGCATCACCCAGGTGAATTTCATCGTACCCGCGTCCCTCGCCGCAGGGCCGCAACCTGTAGTGGTGACGATCGGAGGTGTTTCGAGCCCGCCTGCCACACTCACCGTCGCCGCAACTGCTCAGCCGTGACGGTGCGCAGTGTAGGGCCCTATGGCGCCAGCCCCTCGGTCAGTTCGATTCGCGTGCCCCAGGGGTCGGTTAAAAACGCAGTGTGCACCTTTGCGGAGTTCGTGCTAACGCGGTAGGACTGGTCGAATTTTGTTCCGTTCGCCTCAGCTCTTTCGACGAAGGCTTTTAAGTTCTTCACTTCAAAGCCAATGTGATCGATTTGGCCGCCTTTGGAAGGAACAGGCGTGGCTGTCGAATTCGCTTGCGCAAGAACGCCAAGCGAGAAATTCGTTCCTGGAATGTCCACCGTCTGCATCAGTCTTCGATGAACTGGAAGACAGGAGGTGCAATAACGCTCACTGGCCTGCCCGCCAAACAGGCTGACGTACCATGCCTGAATCTCACGAACCTTCTCAGGCGACGAATAGAAATGAACGTGGTTCATTGCAATGGGAACGCTGAGTGACGCGTCCTCGAAAAATTCGATGCGGATACCTGACGGTGCGTGCACGTACCCAGCCTTCGGATTTTCGGCATGATCGATGATCACGTGATTCGCTTCCCATTTTGTGCTGTAGGCTGTCACGTCCTTCAGAACCACTCCAAAATGATTGAGCGTGGAACCGGGTGAAGAGACCACCGGATCGCCCCGCGTGATGACCAGAAACACGCCCGGAAATTGGATCATCGAGATCTTTTCGTTCTCAACTGGCGTGCCGCCCATCATATCGATGAAAAAGCGCCGCTCGGCCTCGACATCTTTGACCGATAAATGAATGTGACCCAAGGCGACGCCAGCGGCATTAGGCGCCGCAAGCTGTGCCTGCGCCGGCAACCCTATCAGTACGGCAACCAACACCAGGAAAGACGATTTCATCGGGGCTATCCGGTCAAAGTATATCTCAGTAACTCGCGACAATTCCATGCTCCCTGATCAGGGGTTTGACCAGCTCGCGCCTGGGTTGGGCTGTACTATGCCGATCCCTATATGTCTACTAGAATCGAAGCGCCAGGGGACTGCCGCTACCGAACCGGCCAATGCCACGGTAGACTGGGGTTTATGCCGCTGTCTGAGCGTATCGTCGTTGATCCCAAGATCCTGGCTGGTAAGCCAGTGATCCGCGGGACACGTCTCGCCGTCGAGTTCATCCTGGAACTCCTGGCAGCCGGCCAATCAGAGAGCGACATCCTCACCAATTACCCTGGCCTGACGCGAGAGGATGTCCTCGCCTGTCTTTCGTACGCCAGCTATCTCGCCCACGAGTATAAGGCGTTCCCGATGCCGGGGTAGATGCGTCTCCTCGCCGATGAAAATTTTCCGAAACCGATCATAGACACGCTTCGCGCCGAGGGCCACGACGTTCTATGGGCCCGCACGGATCTCGCTGGAACGAGCGATGTCGCGCTATTGGACCTGGCGGAGTCCGACTCGCGCATCGTGTTGACGCTCGACAAGGACTTCTGGCAGATCGCCGTTCAACGTCGGAGCCCGCTGGAACAATCCGGGGTTGTTCTGTTCCGAGTCCATCCCGCAACTCCCGAGAACCTCATCCCGCTCGTGCGTGCATTTGACGAGGCCAACACCGCGTGGGCCGGACATATCAGCATCGTCACGGTCGACGGGATTCAAATGGTGGCTTCGCGGAGAAGGTGAGGCGATTGGCGCCAGCGCGTGGAGGATTTCTTCTGCCGAGAGACCGGTTGTTCTCACTTGCAAGCAGGTCGGCCGCGTTATCCCGGAATTCACCCATCGTGCTGATCTTCCTGTGGCCACTCCAGTGACCTTATGTGCGAAGCCGTTTCTCCAACTCCTCCTGCGTGATGCCATCCACCTCCACCAGCTTCAGCCGGCTGGTTGCGCCGGTCACGATGCGAACGCAGGCGCGCGGCACGCCGGCGATTTCGGCCACGAAACGGACGCACTCCTCGTTGGCTTTGCCCTCGACAGGCGGTGCGGCAAGATCAAGTTTATAGGCTTCACCGAAACGTCCCGTGACGGCGGAGCGCCTGGCTCGCGGATGGACCTTTACCGTGATACGCGCCACTGGATTTGCGCTCGCAGATTAGCCACACCGGCAGCCACGCGCGCGTCCACTACATCGAAGGCGATGGCGTCGTCCAGCCAGTCGTGACTGGTGCCGTCGGGGTTCTGTGTTGCAACGGTCAACGTGTACGGTTGCGGGGTGAGCCAGCATTCCATCCGGAAGTCCACCTCCAACTCGTCGCCCGGCGCGAAATCGCCGAGGTGCATCTTCTCGATCCGCGTGTTGGTTCCGTAGACTTCCATGCCGATGCGGGTGCGGATCAGAATCCCTACCATGGGGTCGGAGACGGTCTTGTGAAAACGCGTCCGCACGCGAATGGTGATGCACTCGCCGGCGACGACGGAATTTACCGGCTCGCCCCGAACGTTGAGGACTTGCATCGCCAGCACCTCGCTGGAACCATCCCCGTGGCGGTGGCTGGCGCGCAGCCGCCGGTCCTTTTCCAGTTGCGGGGCCTGCCTTTCCAATACCAGGCCGATATACCGGTTGATCACATCATTGGGGGTGCCGTGAGCCTCGATCCGGCCGCGCAGCAGGAGAATGGCGCGGCTGGAAAGCTGCTTCACCAGTCCCAGATCGTGCGAGACGAACAGCACCGTGATCTTGCGTTCGCGCAGTTCCTCGAACTTTCGCACGCAGCGGTTGGCGAAGACCGCGTCGCCCACCGCCAGAGCTTCATCGACAATCAGGATCTCGGGTTCGACGTGAATGGCGGTGGAAAACGCGAGGCGCACGTACATACCGCTGGAGTATTCCTTCACGGGCCGCTCCATAAATTCGCCTATCTCGGCGAAGGCCTCAATTGAAGGCATGGCGCGATCGATCTCGCTTCGGCTGAGCCCCATGATTTCGCCGTTCAGATAGACATTCTCGCGGCCGGTAAATTCGGGATTGAATCCTGCCCCCAACTCGAGCAGCGCGGCCGTGCGGCCGCGCGTGACCACACGGCCTGCAGTAGGTTGCAAAATACCGCTCACAATTTCGAGCAGCGTGCTTTTGCCAGAACCGTTGGGCCCTACCACGCCGAGTGTTTCGCCTTTTTCGAGCTGAAAACTGATGTCCTGAAGGGCCCAGAAATCCTGGTGCCGGGGCCGGCTGCCGGGGAGCAGTTCCCAGATGCGGTCGGAGGGCCGCCGGTAGAGTCGATAACGCTTGGAAACGTTCTGAACGAGGACCAAATCTGATTCTAACGTCGCCGGTTTTGGCTATTCATGGCGCAGCGCCTGTGCCGCATCGATGCGCGTGGCGCGCATGACTGGAATCCAGGACGCTGTAATGGCCACCAGCACCAGCAGCGCGGGCGCCAGAATGAAAGTGACCACATCCGGTCCCGTGACGAACAAAAGGCTGCGGATGGTCTGGGAAGCGGCCATTGCGATTAAGAGGCCGCCGGAAATGCCCAGCGTGATCAGCTTGAGTACTTCGCCCAGAACCAGCATCTGCACACTGGCGGCGCTCGCGCCCAGCGCCATACGAATGCCGATCTCTCTCACTCTCTGGTGAATGGAATAGGAAATGACTCCATATACGCCCACGCTGGCGAGCAGCAGACCGAAAAGACCGAAAACAGTGAGGAGGCCGGCCGTAAGGCGCGGCGCCCACAATGAACTGAGAATCGATGTGCGCACGGTGCTCGATTGCAATAGCAGGTGTGGTTCGAGAGCCTGGACCTGGCGCTCCGCATCGGCGAGCGTCCCCTCCAGATTCTGGGCTGCGCGGAAGATCAGGGCGCAGGCCGGTCCCTCATCCTGGAACAA
>PSRJ01000116.1 GCA_003175985.1 Terriglobia bacterium
ACTTGCATGTGTTAGGCGCGCCGCCAGCGTTGATTCTGAGCCGGGATCAAACTCTCGTTTGAAACGTTAGAGTTTTTGAATCGCTCCAGCTTTACTCAGAATACTGACGAGTTCTTTCTTACTGCATCCAACCAGATTGTCAAAGATCTGCGCAGCCGAAATCCGCCATCAAACGGGATGGCGAAAACTGCTGCAGGCCTCGAAACTTGTTTGCCGCAACCCGCTGTCTCCTACGCGAACTCACGGCGAGAAAACCGAAACTCTATAAAGAGCAAAACAGGAAGGCTGTATTCCGCTCCGCGCGGTGGCCCGCACAGAGTTTTGTTACCGTTCCTTGCAGAGGATCTTATCCAGTTTTACCACTCGAGGGCGCACTTGGCAACCCCCAACTATCCGCAATCCGATCCTCAATTGGCGACTCGACCAGAATACCAGAGGTAGGAACCTGTTGCAAGCATTATTACGAAACGGCGAAAACGATCGTATCAACCCCCTTGCCCGTTTCGTCTCGCTCGAATATGTTATTGAAAGAAGGGACCTTAGAATGTTCCTGATACTCCTGCTCCTCAGCGCCCTCCCGCTTTCCGAAGCTCGCGCACAGCCTCGCTTGTCTGACCTGCTGGCACGAGTCGCCGAAGAAGCCGACGGGCTGCAGCAGAATCTTCCCAAGGCCCTCAGCAGGGAAACTCTTGAACAAAGGGCACTTCTGCCGCCGTCCCGCTTTCATCCGAGGGCCGGCTCCGGCGCCAGTCAGGCGATCGCTCCCCGCGCGCTGATCCGCGAAGTTGTATCGGAGTATACAGTCGGGACTCTAAAGGACTCCGGCTCCCAGAATCTGGTGGAATACCGGCAGGTGATTGCGGTGGATGGCCGGCCGGTTCAGGGAGAAGCGAAGGCACGGCACGCTCTGTCGCTTGGGATCAAGTCCCTGGACGATCGCCTGCGGAAACGGATGCTTGAGGATTTTGCGAAGTACGGACTCGTGGACATCGCCACCGATTATGGTTTGATCCTGCTCCTGTTCACCAGGCGAGGCCAGCCGGAACTCGAAATGAGTACAGCGGGCGCCGCACAACTGGGGCCGGACACCGCTCTCGTGATTCATTGGCGGCAGACTTCCGCAGCGCACGGAGCCCTGGAGTTCATCGGGCGGCAGGCCCTGCGCCATGCGCTCGAAGGGCGGCTCTGGGTGCGGGCATCCGACGGCTTGCCCCTGCGTGTCGAGTCCTGGATCGAACATTTGCAGGAGGAACACAAAATCCGCGACGAGGCCACCGTGGAATACGCCATAACATCGCGGGGTTTTCTCGCTCCGGCGTCCGTGGTTCACCGCCATATCGTAGATGCCCGATTGCTAACGGAGAATCGCTATCGTTACGAACCGTTCCAGGTCTTCTCGTCCGATGTGGAGATCAAATTCGAGCAAGCGCCTCAATGAAGCGCATTCTGTACCTGCATGGCTTTGCGTCCGGACCGGGATCGAGCAAAGCAGGCTTCTTCCGCAAACGGCTGGAGGAGGCGGGCGCGGAAGTTCTCGTCCCCGATCTCGCCGGCGGAGATTTTGAGCGGCTGACGATTTCCGGGCAGCTCGAGATCATGAAACGCAACGCAGGCGAGGGCCCAATTTCGCTCATCGGTTCCAGCATGGGCGGCTACTTGGCGGCGCTTTATGCGGCGCGGCATTCTGAGGTATCGCGGCTGGTTTTGCTCGCACCTGCATTCGGATTTGCGCGCCTCTGGGCCGAACGGCTGGGACCGGCGCAATGCGAGCAGTGGCGCCAGAGCGGAAAAATGGAGGTTTTTCATTATGGCGAAGACCGGCCGCTCCAGTTGAGTTACGCGCTCATGGACGACGCTGCACGCTATGAAGACTACCCCGATTTCGCCCAGCCGGCACTGATTTTCCACGGCGCGCGTGACGATGTAGTGCCTGTCCGTCTCGCGGAAGAATTCGCCGGGCGACATACGAACGCGCGCCTGGAGGTTCTCGACTCGGGCCACGAATTGCTGGATGTGCTGGACTACATGGCGCCGCGGATCGCTCGATTCCTACTCGATGATCATTTCGTCTAGATAGCACCACACCCAGTCTTCGCCGGGCTCGTTCGAGCGGACCAGCGGGTGCGTCGTGGCATGGAAATGCTTCGTGGCGTGTTTGTTTTTCGAGGAATCGCAACAGCCGACATGGCCGCAGGAAAGGCACAGCCTCAGATGCACCCACCGGTCGCCGATCTTGATGCAATCCTCGCAAACGTGTTTATCGGTGTGCTTGATCCGGATCTGATCCAGGTGGCTACACTTTGCCGGCATGACGGCCTCCAGCGGTTTCCAGGGCAGCGCGATCCCAGTGCGCGAGCGTGGCTGCCGCGTCGTAGGTGCTTTGGAAGAACTCGAGGAGCGCGGCACGCGGAGAAGCGGAGCGCCGCACGTCATCGTACTTCAAAACAAACTCGTGCAATTCCGGATGATAAAAGGCCGCCTCCGGTTGAACGGCCTGGGTGGAGTATCCTTCCGGCTCCGGAGCGGAATACGAATAGAAGGCGGGTGCATCGATTCCGGCGCCAGGCCAGAAACCGGCACTCGCGCACTCATGGGAATAGGCTTCGCGAGTCATCAAATCGGCGCCGGCCCGCTCGGGCGCGCGGCGGCTGGAAAAGCGCGTCACCGCGAGATCGAAACTGCCCCAGAAGAAGTGAACCGGGCTGACCTTTCCGGTAAACCGCGCGCGAAACTCCTTCAGAATGGAATCCACATTAACCAGAATGCGCCAGAAGCGGCTCGCGTATTCGGCATCGTAGGAGGCGTGCTGTTCGTCCTGGTCAAAGGCAATCGGGTCGGCCACCTCCACAGGACTTTTCCAGAACTTCACTTCGATGCTCATCGACGCCAACACATGCATGTATTCGCGATAGAAATCGGCTACGGAGCGCGGATACAAGGGTATGAACTTGAGCTGGCCGTCGCTCGCGCGGAGGGAGACGTTGTGGCTCACGAAATCGAACTCGACCTCGAAAGTCCGCGAGCCATAAGGGATGGGAGAAGTTGTCAGGCCACGCGTGCTGACATAGAGAGGCACATGCCACCAATGGTTCACAGGAGGGCTCAGAGTCATGCGCGTCTTGCCCACGATCTGCGTCCACATGTGGAGCGTCGCGTAGGTATCTTTCCACACGGCCAGGGGCAATTCGGGCCAGTCGGCGTTTGCCACCGTAGGACCTCCGGGGAGATTATCGCATGGCGGAGCTGGGGGAGCCGTCGCGGCTCACGGCGGCGAGCGCCTCGACCTTGGCCATGGCAGCGCCGCTGTCGATCGCTTCGCAGGCCAGGGTCATCGCTTCGTGCCACGAAGCGGCTTTTCCGGCAGCCACCAGGGCGGCGCTCGCGTTCACCAGGACAATATCCCGGCGTGGGCCGGGACACCCGGAAAGGACCTCCCGAGCGATGGCGGCATTCGTATCTTTATCGCCGCCCTTCAGCGCGGCGTGAGGTGCAACAGGCACGCCAAAATCTTGCGGATGCAGTGTGCGGCGCTCTACATGACGGCTGCGGACCTCGAAGGCCAGGGTGGGACCGGTAGTGGTAATCTCATCCAACCCGTCCGAGCCGTGGACGACAAACCCGTGTTCCAGATCGAGCGCTGCCAGAGCTCCCGCGATCAGTTCCGCCGCTTTCACGGAAGGCGCTCCCGCAAGCTGCGCGGTGGCTCCCGCGGGATTCGTCAACGGCCCGAGAAGATTGAACGCGGTGCGCAGTTTGAGATCGACCCGAACGGGATGCGCATGTTTCATGGCGCTGTGCACGGCGGGAGCAAACAAGAAGCCGATACCGATCTCACGAATGGCGCGCGCGCAAACCTCGGGGGCCGTCGCGACACTGATTCCCAGCGACTCCAACAGATCGGCGCTGCCGCAGCGGCTGGAAATTGACCGGTTGCCGTGCTTAGCAACGCGAACGCCCGCGCCGGCTACGACAAACGCCGCGATGGTTGAGATGTTGAACGTACCGGAAACGTCGCCGCCCGTTCCGCAAGTATCGATCAACGTTTCTCCATCGAGCTGGTGATCGATTCGAGCTGCGCGGCGGCGCATGGCTCGCGCGAAACCTACCAGTTCGTCGACCGTCTCGCCTTTCATGCGCAAGGCGACCAGAAAGGCGGCGATCTGCGGGTGGCTGGCCTCACCGCAGAGGATGGTTTCCATAGCTGCCAGAGCCTCGTCGGGCGATAGATTCTGCCTTTCAATGACACGTTCCAGGTACGGCAGGAGGGACATGATATATTGAGACGTCTGGCTTTTTCGCCATACTAACACAAGCAGAACTCCATGAAAATTCATGAGTATCAGGCCAAAGCGCTATTGGCCCAATACAACGTTCCTGTGCCTCGTGGAGAGGTGGCGTTCACGGTGGAGCAAGCCGAAGCGGTGGCCAAAAAAATCGGCGGCAGCGTGGTGGTGAAGGCGCAAATTCACGCCGGCGGCCGGGGCAAGGGCGGCGGCGTGAAAGTCGCGAAGGATGCTGCCGAAGCCGCGGCAATCGCCGACAAAATGCTGGGCATGATGCTGGTGACGCACCAGACGGGGCCGGAGGGTCGCGTGGTGCAGCGTTTGCTGATCGAAGAGACGCTGCCGATCGAGCGCGAGCTGTATCTGGGGATTGTGCTCGACCGCGTGCAGGGCAAGCCGGTCTTCATGGCATCGGCCGCCGGAGGCATGGAGATCGAGGAGGTAGCTGCGAAAACGCCGGAGCTGATCCTAAAGGAGACGATCGATGCCGGGGGCGGGCTGGCGGCCTATCAGGGACGCAAGCTGGCGTTCGGAATGGGGGTTCCCGCCGCCAGCGTGAACGCCGCGGCAGCTGCCATGAACGCGCTCGCACGCGCCTACACAGCCACCGACGCCTCGCTTGCGGAAATCAACCCGTTCATTCTCACCAAGGAGGGCAAAGTCTACGCACTCGACGCCAAAATCAATTTCGACGACAACGCGCTGTTCCGTCATAAACACCTGCTGGAACTGCGCGACCTGAACGAAGAAGATCCCCTGGAGGTGGAGGCATCCAAGCACGGGCTGAATTACATCAAGCTCGATGGCACCGTCGGCTGCATGGTGAATGGCGCAGGGCTGGCTATGGCCACGATGGACATAATCAAGTACGCGGGCGGCAGCCCGGCGAATTTTCTGGACGTGGGAGGCGGCGCCAACGCCGAGCAGGTGAGGAACGCGTTTCAGATTCTGCTTTCCGACAAGAACGTGAAGGCTGTGCTGATTAATATTTTCGGCGGGATTCTGCGCTGCGACACGCTGGCCACCGGTGTGGTGGCCGCGGCGCGCGATCTGAAAGTCAAGGTCCCGATCGTCGTGCGCATGGAGGGGACCAACGTCGAACTCGGTAGGAAGATCCTGATGGAGTCGGGCTTCAACTTCACCGTGGGACAGGATATGCGCGACGCAGCCGAGAAAGTAGTCAAGCTGGCAGCAGCGTAGAGGAAGCCGATGAGCGTACTCGTAGACAAACAAACCCGGCTGATCGTTCAAGGCTTCACGGGTAAGGAAGGCACTTTTCACGCGCAGCAGGCGATTGCATACGGAACCAATGTGGTGAGCGGCGTCACTCCGGGCAAGGGCGGGACCAAACATCTGGATTTGCCGGTGTTCGACACAGTGGCGCAGGCTGTGAAACACACGGGGGCGAATGCATCGGTCATTTTCGTGCCGCCTCCCTTCGCCGCCGATGCCATCATGGAGGCCGCCGATGCCGGTTTGCCGCTGGTGGTCTGCATCACCGAAGGAATTCCCGCGCTCGATATGGTGAAGGCGTGGCAATTTCTGCAGGGCAAGAGCACGCGGCTGATCGGCCCCAATTGTCCGGGCATCATTTCTCCAGGGAAATGCAAAATCGGAATCATGCCGGGACACATCCATAAAGAGGGCCATGTGGGAGTGGTCTCCCGATCCGGCACTCTGACCTACGAGGCGGTGGGACAGTTGACTGGGCTGGGAATCGGACAGTCCACCTGCATAGGGATCGGCGGCGATCCGATCATCGGCACGAATTTCGTGGATGCGCTGGAGCTGTTTAATGCGGATCCGGAAACCCATGCGATCGTGATGATCGGCGAAATCGGCGGCAACGCGGAGGAGACCGCGGCTGCGTATGTCAAGGCGAATGTGAAGAAGCCGGTGGTTGGGTTCATCGCGGGGCAGACAGCGCCGCCCGGGCGCCGCATGGGCCATGCGGGCGCGATTATTTCGGGCGGGTCGGGGAAAGCGTCAGACAAGATCAAGGCGATGCAGGAAGCGGGCATTACAGTCTGCGCCTCGCCGGCCGAACTAGGAGAGAAGGTGCAGAGCCGTTTATGAGTGTGGAGCGAACTTTTTCAGCCATCAAACCGGATGCCGTGGCCGCCGGAAAGGCCGGCGAAATTCTGGCGATGATCCAGCAGGCGGGCTTTAAGATCCTGGCCTTGCGCATGACGAGGCTCACCGATGCGCAGGCGCGCGCCTTCTATGCGGTCCACAAAGAGCGCCCGTTTTATGCCGGCCTGGTCAAATTTATGACAGAAGGCCCGATCATCGTGATGGCACTGGAACGAGAAGGAGCTATCGTCAAACTGCGAGAAGTGATGGGCGCCACCAACCCGGCCAACGCGGCCGAAGGCACCATTCGCAAGCGCTTCGCCACGGATATCGAACGCAACGCAATCCACGGCTCCGACGCGCCGGAAACGGCGGAGACGGAGCTGCGATTCTTCTTCAGTACGGCGGATCTGCTCTAAACATACGTACAATCGAGGAATGAGGCGTTGGCTACCGCTCTTCCTCTCAGTTGTTGTGTGCTTGCCCCTCTCCGCCGCTCAGCCCGTTCGTGCGCGGCACGCTATGGTGGTGGCGCAGGAACCGCTCGCCACGGATGTTGGCGTCGCCGTACTTCAGGCGGGCGGTAATGCCGTGGATGCCGCCGTGGCCGTGGCCTTTGCCCTCGCGGTGACGCATCCGTTCGCGGGTAATCTTGGCGGCGGGGGATTTCTGTTGGCCCGTTTCGCTGACGGACGATCCACTTTCGTGGATTTTCGCGAGGCGGCCCCGCGAAAGGCGTCGCATGACATGTATCTAGACGCGAGCGGACAGCCCACCCGGGAGAGCCTGGTGGGGTGGCGCGCGGCGGGTGTGCCGGGAACCGTTCGTGGATTGGAGCTGGCGCATCAGAAATTTGGACGCTTGCCGTGGGCGAACCTGGTGCGGCCATCGATCGATCTGGCTTCGCAAGGATTCGTCGTCTCCTGGGCGCTCGCAGAGTCCCTCAAGGGCAGTGAAGGCCGGCTTTCGCTGTTTGCCGATTCCAAACGCATTTTCCTGAAGGACGGCGCATACTTTGAAGCCGGCGACGGCTTTGTGCAGCCCGAGTTGGCGCGCACTCTGGAGCGCATCGCCAAGGGCGGCGCGACGGAATTCTACGAAGGGGAAACGGCACACAAGCTTGCGGCCGCAATGGAGGCCAGCGGCGGCCTGATCACATTGGAGGATCTGAAGAATTATCGCGCGATCGAGCGCAAACCGCTGGAAGGTGATTATCGCGACTACCACCTGATTCTGCCTCCGCCGCCGAGCGCCGGTGGAATCGGAATCCTGCAGATGCTGGGGATGCTGGACGGAACCGGATATGAGAAGACGGGCGCCGGATCGGCCGCGAGCCTTCACTATCTCGCGGAAGTGATGCGGCGTTTCTACGCCGACCGCAACGAATTTCTGGGAGATCCCGATTTTGTCAAAATGCCCGTGCGGGGATTGCTGGATGCGAACTACATTCGCTCACGGCGGGCGACGATCGATCGCGAGCGCGCTACGCCGAGCGAACAGGTGAAGCACGGGAGTCCTGGCCCCGCGGAAAGCTCCGAGACCACGCATTTCAATGTCGTAGACAGTCAAGGCAACGCGGTGGCGCTGACCTATACATTGAACGGAGGATACGGCAGTGGCGTGACGGTACCGGGCCTGGGATTCCTCCTGAACAACGAAATGGATGACTTCGCAGCCAAGCCGGGTTCGCCGAATGCTTTCGGTCTGGTTCAAGGAGAAGCCAACGCAATCGGGCCCGGCAAGCGGCCCTTGTCGTCGATGACGCCGTTAATCGCAACACGAAACGGAAAGTTATTCCTGGTCGCGGGCGCTCCGGGTGGACCGCGCATCACCACGGCCGTGATGCAGGTATTTCTGAACGTCGCCGATTTCCATATGAACGTGCAAGAGGCAGTCGATTTTCCGCGGATCCATCATCAGTGGCTTCCCGACCGGCTGTTTGTAGAGAAGGGCGTTTCGCCGGATACGGTGGCGTTGTTAAAGGGCATGGGTTACGACGTCGACTATTCGCCCGGAGTGGTGATTGCACGTGTGGAGGCCATTGCTTCCGAAGATGGCTGGCTATCAGGCGGAACCGACGGCCGCAACTACGGCAAGGCCGCGGGCTATTAGCGGCCATCCTTGATAGAATTTCCAAGATGGCCGATCCTGTCGCTGTCCGGCCTTCATTGTCGGGTGTACCGGCCACCGCGGTGCGGCCACGTCACTCCGCCGTGGTGCGCGTCACCCATTGGATCACCACGATCGCCTTTGCCGCGCTACTCGTTACCGGCGCTGAAATCGTGGTCTCCCATCCCCGGTTCTACTGGGGCGAAACCGGCAACGTAAACACGACCCCGTTGTTCAAACTGCCGATTCCCGCTTCCCGGCGCTCGGTGCCCACCGGCTACGGCTACGTGCTCCCGGACCAGAACGGCTGGAGCCGCTATCTACATTTCCAATCCGCCTGGCTCGCTGTTTTGACCGGGCTGGGCTACGTCGCCTTTGGAATCGCCAAGGGACATTTCCGCCGCAGCCTCGTACCTTCCCGCTCAGATCTCTCTGGGAGGGGACTCCGGCTCACCATCTCACGGCACTTGCGATTCCGCCGTCCCGAGGCGGCCGAGGCGTGGTCGTATAATCCGCTCCAGCGGCTTACCTATCTCAGTGTGATTTTTGTGCTGTTCCCGCTCGTCATCTGGACGGGCCTGGCTATGTCTCCCGCGATCGCCTCCGCGATTCCGGAGGCTGTCACGATCCTGGGCGGCCAGCAGTCCGCACGCACGATTCATTTCTTCGTGTCGCTCGCTCTGCTGATCTTTCTATTGATTCACATCGTAATGGTGTGCCTTGCGGGATTCCGAAGCCGCGTGCGAGCTATGATCACTGGCCGCCCGGCGGAACCCATGGAGGGAGCATGAGCAGTTTTTCAAGGCGCAGACTCGTCACCACGGGCCTGGCGGCAGTTGGCGGCGTATCGGGGCTTGCGGTAGCTCGCAGCCTCGCGCATCGCTACGGACTGATACCACCCGATTCCGGCGGCCTATGCGGTCCGGGCGAAACTATGACCTATGCCGCCCAGCGATTACTGACCCGCCACTCGATGGCGCGCGAATTCACCCGGGCCCAGATTTCGCAGCAGCCGTTCGCCAACAGCGTTGCTCCGCTCGGCCCTGTGTTCCAACGTATTGAGCAGCAGGGCTTCCGGGACTGGCGCCTCAGCGTAGATGGAATGGTCACGCACCCCGCATCTTTCTCACTCGAAGAGATTCGGGGCTTTCCGTCCCGCAGCCAGATCACTCACCTGGCGTGCGAAGAGGGTTGGTCTTACATCGCCGAGTGGACGGGCGTTCCCCTCTCACACATTCTGGGTCTTGCCGGCGCCCTTCCCCAGGCCCGCTTCGTCGTTTACCAGTCCTTCGAGCGCGACTGGTGGGACAGCCTCGACCTGGCGGATGCGCTGCACCCGCAGACCTTCGTCGTCCACACCATGAACAGCGGCCACCTGCCGGTTGCGTTCGGCGGACCGCTGCGGATGCGCGTTCCCCGCCAGCTCGGCTATAAGAGCGTCAAATACATCACCGGCATTACTCTGACCGATGATGTGAAGCGGTTCGGCAAGGGCTTGGGCTCGGCCGCTCCCGAAGCCGGATACGCGTGGTACGCGGGTATCTGACGCTTTCCTGATCGCAGCACCTAAAGCATCCCCAGCGATTTTTTAATACAATGTACGGTTACCGCAGGTCATTTATCTAAACCTGGAGAAATAGTGTGGGTATTGTTGCCGGTGTAGTCACCGAGTCAGCGCCGGGAGAGCGTCGAGTTGCGGTGGTGCCGAGTGCGCTTACGGTGCTGAATAAGACGGGCGCGCAAGTCCTGATGGAGACCGGCGCCGGACTAGCCTCGGGTTTTCCCGATTCCGAGTACAGCGATAAGGGCGTCAAAATTGCAGTGTCGCGCGCCGACGTGTTCGCGCAGGCGGATGTGATTTTACAGGTTCGCAGCCTGGGCGCCAACCCGGAAACCGGCAGTTCCGATCTGAGTTTGATGCGGCCCGGGCAGGTGGTGATCGGCTTCGGCGAGCCGCTCACGGCGGGTGATGCGGCGCGGGCTCTGGCGGAGCACAAAGTGAGTTTTCTTTCCATGGAACTCATGCCGCGCATCACACGCGCGCAGAGCATGGACGCGCTCTCTTCGATGGCCACCATCGCCGG
>PSRJ01000268.1 GCA_003175985.1 Terriglobia bacterium
TGCCAGTACCACATGATCAAGGTCCAATGCGGACCTGCTGGACTGAAAGGATCACCGGACAATCTGTACCACAACAATGGCGACGGAACGTTTCGCGATGTTTCCAAACAAGCCGGCGTTCACGATCCCCAGAATCTGCTCGGCCTGACTGCCGTTTGGTCAGATTTGAGCGACGACGGGAAGCTCGACCTCTTCGTTGCCAACGATGGCGCACAGAATTATCTCTACAAGAACGGCGGCAACGGCCAATTTACGGAGATGGGTTATCAGGCCGGCGTGGCTCTGGATGAAAACGGGAAGGCGTTGGCAAACATGGGAGTGGCCCTCGGGGACTATTTGCATACCGGGCATTTTTCGATTGCGATCACGCATTTCAGTGAGCAATACCTGGAGCTCTTCCGGAATGACGGCGCTCTGACCTTCACCGATGTCTCGTATCTCTCACGAATCGCCCAACCTACGATTCACTACGTGGGTTGGGGAGATGCCTTCTACGATTTCGACAATGACGGATGGCTCGATCTCATCGCGGTCAACGGTCATGTGTACCCACAGGTCGATCAGGCCAAGATTGGAGTCACGTTTCGTGAGCCGAGCCAGTTGTTTTTGAATCAGCGTGACGGCACATTCCGGGATGTGAGCGCCCAAGTGGGGGATGCTCTGAAAGTTCCGCGAGTAGGACGCGGGCTGGCAGTAGGTGATCTGTTTAACGACGGAGTCCAGGAAGTCGTGGTTGAAAATCTGGAAGGGGAACCGGTGATTCTCCGCACGGAAGGGGGCCCGCGCAATCATTGGATTAGTTTCGAGCTCGCCGGAACCAAGAGCAACAAGATGGCGCTGAATGCGCGGGCGAAGGTCATCGCCGGTGATTTGGCGCAAGTGGATGAAGTAAGGAGTGGAGGGAGTTATCTGTCGCAAAGCGATCTGCGGCTCCATTTCGGCCTCAGCGATCATCGTCAGGCCGAGAGAGTGGAGATCTCCTGGCCCTCGGGAGCAACCGAGGTGTTGGCGAATGTTGCGGCAGATCATTTCTACTGCGTCAAAGAGGGTGCGGGCATAGTTCCTTGCGCCGGCATCCGGACCACATCGAAATGACGGAGGCACAAATGCCCAAATCGAATTCCGAAAACAGCAAGAAGCTCAATCGCCGTCAGGCGCTGTTGCTGCCGGCAACAGCCGGTATCGGGGCTGCACTGGCCAGCCCGGCCAACGCGTCCGACAGCATCAAGACTGCCGTGCACCAAGCTTCGGGCGGCTGCTCTACGCCTCGTTCCGCGGTCGCGAAAACACAATATGGAAAAGTGCGCGGGTTTGTGGATGCGGGCGTCCTCACATTTAAGGGAATTCCGTATGGTCAGGATACGAGCGGCGACAACCGCTGGCTTCCCGCCAAGCCTCCCAAGCCCTCCGCAGGCCCTCGCGAAAAGAATGGCAACAGCCTGGGTCAATTTCGCCCGGACCGGCAATCCCAGTCAGCCCGGCCTGACCTGGGCACCGAGTGATCCCGTTCGCTGCCAGACGATGGTGTGGGACAATCACTGCCGGATGGTAGACGATCCGGAAGGTGAGCTGCGCAGAATCCTACTCTCGTAAGCCTAGGACGGTTGCTCTGCACCGCCTATGAAAGACTGCTTAGGCAGCCCGGCGTTTTTTCAGTTGCCGCCCGACGACGTACATCAATCCCATTCGCCTCGATGAAAGCCGCGGGATTTGCATCGGTTTCCCTGCCTCCCCCGCCGTAACAAGATAGATATTCAGAGTAGAGCCTGGAGGCATGATTGCAACTACAAATTAAGCGAAGCATGGAACGTGTGCCGGGGGGCATGATGCTCGTCCCTTTGGGCCTGGGAGCGGTTATCTCCACCTTGGCCCCCTCGACTCCTGTTTTTTTTGGGTCGTTCACCGGAGCCCTCTTTGCCGGAGCCCTTCCCATCCTCTCGGTGTTTTATGTCTGCCTGGGTTCCACGATCTCGGTGAAATCACTGCCATTAGTGTTGCGGAGGGGCGGCGTTCTCCTGGGGAGCAAAGTTGCGGTCGGTGTGCTAGCGGGCCTGCTACTGGGGCACTGGCTTGGCGAGCGGCCGGTGACCCAGGGCTGGTTTGCAGGGCTTTCCACACTGGCGGTGGTAGCCGCTATCAATGACACCAACGGAGGGCTTTACATGGCGCTCATGGAGCAGTACGGGCGGCCGGAGGAAGCGGGCGCGTATTCGGTGATGTCGCTGGAATCAGGTCCGTTCCTTACCATGGTCACGCTGGGAGTCGCCGGGCTGTCCGCTTTCCCGTGGCAGACGCTGGCCGGCGCGATTCTGCCTCTCGCCGCCGGGATCCTGCTCGGAAACCTGGATCGCGAACTCCGCGAATTTCTAGGCCCAGCGGTCCCCGCCTTGATCCCATTCTTCGCATTCGCGCTCGGCGCGACCTTGGACCTGCACCGTGTGTGGCGGGCGGGGCTGGTTGGGATCGGGTTGGGTTTGGGAGTAGTCGCAGTCTCGGGCGCGGTGCTGGTCGTGGCGGACCGGCTGGCCGGTGGCAATGGCACGGCCGGGATCGCGGCGGCGTCGACGGCGGGCAACGCGGCCGCCGTACCGGCACTAGTGGCGGCGGCCAACCCGGCGTACGCCCAGGCCGCGGGGCCGGCCACGGTCCTGGTCGCCGCGAGCGTCACCGTGACGGCCCTGGTAGTTCCGTTTGTGACGGCCTGGTGGGCGAGACGAACCCAAGGCATCCCCGCGGTGAGGGAATAGATTGGCGCAGATCCTGATCGTTGCGGACGACTTGTCGGGAGCGGCGGATTGCGGGATCGCTTGCGCTGTTCAGGGGCTCGACACCCTGGTCTTGCTAGACAAAGCCTCCGTCGATGCGGAGGTACTGGCGGTCGACGCAAATACCCGGGCGATGGCGCCACACGAGGCCGCCGTTGAAACGGCGCGCCTGGTACTTGAATATGCCCGGGAAGGACAGCAAGTCCTGTTTAAGAAGTTCGATTCGACACTTCGGGGCCACATTGGTGTCGAGTTGGCGGCGGCGCTTGAGGCCTGGAGGAGCGTGGCAAATCGGAGCTCGGCTATTGTGGTCGTGGCGCCGGCCTTCCCCGCTACCGGCCGCACGACGATCGGCGGCCGGCAGTGGTTGGACGGCGTACAGCTGGAGCCGGATCTGCCGGACATACTCGAAGCTGCAGGCCTTCAAACCAGCCGTGTCGGCCTCGAGGTGGTGAGGTCCGGCCGACTGCCCGTCTTCCTACAAACCAACGCAGATGCCGCCACGGCCTTCGTCTGCGATGCCGAAACCGACGCGGATCTGCGTTTGATTGGCGAGGCGGCCGCTTCCTTGCGCGAACGTGCCGTCTGGGCGGGCAGCGCCGGCCTGGCCCGCTGCCTGCCGGCGGCCCTGAATGTGTCGGCCAGGCGGCCCCGCGCAGCCGTGCAGCCAGATCGCAAGGGACCGGTGCTGGTGGTGGTGGGAAGCCTTGCCCCATTGTCTCGCAGGCAGGCTGCGGTGCTGGCTGCTACGAATGAACTTGCGGTGGTGACGGTGAGGCCGCAGGGGCTCCTCGCCGGCCCGGGCGCGCAGGAATGGCGCGAGGACCAGGACCTCGTCGTCCGTGCCCTGGCCGATGGGCGCGACGTGCTGACCGTGCTGGGAACCGAACAGCGGGTCCGGGGCGACATGGCCTCTCACCTTTGCAGCGCGCTGGCCAGCATTCTGGCGCCTTGCCGGGCCGCCATCGCGGCTCTGGCCTTAACGGGAGGCGAAACGGCGCGCGGGGTTTTGAGAGCGTTCGGGGTGCGATTTCTCGTCCCGATGAGCGAGGTGGAGGCTGGTATTCCTTTGGCGCTGGCCTCCACAGAAGATGGCGAACGGTTGCCGGTCATTACCAAAGCCGGTGCATTTGGCGATACTGATTCACTGGTGCGCTGCCGGGCCGCCCTGAGAAATCTGTTGAGATAGGATTAGCCGGTGTGCGCGGCGTTCGAGGGATCAGCGATGGATCGGCCAAAAATAGCGATTACGATGGGCGATGCGGCGGGTGTCGGTCCCGAGATCATTATGAAGAGCTTGGCCCATGGCGAAATCTATGAACGCTGCCGCCCCTTGGTAGTCGGGGATGCCGGCCGGTTACGCGCGGCGGGACGGATCGTCGGCGCCCAACTATCCGTCCGCAGCGTTTCACCCGGCGAGACGGAAGAAGGGTATTACCAGGCAGGCACCGTCGATTGCATCGACTTACATCTGATTCCGCCCGATCTTGCATGGGGCGAACTTTCGCCGCTGGCCGGTGATGCGGCTTTCCAATTCGTCAAGACCGCGGTTGATCTCGCCATGGCCAGTCAGGTCGACGCGATTTGCACCGCGCCTTTGAACAAGGAAGCGCTTCATGCCGGCGGTCATCACTATCCGGGCCACACGGAGCTCTTAGCGCAATTGACCGGTACCCCGGAGGTCTCAATGATGCTCATTGCACCGAGCCTGCGCGTCATTCACGTGACTACCCACATCGGCTTGCTGGATGCGATTGAGAGAATCGAACCGGGGCTGGTGGAACGTACGATTGGCCGCGGCTACGAAGTGCTCTTGAAGGCGGGAATTTCGCGCCGCAGGATCGGGGTTTGCGGGATCAACCCCCACGCAGGTGAGCATGGGCTGTTCGGCCACGGCGAGGAAGAAATCAAAATCGTTCCGGCCGTCCAGGCGTGCCGCGCCCGAGGCTGGGATGTGGAAGGACCTCTGCCCGCCGACACCTTGTTCTTTCGGGCGGCCCGCGGCGATTTCGACATGGTGGTCGCGATGTATCACGATCAGGGCCACGGCCCGGTTAAAGTCCTGGGGTTGGAGACCGGGGTGAACATCACAGCCGGCTTGCCGGTCATCCGCACGTCGGTCGATCACGGGACGGCGTTTGACATCGCCGGAACGGGCAAAGCGGACGAGCGCAGCCTGTTAGAAGCCCTACGGCAGGCGATCGAGCTTTCGCCTCGTTCGGCCTAAGAGGTAAGAGACTCCTTTTATCTTGAAATTCAAAATGTAACCGGTTACAATTTCCCGGGGTACTTGAATCGGCTCGTGTGGCCGAAGGAGGACCAACAGGCTTTGAGATGAGTTGTCTCTCATCACTTCTCCTGCTGGTAGCCGGTGGGATCACGCCGGAAGGCCGATTTTCGACCGGCCGAAACTTCGCAGCTAAGCAACAGAGGAGGTCATATGAAATACCTGTGTGTTCTGGCGCGCAGCAAAACGGTTGCCTGCGGAATCCTGCTAGTCACCTGCGGCGGGGTGATTCTGGCCCAAACCAACCAGGGCGCAATTGCCGGGAACATCGTTGACGAGTCCGGCGGTGTTGTCGTGGGGGCGAAGGTGACCGCCGTCAGCCAACTGACCGGTATCCATCAAGAGACCAACAGCGTCGAAGGGGGGTATCGGCTGCCTTCTCTGCCCGTCGGGGCTTATGACCTTTCCGTCGAGCACACTGGCTTCGGATCCGTCAAGCAAACCGGAGTCGTGGTTCAGGTAGGTTCCACGACTAACGTGAACATTACCCTGCGCATCAGTGCCACTGCGCAGGACATTGTCGTTACGGCCGGGGCGGCTACGGTCAACCAGGACACCTCGGATATAGGAGCCGTATTGAACAACCGTCAAATCGTCGAGTTACCGCTGGCGCTAGGAGGGGTCGGGGCGCTTCGATCTCCGGAAGCCTTCAAATTTCTCGCTCCTGGCACGGTCGGCCCGGGCACGCAGAACAACTCCAACGGTATTTGGCAGGCCAAGACGAATGGGGGGCAGGCGTTTGGAGATGACGTGCTGCTGGATGGAGCCAGCATCCTGCGGTACGAGAACGGATCCTCGTTTGATGAAGCGTCTCCCTCGGTGGAAGCGATTCAGGAATTTAAAGTTTTCACCTCCACTTTTTCGGCGCAATATGACCGGACCACGGGCGGCATCCTGAGTTTCACCAGCAAGTCGGGAACAAACCAGTATCACTTCACGGGGTACGAACTTTTCCAGAACACTGCCTTGAACGCGAACACTTGGTTCAACGCAGGATATCGTGCCCGGTGCGCGCCCGGCGACAGCCAGTGCCGCGCCACTTACGATGTGCCTGCCGACCGCAAGAACGATTTCGGCTTAAACCTGGGTGGCCCCGTGCGCATTCCAAAGGTATATGACGGACGAAACAAAAGCTTCTTCTTCTTCAATTGGGAGCAGTTCCGGCAGACCGTGGGAGGAACCTCGGTCTCGACGGTGCCTACGGTACCTATGCGGTCCGGCGATTTCTCGCAGGCTCTCGGTAAAACCCAGATCGGGACCAACCCGTGCGATGGTTCGGCCGTGTTCGGCCAGCAAATCTTCGATCCTCAATCCCAGCGCGTTGGGCCCACGGGCGTGCCGTGCCGCTCCGCGTTTTACGGGAACATGATTCCGTCCAGCAGTATGTCGCAAGTGGCCAGGAATATCATGAAGTATCTTCCCAGCCCAACCTCGTCCGCAGCCAGCCGAAATTTCTCGCTCTTGGATTCGAATCCGCTCACCAACACCGTCTGGAATCTGCGGCTTGACCACAATTTCTCAGAGAGCAACCGGCTCTTCTTTTCCTATAATGGCCGCGACAACACCCGCTACACGAGCGGCTACCGCGCCTATCCGTTTCCGGCCGATTCGAACGGATGGAACCAGGATTTTGTCACGCACTACTATCGTGCCGGCTGGGATTACAGTTTCGGGCCCACTCTGTTCAACCATTTCAACGCCGGGTATAACCGAACCGAGGCGAACAACTACACCGATTCTTACCTGAATGCCCAGGCAGGCAATTTCGACTGGGACGCGATGCTCGGAATTCGGGGCGCATCGGGATACCATTTTCCGGTCCAGAGTTTTGGCGAGGGCATTGCCAACATGGAACGGACGAATGGCAACAGCAGCCTCGACAATGG
>PSRJ01000026.1 GCA_003175985.1 Terriglobia bacterium
TGCGATCACAACCTGCATGCCAGCCTGGTGGAGGGCGCGCTGCGATCGCCGGCGCGCACGGTGCGCTTCCGCCACAACGACCTCGATCACCTGGAGCGCTGCCTGGAGAACTGTCCTCCGGACGAGAAGATCCTGATCGTTTCCGAGGGCGTGTTCAGCATGGAAGGCGACGTGGCCGACCTGCAGGGCATCATGAAGCTTGCCAAGCCGTATGGCGCGAGAGTCTACGTGGACGAAGCCCACGGCATTGGAGTTTTGGGGCAGACCGGAGCGGGCGCTGCCGAAGAGCTCGGGGTGTTGGACGAAGTGGATCTGGTGATGGGCACCTTCAGCAAATCGTTGGCGTCGGTCGGCGGCTTCGTAGCAGGCGAGCGCGCCGTCATCGATTACCTGAAGCATACCGCCCGGCCTTTTGTATTTTCGGCGAGTTTGCCGGCGGCTTCGGTGGCCGCGGTATCCGCCGCCCTGCAGATCATGAAGAAGGAACCGGAGCGGCGCCTGCACCTGCTGCGCACCGCCAACATGCTGCGGGAAGAGCTGCTGGCGCGCGGTTTCGCGGTGCTGCCGGGCCAGACGGCAATCGTACCTGTGGTGATCCGCGAAGAGCTGGACCTGTGCCGTTTGTGCAAGGCTCTGCTGGAAGAAGGCATCTACATCAACCCGGTGCTGCGCCCCGCTGCCGCGCAAAACCTGTTGCGCATCTCCTGCACTGCCGCGCATACCGAGAAGCATGTGGAGCGCCTCGTGACTACGCTCGACAAGACGGCCCGGGCGTTGGGCATCGAACCGTAACCGACGTCCCCCCGAAATTCCAAGCGTTCGCAGCACCCCATTCTCGTGGGGTTGCAAAATGGAGCAAAAGATCTGATTATAGAGGTATGCCTGATATTGCAGATTTTTTGCGCGAGCACAATTTTTCCAAGGGATTTTGGCCGGAGCATATCGCCCGCCTGGCCGCCATGGCCAGCGAGGTGCATTTCCGGTCCGGGGAGCTGATCTTTCACGAAGGAGATCGCTCCAGCCTCTTCTACCTCCTGGTTTCCGGCCGCGTTGCTTTGGAAGTGGTCGATCCTGGAAGGCCGGTGCGCCTGGGGACGTTGTATTCCGGCGAGGTTCTAGGCTGGTCGTCGCTCACCACCTTCGAGAAACAGTTTCAGGCCCGTGCGCTGGAAGATGTGCATGCGCTGGCGTTTGACGGGACTCGTCTGCTCCACGCCTGCGAGGAGGACTATGGCTTCGGCTTTGTAATTATGCGCGCGGCGCTCAAGGTGACCGTCGAACGGCTGCACACGCTGCGCACGGACCTTCTGGAGGTTTACAACCCGGTCGAGGCCCTGGTCTAGAGGGACAAGACTTATGCATTGGAGCGGAGACTGGCGGGCGCGGATCACTACGGCCGATCGGGCGCTTCGTGTAGTCCGGTCGGGGCAACGGGTTTACGTGCACAACGGCTGCGCGGAACCATTGGTACTGGTGGAGGCGCTGACGCGGCGGGGCAGGGAACTCGAGGACGTGGAAGTGCTTCACACCGCGACCATGGGCGCCGCCGATTACACACGGCCGGAGTTTGAGGGCCACTTCCGCCACAATTCGCTGTTCAGCGGCGAGAATGTCCGCGCGGCCCTGCGCGACGGCCGGGCCGATTATACGCCGGTCTTTCTCAGCGAGCTCGAAGGCCTGTTCCGGTCGGGTGCAGTGCCCATTGACGTATGCCTCCTGCAATGCACCGCGCCCGACCGGTGCGGTTACATGACGCTGGGGCCGAGCATCGATTACTCGCTGGCTGCCGCGGAGCGCGCCCATCACGTGATTGTCGAGATCAACGACCAGGCTCCCCACACCACGGGCGAATCGTTGCTTCATGTGAGCCGCGTGGATGCGTTTGTCGAGACGTCTCACCCGCTGGCCGAATACCCGCGGCCGGAAATCTCAGGAGTGCATCGCGAGATCGCCCGCAGGATCGCGGGCCTGATTCCCGATGGGGCCACGCTGCAGACCGGCATCGGCGCAATTCCCCAAGCCGTGCTGGAATTTCTGCACGATCACAAGGACCTGGGCGTGCACAGCGAGCTGGTCTCGGACGGTGTGATGGACCTGATCGAATCGGGTGTCATCAACGGCGAGCGGAAGACGCTGCATCGTCACAAGGTGGTGGCCGGCTTCGCGCTTGGCACGCGACGCCTCTTCCAATTCATCGACCACAATTCGCTCTTCGATTTCCATCCTACGGCCTACACCAACGACCCCTTTGTCATCGCGCAGAACGATCGCATGGTGGCGATCAACGCCGCCATCGAAATCGATCTCACCGGGCAGGTCTGTTCCGATTCGATGGGGCCGACGCCCTACAGCGGAATCGGCGGGCAGGTGGATTTCATTCGAGGCGCGGCACGCTCCAAAGGGGGAGTGCCGATTATTGCGCTGCCCTCTACTGCCAAAGGCGGCACGGTCTCGCGCATTGTGCCGACGCTCCAGCCGGGCGCGGGGGTAGTGACCTCGCGCGGCGATGTGCATTACGTGGTTACCGAACATGGCGTGGCGGATCTTCACGGCAAAACGCTGCGCCAGCGTGCCGACGCGTTGATCCGCCTGGCTGCTCCCGCGTTTCGCGAGGAATTGACTGCGTATGCCATCGAGAGCAAGCTGCTGAGCCGCGAGACTGCGCTCGTGCCTGCGTAAACCGCGGTGATACGCTACCAATCGTGCGCCCTAGTAGTCAACGTGTCAAGCTCTTCGTCAGCACGCTATTAGCTCGGTCGAAGGTGTAAGCGCCTTTCGCGATGTCGTCAATCGCGATAGTGAACGTGCCTCGATTGGTGCTAGGGCTGATGCTGAAGGACGCCACACCAGTGGCATCCGTCACGGCACTTTGCTGTTGCTGCAGATTCTGCGGAACGGTCCATGTAGCTGTTACGGTAGCTCCGGGAACGGGTGCGCCGGTAGCGTCGCTCACCGTGACATTGGCGTAGACCGTGAAGACTGCAAAGCGCGTAAACGCGCGCATGCTGATCGCGGTGGAGCGCATTACTCCTAGTGCGGTAACCGTAACGGAGGTTGAGGATTTTGCGCCCGAGTTATCGGTCACCTGCAGAAGCGCTGTGTAAACCCCCGGAGCCGCATAGGTGTGGCCCGGATTAGGGACGGTGGAGGAGGCGCCATCGCCGAAATTCCAGGAATAGCTAGTGATGGTGCCGTCGGGGTCGCGCGAGCCCGCCGAGCTGAACGCCACCGCCAGCGGCGCGTTGCCCTGTCCGGGAGTAACGCTCGCCACCGCGATGGGAGGCTGATTCGGGTTAGTGACAGTCAGAGGGGTGATCAGCAACGAGGTGCTCGTCGGTGCGCCCAGGTTATCGGTGAGCGTTAACGAAGCCGTAAAACTGCCGGGCGCGGCATAGGTGTGGACCGGGTCGGCCACGGTTGAGGTCGATCCATCTCCGAAATCCCAAAGGCGGGCTACAATACTGCCATCCGGATCGAACGAGCCTGACGAGATGAAGTTTACGACAAGCGGCGCCGGCCCGCTGTAGGGATTAGCCGCCGCCACGGCCGCCGGAGGCTTGTTGGCAATAGCGTCCAACATGCGGTAGCCCGTCCGGAAAGACACCCGGGGCTGTTCGGCGCGAAACGCCGAGGCGGCAATCATTGATGAGCCGCCCGATCCGACTACTGCGGGTGACATTTCCGGTACGTTGCCGTTCAGGACGGCAAATCCAGCCGGGTCGAGCACAGCACCATTCGCCGGGTCCACTCGCGCGGCGTAGATGTCCGGCCTGGCATCCAGGAAGAAAGTGATGTTCCGCAGGTCTTCCCAAGCAACAACGAATCGGTTTCCGTCCCATCCGACTGTGGAATGCGTCTGATTATTGGGCGCCGTCGTAACCGCGATTCCGGTGCCATCGAGTATCGTGTGGTCGGCCTGGATGCGCTTCGCGTAGATGTTCCAATCGGCGTTGCTGACACGCGGGTCCTCCCAGGTTACCAGTGCGATGGAACCGTTTCCGCCAATAGCGGGATTGTAATGGTACATCGATGCCAGGGACTCGATTCCGATCTCAGGCAGAGGCGTCCCATTGCTCTGAATGAAGGCGCCGTTCAGGGTGCTGTGAGGATCGTCGTGAGTGGCATGATGCTGCCAGACCGCAATCCACCCGCTGCCCAGGGGCGCAACGCGCGGATGCATGATGAAGGAACCTCCGATGGCGGCGGGCGTCCCTGGTTTTCCGGTTGTTCCGTTAACCAGCACTCCATAAGGGAAACGGTATTCAGGATTTCCCGGCGCATTGCTGCCAACGACGAAGAACGCGCCTCCGTTTGCCGCCGCGTCCGGCTCCGCCCCGCTCATAATAAGAACCGGTGTAGCGTCGAGTACAGTGCCATCCGGCTGTACCCTGGCCCCATAGATCGCGTTTGCTGCAGTATCGGTCCAAACGGCCAGGAAAACGGAACCGTTCCATGCGACGGACGGCGTCGAGAGATTAGCGCCCGTGGCCAGAAGAATGGGTGCCTGGGAGAGCGGCACCCCTCCCGAATCGATCAGTTGGGCCATGATTCGGTTTGTGCCGGAAACCGCACTGAGATAGACCGTGAGGTAGCGCGATCCGGACGCCGCCACGCGCGGGGTTTGCTGCGATGGAGCCGCCATGGAGATGGGCGTTCCAGCGGAAGGTTGACCATTCGCGGCCACCAATGCCAGAAACACGTCGTTCGGCTGCCCGCCGCCGGCGCGCATATCGTGCCAGAGGACGCGGGCACCGCCTCCCGCAGCGCCGGCAATTGCGGCTCCCGCTTTGTAGGAGTTGATCGCTGGATCGATCGTGACTCCCCCGGGATCGAGTACCGCACCCGACGCCGCAACGCGCGCCGTTTTGATTACGGTATCAGTCCACGCCAATACCCAGTTGGTGCCATCCCAATCGACTGCCGGGAGCGGGCCGTAGGCCGTCGGTGAACTGATGGTTTTGCCGCCCGTATCGGCGGGCGCGCCCTGCGCACTGACGCGCGTCCCTACTACTGCGCCGGCCATCGTGATCGGATCTACTCCCTCCCAGACGACGAAGAACTCCGCCCCGTCGGAAGCGGCGCGGGCATTCTGCTCCGTGACGTTCAATGTGGCTGCGATGGCGCGGGGCTTGCTGTCGAGAACCTGTAAAGCCGGACTGATTCGCAGGCTGAGTATGTCGTTGCTGTTGGTGGCAGCCTGCCACTCATTCCACAGAAGCAGACAGACTGCGGAAGTACAGCTCATCTCAAGACCGAAGCGCAAGTAGTAGGTGCCCGGAATCAGCACCACTCCGGTGGGGTCAAGGAGGGAGCCGCCGGGAGAAATGCGCGCGGCGCGCACATCCGAACTGCCGGCCGAACCGCCTTCCCACACCACAATCCAATTGGTGCCGTCGCTGGCGGCGGCAAAGAGGATACTGCCGGAGTCGGTGTTGGAGATCGCGAGAGGCACGGGGTCCAGAACGGCTCCTTGCGGCGAAACGCGAGCCGCTAGAATGTTCGTGGCCCAATAGCTCTGCGTGGGGGTTTGAGAAAACCACACCACCAGCCAATTCTGTCCATTCCACACCACACGCGGGCTCGTTTGATCGGCGGCCGCTTGAGTCACCACGATCGGCGTGGTATCGATCAGCTTGCCGCTCGTATCCAGGCGGGCGGCAAGAATGTCGTGAGCGCTGGTGATCCCGCGGGTATCCTGCCAAACGGCGAGGAACTGGCTGCCACCGCGGGCGATAGCGGGATACTGTTGATCACCATACGATGGAACGGCGGAAGAATCACCAGTAACCCACTGCAGAGGAGAAAGGTTCTGGGCGGAAACCGGCCCTACGGCAGCCGTCGCGAACGACAGCGCGGCCACCACGTACGTTATCGCTAGCTGCATTTGACGCTATATTACAGCTTTTAGGGTCCGAAACTATGTATCTAACGGCTACTCCTGTCATTTTTAACAATCGTGAATTGAGGAATGGTCTTGCGTCTGGCCGCCCTTGTAAACCGCGGTGATACGCTAACAATCGTGCGGGGTGGATGGGCGATTGTCGCAGCGGTCGTGCTTGGGGGCTTTATCGGCGGCGGTTTCTGGCTGCACTCCCGGAAGCCGCGCACAGCGCCGGTGACTGCTTCGGCGCCGGCGGTAACACTTCCTCCTTCGATTACCATGACCGGAAAAATCCGGGCGGCGCATATTACTGCCGTGGGCGCCGAGGCGGCCGGCACAATCGACTCGTTTGAAGCAAACGTAGGCGATGAGGTGTTCCAGGGGCAAGTGCTGGCGCATATCGGCAGCGGCGGCATGGAAACCGCGCTCTCCGATACGGCCGCGGAGGTGGGAAAGGCCCAAAACCGCATAGAGAACGCGGAGAAGGCGTATACCGCCGCTCAATTGGAGGCCTCGCGGGCACACGCCGACGCGGAGCGTGCGCGGGCCGCACTGGACCGCGTCACCAAGGTCTTTGACCGGCAGAAGCTTCTGTTTCGCGAAGGCGCGACGCCGCGTCTCACATACGAAAAAGCAGAACACGAGTTTGAGAGTGCCCAGCAGGATTGGGACGTGGTGGTGAAAGCCGAGCGCACGGCTCGCGATCGTGTGCAGGATACATTAAAAGAGCTCGACAGCGCCAAACGCATCCTCGCCGGCAAGAACGACGAGCTGGAAAGCGCCCGCGCTGCAGTAGCGGCGGCCGCGGTAGAGTCGCCGGTGGATGGCCTCGTGGTAGCGCGCAAGGGTGAAGTGGGTCAGTTGGCCCAGGAACTCGGCGGCGACTTGTTTCAAATTGCCACGGATCTGTTCGACCTGGAAGTGGTCTTAGAACCTGCGCCCGAAGCACTCCGCCTTCTCCATCTCCGGCAACCGGCGCTGGTGATCATCCCCGATCTGCAGGGCACCGGTTACCCCGGCGAAGTGAAATCGATTGACGGCCGGCAGGTGATTGTCGCATTCCAGAGCCCCACACCGGCGATCCGGCCCGGTATGGTGGCCGACGTGCGACTGAAGCAGGAGTAAAATAGAGGTTTCCGAAAAAACCGTATGCAATTCTTAGCTACCAGTCTGTTGGAACTGATTACGCAGACCTCAACCAACCTTCCTCCCGACGTCCGCGCCGCGATGTCATTGGCGGCGGGAGGCGAGACGGCCGGCACGCAATCGTCGCAAGCGCTCGATATTATCCTCTCCAATATTGATATGGCGCAGGAAGACGAAGGACCGATCTGTCAGGATACGGGGATGCCGACCTTCGTTGTGCACACGCCGGTGGGCGTGAACCAGTTGCGGATCAAAAGCGCGATCCGCGAGGCTGTAGCGGAGGCAACGCGGCGTGGCAAGCTGCGCCCCAATTCGGTGGATTCCATCACCGGAAAGAACAGCGGCGACAACCTGGGAGAAGAGACGCCCGTAATCCACTTCGAGCAATGGGAGCAGGACGAGATTGAAGTACGACTGATACTCAAAGGCGGCGGATGCGAGAACAAGAACATCCAATACTCGCTGCCCTGCTCGCTCGACCACCTGGGCCGCGCCGACCGCAATCTGGAAGGGGTGCGCAAGTGTATTCTCCATGCGGTTTGGCAGGCGCAGGGCCAGGGCTGCGCGCCCGGCGCAGTGGGCGTTTGCATCGGCAGCGACCGCGCGCACGGGTACGACCTCGCCAAGCTGCAGCTATTCCGGACGCTCGACGACGCCAACCCCAATCCGGAGCTGGCCAAGCTCGAGGCGGAAATCATGGAGGAAGCCAACCGGCTCGGCGTGGGCGCGATGGGATTCGGGGGCAAGGCGTCGCTGATCGGCTGTAAGATCACGGCGGCCAATCGGCTGCCCGCCTCGTTCTTCATTTCCGTCGCCTACGACTGCTGGGCCTTCCGCCGCCTCGGTGTGCGATTGGATGCGGCCACGGGAGCAATTACAAGTTGGCTGTATCGCGACCCGGCGCGGAAAGTGGAACGAATGGCGCGTGCCGAGGGCTTTCCCTTGACGGGCCGCGAAGTGATTCTCGAACCTCCGCTGACCGAAGCTCAGATGCGCGCGCTGAAGGTGGGCGATGTGGTGCTGGTGAACGGTGAGATGTTCACGGGACGCGATAACGTGCATGCGTACCTGATGAAGAACCCGCCTCCCGTGGACATGAACGGTTGCGTGCTTTACCATTGTGGCCCGGTCATGTTGAAAGAGGGCGGCCGCTGGGCAGTCAAAGCGGCCGGACCGACCACGAGCAGCCGCGAGGAGCCGTATCAGGCCGATGTGATCAAACGCTACGGGGTGCGCGCGGTGATTGGCAAGGGCGGCATGGGCTCGAAGACTCTGGCGGCGTTGCAGGAATTCGGCGCCGTATACCTGAACGGAATCGGCGGCGCCGCGCAGTATTACGCGCGCACGGTAGAAGAGGTGGTAGGCGTACATTTGATGGAGTTCGGGATTCCGGAAGCGATGTGGCACATTCGGGTGAAAGGCTTCGCCGCGATTGTGACCATGGACGCGCACGGCAACAGCCTCCACGCCGACATCGAGAAGGCGACGGGCGAAGCGCTAGCCGCATTGCAGGAAGCCTAAGCAGGCTGATAGACTAAAATTTCCCCGGCCAGGTAGCTCAGTCGGTAGAGCGCAGCCCTGAAAAGGCTGGCGTCGGCGGTTCGATTCCGTCCCTGGC
>PSRJ01000318.1 GCA_003175985.1 Terriglobia bacterium
TTGGGATCGGTGTTGACTACGCCATCGAGCGTGAAATAGTCGAAAACGATGCGGTTCCCGCCGGCCGAGATCGACTGGTTTGCCCGGTCGCCACCCTGGCGCGACTGGGCCTGACCCGATGGAGGCGCAAGATTGCTGACATTGGGCGACAGCGTCACCAGATTCAGGTATTCGCGGCCATTCAGAGGAAGCTCGGCAATGCTTTTGCTCTCGATCACGCTGCCGACGGTCGCGTTCTCGGACTGCAGCAAAGCGGCCGTAGCCTCAACCTGAACGGATTCGGTAACCTGACCAATCTCGAGTGTGAAATCGAGACGTACGGTCTGCTGCACCTGAACTTCGACGTTGTTGCTGGCGGCGGACTTGAAGCCCGGATGCTCGACTCTCATGTTGTAGATGCCGGGCGGCACGGAGGGGAATGTGTAAAGCCCCTGATCGTTGGTGCTTGCCTGGCGAACCGCATTGGTGGCGGTGTTGGTCAGAGTGACCGTCGAGTCCGGCACCGCCGAATGACTCGCATCGGCCACCTCGCCGGTGATTTGCCCAAGCGTCTGGGCCAGCAGAGGCGCCCCCGACAGCAAAAGCACCGCGGCAATCACCCGGCCGCTCGCAAACACAGTCCTCACCCAAAACGAGCTCTTCGTCATAATCCCCTCCACAAAGTGCTTTGGTATTCTCTATCAAGAAAATCGGCCGTTGTCAATTTGGGAGGGAAATTTGCCGGGCGCTCTGACACTCGCCTGCGGAGGGGGGATCAGCGTTCCAGTGCTGCAACCCGCGTTTCCAGCTTCTTCTTCAAGTTTTCTTCGTCGGGTAGATTGCGCTGGAGATTCGGATGCACCGAACGCACGAGGGTGTGGTAGCTCGGGGGAGTAGCATAACGCACCGCCGCGAACCCGAGCGCGTCCGCCATACGGCACGCTACCTTGACTGTCATCAGCAGCGGCGAATCGCTGAGACAAAACGGCTCGTGATGGCGTGTGCAGACTTCGACGAAATCGCGGGGGAACGCCCACGTGGTCACAAGCCAGGCTCCCGCCGTCGCATGATCGACATCCACCGCCACCCGCTCGGCGCGGAGCACTTCGTCGGTATCCTGAAACTCGCATTGCAGAATCGGCCCCATTTCGGAAGGGTACGACTTCAGCAAACCGAGGCGCCCGATGTCGTGCATCAACGAGACAGTATAGGCGCGTTCGCCCTCGAAGCCGAAGGCCCCGGCGATTTCCTCGGCGATGATCGCGCACGCGGCGCTATGGCGCCAGCAGGCGCGAAGCACCGGACCGCCGCTGGACATGAAAGTTCTCATGGCGACCGTCACGGCCAGGGCTTTGATCCGTTCCAGTCCCAGAATGGCGACCGCGTGCCGCAAAACATGCATCTGCGAAGTGAAGCCGAACAGCGAGGAATTCGCCAGGAACAGCACTTCGGCCGCGAATGCCGGATCGGCTTCCATCACCTTGGCCAGCCGCTTCAAATCGATGTCCGGATCCGACGAGAGCGACAGCACCTGGTTTGCAATCGAATGGAATGGCGGCAGGTTGCAGAGACGCACCGGAATGGTCACGGTGTCGGTTTGCAGGTTCTCCGAAGGAACTCCTCCCGGTGTGACGGTCGTCGCGCCCGGCACAGTTCCGGCATTTTCACGCATATCCGCTTTTATAGCGGAAGGGCAGGCGCAATTCGAGATTAGCTTTAGTTATTACTGTTCGCGGCTCGCCGCCGTCCGTACCCGGGCCGGTAGTGGGAGTGGCATTCGGTACACGAAGTGACGATCTGCTCGTTCAGCGCGAGAATCCCGTTCAGGTCTTTCGCGCGGGCCGCCTTCAGAGCGGCAGCGCCCGCATCCACCAACAGCTTGGCGTCGCGCATCCAGCCCTCCTGGTCCCGGGCGCGAAAACCGATCATAAGCAGATTTCCGGATTCGGCGACCATTAACGCGTTGTACTCCATCGCCGTCCATTCTCGGTCCGTTTTGGGAGGGTTCCGCTCAATGTACAGCAAAGCGTCGGAAAACGGATATGTCATCACCAGCATGATTTGAGAGGTGGTGCCGACGGCCTGGAACGTGGGGGCCTGCGCCACCGCCGCGCACGCAAGAAACAGCAATCCCAAAATCGCTCGCATTTCCACTCCTGGAGCAAAGAAGCGTCTTCGCTGGGGAGATTTTATCATGGCGGCCGCCGCTCAATTGGGCGAAGACGTTGTGTTATAGTTGACCCTCAAATCCGCAGTCGGAGGTCCGTTCCATGCCGAACCAGCATGTCACGCGCTGGGTTTTGCTGCCCCTCGTTTTTGCGCTCGGCTCCTGCAGCAGGCCGCAAACGGTCGATGACGCGCGTCTCCGGGCCGCGGATCAGGAGCCAGGCAACTGGCTGATGTATGGCCGCACCTACGACGATCACCGGTTCAGCCCGCTGAACCAGATCAACGAACAGACGGTTACAAAATTGGGGCTTGCCTGGAGCCGGGAATTGGGCACCACGCGTGGCCTGGAAGCGACTCCGGTAGTGGAGGATGGAATCCTTTATGCCACAGGCTCCTGGAGCGTCGCGTACGCCATGGATGCAAAGACCGGAGAACTCCGCTGGACTTACGATCCCAAGGTCAATCGGGAACGCGCTTACTTTATCTGCTGCGACGTGGTGAATCGCGGGGTGGCGCTATACCGCGGCAAGGTGTACGTGGGAACGCTGGATGGGCGGCTGATTGCCCTCGATCAACGGACCGGCTCGCCGGTCTGGACCGCATCGGTGGCCGATAGCGCGCAGCCGTACTCCATCACCAGCGCTCCCCGGATTGCAAAGGGCCTGGTGGTCATCGGAAACGCGGGCGCGGAGTACGGAGTGCGCGGGTACATCTCGGCCTTCGACGCCGAAACCGGCAAGATGGCCTGGCGCAGTTACACCGTTCCCGGCGATCCCTCGCATGGCTTCGAATCCAAGGCCATGGAAGCCGCTGCCAAGACCTGGACAGGTGAATGGTGGAAGACCGGAGGCGGTGGCACTCCTTGGGAAGGGATCGCCTATGACCCCGCGCTAGACCTTCTGTACTTCGGCACAGGCAATCCGACGGCATGGTACCGTGCTCTCCGCGGCAGAGGCGACAGCCTGTACACCGCTTCGATCATGGCTGTTCATGCCAGCAACGGGGAACTGGCCTGGTATTTCCAGACCACGCCTGGCGACAACTGGGATTACGATGCGACGCAACCGTTGATGCAGGCCGATCTCAATATCGGCGGCCGCATGCGCAAGGTGATCATGCAGGCCAACAAGAACGGATTCTTCTACGTTCTCGATCGCGAGACGGGGGAGTTCATCTCGGGCGCGCCGTTCGTCAGTGGCGTCACCTGGGCTACCGGCCTCGATCCAAAGTCCGGCCGTGCCATTGAAGCGCCCGGTGTTGCGGAACTCAAACCCGTGATCGTTTCCCCGGCCCCGGATGGCGCGCACAATTGGAACTCGATAGCGTTCAGTCCGGCGACCGGCCTGGTGTACCTCGCGGCCAAAACCGGCACCTCCTTCCTGCATGCGCCCGATGCGAAATGGAAATACAATTCCGACGGCAATAATGTCGGGCTGAACGGAATGTACGATGGACCGCTCAACGCGCAGCTCGTCAAGATGCCCCCGGGCAGCGGAGAACTGTTGGCCTGGGACCCGGTTCAGCAAAAAACGGCATGGAGCGCAAAGTATCCGGTAGTGGAAGGCGGAGGGGTTCTAGCGACGGGCGGCAACCTGGTATTTCAAGGGCGCGCCGACGGCGTCTTCGCGGCATATCGCGCCACCGATGGCAAACAACTTTGGAGCTTTGACGCGGGGACCGGGATCATGGCGGCTCCGGCTACGTATCTCGTCAATGGCGTCCAGTATGTATCGGTTTTGGCGGGGTGGGGCGGAGCAGTGGGCGTGTACAACAACCCCGGAGGCGGTCCGATCAAACCTGGCTTCGGGCGGGTGGTTACCTTCGTCGTGGATGGTAACGCTACGCTGAAAGTTCCCGCGTACGGCCATCCCGTTCCGCCCGAGCCACAACTCACGATGAAGGCTTCGCCGCAAACTATTAAGGAAGGGGCCTTCCTGTTCAATGCCCATTGCGCGCCGTGCCATGGCATCAACGCGGTGGCTGGGCCCGTGCCGGATCTTCGCTACGCCAGCAAAGAGACGCTCGAAGGGATCGAAGATATCGTGCTGGGCGGCAGCCGCGCTTCGGCCGGCATGCCCTCGTTCCGGAAAATCCTCACGGCGCCGCAGGTGCACGCGATCCAAGCCTACATCATCGCCCGCGCTCAAGAGTCTGCCCGTCCGCAGAAACGATGAAGATCGCCACGTGGAATATCAACTCGGTCCGCCGGCGTCTACAGCTCGTCCTGGACTGGCTGGCGGCGAACCGGCCCGACGTGCTCTGCCTTCAGGAAACCAAAGTGCCGGATGGCGACTTTCCTGTTTCCGCTTTCCGCGATCTGGGATTCCACGCCCATTTTCGCGGCATGAAGGGCTACAATGGCGTGGCGACCCTGACTCTTCGCGAGCCCGAATCCGTGTTCCACGGCTTGTGCGCCGGCCCAGACAGTGAAGACGTTCGCATTCTGGAAACGGTTGTCGCGGGCATCCCAATCGTCAACACTTATGTCCCGCAGGGATACAGAGTCGGCACCGACAAGTACGTGTTCAAGCTCGAGTGGTTTCACCGCGTACGCCGGTATTTCAGCGAGCGGCTCGACCCGAACAGGCCGTCTGTCTGGCTGGGCGACCTGAACGTCGCGCCCGAACCGATCGACGTGTACCACCCGGACCGGCGCGTGAATGATCCCGATTTTCACATCGACGCGCGCGAAGCGTACCGGCATGCTGTGGGCTGGGGGTTCCAAGACGTGTTCCGCAATCTCTACCCCGGTCGTGTGCAGTACACATATTGGGATTACTACGGGAACGCCTTTGCGCATAACCGGGGATGGCGTATCGATCATATTCTCGCGACAGCGCCGCTGGCGGCGGCGTGCCGGGCCAGCGATGTGGATCTGGAAACGCGCCGCGCCCCCGGGGCATCCGATCACGCCCTTGTGTGGGCGGAATTTGAGATTCCCGGACTGACGGAGTAAACGGATATGATAGCCAGGGATCGTGAGGCTCCCATGCAAGCCAAGTCCACAATGACGGAAGGACGCCTGGCCCGCCTCGGCGTGACGCTGGCGGCGCTGAGCGAGCGCTGGTTCCCCGATCCGCTGATCTTTGCATTTCTCGGCATCCTGGTCGTGTTCCTGCTGGCCGTGGCCACGGGCGAGAATCCGGTACAAGTGGCGATCGAGGGCGGCAAGGGATTTTGGTCTCTCGTACCATTCACGATGCAGATGGTGATGATCATCATCGGCGGGTACGTGCTCGCGGCGACGCCGGTTGTGGGCCGCCTGATTCGCGCGCTGGCGGCGGTGCCCAAGACGCCGCGCGCGGCGGTGGCCTGGGTCGCGCTGTTCGCGATGCTCACGTCGCTCATCTCCTGGGGCCTGGGCCTGATCTTCAGCGGCCTGCTGGTCCGCCAGATCGCGCCGCGGCTCCGCGGGCTCGATTATCGCGCCGCCGGCGCGGCCGGCTATCTCGGCAATGGAGCCGTCTGGGCTCTCGGCCTGTCCTCTTCGGCTGCCCTGTTGATGGCGACCAAAAGCTCCATACCGCCTGCTCTGCTCAATATCAGCGGCTTGATTCCGCTCGCTCAGACGATCTTTCTTTGGCAGAGCATGGTGATGGCCATCATCTTAATGGTGCTGGCCGTATTGACCGCGTATCTCTCCGCGCCGCCGCCCGAACACGTCCGCACGGCGGAGTCTTACGGCATTGTTTTTGAGGAAGGCCACGGCAAAGCGGATCCGCGGACCAGGCCCGGCGAGTGGCTGGAATACAGTCCCATTCTTACGATCATCATCGTGCTTATCCTTGGCTGCTACCTGGTGAACGTCTTTCGAACTTCGCCGCAGGGGCCGGCGGCAGCGCTGGACCTGAATACCTACAACCTGATCTTCATTACGCTCGGACTGCTGCTGCACTGGCGCCCGCGCAATTTTGTGCGTGCCGTGACGGAGTGCATTCCGGCAACCGGCGGCGTGCTCCTGCAGTTTCCGTTTTACGCCATGATCTTCGGGATGATCGTGGGCACGGGCCTCTCCGCGAAGATGGCTCACTTTTTTGCCGATATCAGCACCCACAATACTTATCCACTGCTGGTAGCGCTCTATTCCGCGGTGCTCGGACTCTTTATTCCTTCGGGAGGGAGCAAGTGGATCGTCGAAGCGCCATATGTATTGCAGGCCGCCATCAGCAACCAGGTGCACCTGGGATGGGTCGTGCAGATCTATAACGCCGCGGAGGCGCTGCCGAACCTGGTGAACCCCTTTTGGATGCTGCCGCTGGTCGGCATTCTGAAGATTCGCCCGCGGGACCTGGTCGGGTATACGGTGCTGCAACTCCTGGTGCTCGCCCCGGTGGTATTCTTCCTATGCTGGTTGTTCGCCCAGACACTGCCGTTCGTGCCGCCGGCGAAGTAGATCGAGGCTGCTATGAAGATTTGCGCAACTCTTCTCCTGCTCTTCCCTGTCCTTCAGGCTCAGACCGACTGGCCGGTGTATGGCCACGACGCGGCCGGCCAACGCTACTCTCCGCTCAATCAGATCAATACCGGCAACGTTGGGAAACTCAAGCTTGCCTGGCAATACGGCATCGACCCAGGCAAAATCGATCTCAACCCTGGGACCCGTGCATTGACGGCCACCGAAGCAGTGCCGATCATGGCCGGCGGTGTTCTCTTCACCCCGACCCTACATCACACGATCGTCGCGCTGGAGCCGGAAACCGGAAAAGAGGTCTGGAAATACGAACTGGGCTCCGCGGCGGCGCCGCTTCGCGGCGTGACCTACTGGCAAGGGGATCAATCCAGCCCGGCGGAAATTCTTGCCGGCACAAGTGACGGGCGGCTCATCGCGTTAAACGCCAAGACCGGCAAACTGGTTCCGGGATTCGGAAAAGAAGGCATAGTCGATCTGCGCGCGGGCGTCACGGAGAAGTTCCCGAATGCGGCCTATCACATGGCCTCTCCGGGAGTCATCTATCGCAACCTGATCATCACCGGGGCGCAAGGCAAGGAAGATGACCCCGACGGGCCGGCCATGGACGTCCGCGCCTGGGACCTCCGCACCGGCAAACTCGTCTGGACCTTTCATACGATTCCGCACCCCGGCGAGCCGGGTTATGAGACCTGGCCCAAGGACAACTGGATTAGCGCGGGATCGCCCGCCAACTGGGGCGCCGCCACCGTGGACGCGCAGCGCGGCGTTGTGTTTCTTCCCATCGGTCAGCCGGCCGCGCAATATTACGGGGCGGCGCGGCACGGGCAGAACCTCTACTCCTCATCCATCGTGGCCCTCGACGCCGCGGCCGGGAAGGTTCGCTGGCACTTTCAACTTACGCACCACGACGTTTGGGATTACGACGCCGAGGCCGCGCCGACACTAATGGATATCGTGCGCGGTGGAAAAAAGATTCCCGTTGCCGTGGCCGTCTCCAAGCCGGGCCTGATGTTCTTCCTCGATCGGGAGACAGGCAAGTCGGTGTATCCGGTGGAGGAGCGCCCGGTCCCGCAGACCGATGTTCCGGGCGAAGAGACCTGGCCGACGCAGCCGTTCCCGATGAAGCCGCCTCCTCTAGCGCGGGTCAGTATGAAACCGGAGGAGATTTTCACGGGCGAGCCCGAGCACGAAAAATACTGCCGCGACCTGGCCGAGAAAATCGGCGGCATCCACAATGAAGGCCCCTACACGCCTTATAGCAGCAAGGAATTCCGCATCATCTTCCCCGGGCAGCAGGGTGGGCCGAACTATGGGGGCGTCGCAGTCGATCCCCGGCTGGGATATGTCTTCGTTAATGCACGCAACGTCGCGGGTATGGGACGCCTCGATAAATCGAAGGAGGGCGACGCGGTGGCCTATCGCCGCTTCAGTCCGCTGGGCGCAGGTTCCTTCAACGCGCGCTTCTGGGATCCGGCCACGCAGATGCCATGCCAGCAGCCGCCCTGGGCGGAACTGATGGCGGTAAACGCGGGCAGTGGCGACATCGCATGGCGCGTCCCGCTGGGCACGATGGATGCCATGGAAGCCAAAGGAGTCCACAACACCGGAGCGTTCGGGCAAGGGGGTCCGATCGCGACAGCAGGCGGCCTGATATTTATCGCGGGCACGATCGACAAACGCTTTCGCGCATTCGATTCCAAGACCGGCAAACAGGTCTGGGAGACCGGGCTGGATGCCGAAGGCCATACCAACCCGATGACCTATATGGGGCGCGACGGCAAGCAGTACGTCGTGATTGTCAGTTCAGGGCTCAGCGCATTCGCGCTGGAGTAATTTCTAGCGCGCTGCCGCCTGCGTTACCGGCGTCTTCGTCGTCGGCTTCAATTCCACGCGGTATGCCTGATACAAGACTGTGCCGAGATTTTCCACAGAATGCATCGGCTGGCTGTTGGCATCGAACGAGATCTGCATTTCTTTCAATTCGGCGCGCGGAACGGTGGTTCCATCCTGCAACAGGCGGCGCGACGGAGGCAACCGGAAATACACCACGACCGCTGGCCAGGTATGCGTATGCCACGGCTCTTTTTCTCCTGGTGGGACTCGCACGCTGAGCACCCGGACGTAGGAATTCTCGAGAGCAACCGTAATATTCGGGTCGTGGATTTTCACTGCGTCGGTATCGGGTAATGGCGCCGAGGCCGCCGGTTGGCAGTCCACGTTCTTCACTTCGATGAGAAGATTGTGCCGGTCGCGGTCGGCATCCGGGAACCCCTTGCTCGGGCCGCCCTGTGACCAGCGGATGTTTACAGTCTGCCAGGGCTGCTCCTTTGGCGAAGTCTGTTCGAAGAACACGCTTGGCCAGGGGTGGGTATGCGGGAGTTCTTTGCTATGCAGCGGAACAGTGGCCTCGAGAACGCGCACCATGTCGTTTTCCAGGATCACTTTGTGGTTTTGCGGAGCCGCGGCCACGGCGTCAGTCGCATCGACTTTGATCTGGCCACAGCCTGCTGCCCGAAGACCTGCCGGCATTAGCGTGAATGCGGCAATTCCCAGAAGGAACCAGGATTTCACGGTCATGGCCAACAATCTTATCACTGTGTACAATCAACAGATGGTTTCGTCCAGGAGGGTTATGCATAGCGGTACGCGCGAAGAGGCCAAACGGGCAGCGCTCCCTTACGGTCGCGGCTCGGTAAGTGCTTTCAAACTCGAACGGCCGCTTCTGAGCCGCGCGCGTCAGCAAGCGGTTTCAAGTCTTTTGCTCGCGGCTTCGCTGATGGCGTCGGGTCTCTGGGCTCAAGGGCCGCCTGCCGGCGGGCGAGGCGGGCGTGGGCCAGCAGCCGGGCAAACCGTCGAAAAGATCCGACAGTTGAAACCGAACCTTTATATGATTACGGGCGGCGGCGCCAATACCCTGATTCGCGTGACTCCGGATGGTTTGATCGTCGTGGATACCAAGAATCCCAGCGACGAGAACTACAACCGCGTGATGGAGGAGATCCGGTCGGTATCCGCGTTGCCGGTGAAGTTTGTGCTCAACACCCACCACCATCCCGATCACGTCGGTAACAATCAGAAATTCATCGACGCAGGGGCTCAGGTAGTGGCGCTCGATGCTCTGAAAACGCGAATGGCAAGCGATCCCCGGACGAAAGACATACCGGGTCTGCCGACAGTCACTTTCGCCAAAGACTACGTGCTGAAGTTCGGGGGCGCCGAAGTGGATGCGCACTCCTTCGGACGCGGGCACACGGGAGACGACACAATGGTGTACTTCCCGGATCTGAAAGTGGTGATGGTCAGCGATCAGATCACCGATGCTACGCCGATCGCCGATTTCGCCAACGGAGGCAGCGCAGTCGAGTGGACGCAGATTCTGGATGGCGTGCTGAAGCTGGATTTCGAGATGGCGATTCCTGGCCGTGGAGAGCCCAAGACCCGTGCCGAAATCGAGGCGTACCGGGCGAAATTTGCCGCGGTCGTGAGCCGCGCCTCGGAAGCCATCAAAGCCGGCGCCACCAGGGACACACTCGCCACACAAGTGAAGACCGACGACCTGGGCTGGCAGTTTAATCCCCAGTTCTACGGCCAGTTGTACGATGAACTGACGCGAAAGTGAATCGCTACGTTAACGAAACAATCGAGCGGGCCAGCGAGGTCGTTTTCGAGGCGGCGATCCGGGCAGCACGAGTCCGGAACTCGTGGCCGCTGATCTGTAACAAGACCTGATTCCCCTCCGCATGGCCGATTTTTCCCCTGATAGCGATCTGAAGGGGGACCGAATTGTCGAGGAGGGCGGGCCAATCCATTGTGAGATCCACGTTCAAGCCAACCAGCAGGGGCTGCTCGGTCACAAATACAATGGACTTCCCCCCAATCGAGGACGTGCGTCCCGTTCCCTTGGCGAAGATCACTCCTTCCTCGCGGGCAGCGTAGCGGACGGGCAAAGCAATCGGGTAGCGGCGGTCGGACTTTCGCTTGCTTAAGATCGACGGTGTCATGTCACCCGTGATTATCCGGTTGAAATATGACGGGATCATGAACGCGGAATGTAATTTTCGATCGGAACGGAGTGCGGAGGTGAATTGTATTTGACGACTTACCGGCCGGTCAAGGTCTCAAGATCAGCACCCGAAAGTGATGGAGAGTTCATAAAAGTCTGCATCGGCGGTCACGATGGTGAAGCCGTGAACTTTGGCATGCTCCCACACAGCCGTATCCGGGTTCTGAAGCAACGACTCAAAAAAGACGTGCGAGGAACCGGGAAATAAGTCCGCGAGGATTGGGACCAGCTTGCGGGAAAGGTTCTCGTCAAAAAGAAGTTTCAAAATGCCACACGCCGCCCCACTCGCGCCGCGTATTCGTAGACTGCTAGGAAGTCATCCTTTTCTAATTCGGGATAGTCTTCGATGATCTGGTCTTCGCTCTTGCCGGAAGCCAACCAGCCGAGCACGTCCCAGACGGTTATTCGAAGACCCCGGATGCACGGCTGGCCGGATCTCTTCCCGGGCTCAATAGTGATGCGTGTGTCACCCATGCTCTTCCACACGATCTTACCGCCTCCATGGAGCGACACGCATCGCGCACGCCGTCAGAAACACAGGGATGCGGCCCCCGAGACGACTACCTGTTCGTGGAGTAGCAGTAGGCCCTGGTAGTTTACCGTTCAACCCAAAAGCAGCCTGGAGTTCTGTTCGGCTTCACAGCGGAAACGTAACCCGCTTCGACCGGGGTTCACCGCAATTGTATAATCAGCACTGATACAAGCACATTGCTTTCAATTTAAAGGAGGGTTCTCCATGCGATCTCAGAGCCATTCCCTACGGACCGCCGGCTGGCGGTTGCTGTTTGCCATCCTGCTGCTCGCGGTGGCGGCCGGCGCCGCCACGCTCGAAGGGCAGAAGATGAAGAAGTTTCTCACCAAGCCGCTGGTGATCGAAGACCAGGGCAGCTTCTTCGTGGGCGGTATCCCCAAGGTGACGAATTACGCCACCATGGCTACATCGGCCGCGCCGCCGACTGCCACACAGCCCGCCGGGCCCAGCCAGATCATGATCGGGCAGATGTATGTGCAGTTTCAGATTCCCCAGAATAAGAAACGCAACATGCCGCCCGTGATCATGGTGCATGGGTCGAGTCATACCGCGGCATGCCTGGAATCCACCCCCGATGGACGCGAAGGCTGGTATCCCTATTTCGTCCGGAAGGGAATCTCAACCTATCTTGTGGACCAATCGGGCCGCGGACGCTCCGGCTTCGACGAATCGGTTCTGCATGAAGCGGCCGTAATGGTGAAGGGCGGAAACGTGAACGGTGGTGTAGCCAAGATCCCCGCCTTCGGACGGATCACGGACAACGGCGCGTGGACCGCATGGTTCGGGCACCTGATCCCGGCCGGCTCCACGATTCTGAACGGCAAGCTGATTCGTCATGGAGATCCCGGGGACCCGCCCACCGACGACGCGCTCCACTCCGACGATTACCGTCCCGCCTATCCGATCGATGCTGTCGATCCTAACGTGGTGGCACGCGCCGGCGCCCTCGGAGAAGCAGCCGGAGGTCCGGCGAACTATTATGCCCTCGAATACTACAAACAACTGGTGCCGAACGCCGAAGTGACACTTCCCGGTTCGGTTTGCGACGTGTGCGATCCCAAGGAGATTGCGCCCGCCAATACCTGGACTCCACAGAACCTCGCCGCACTGGTGGAGAAACTCGGCGGCGCGATCGTGGCCACTCATTCGCAATCCGGAATCATGGGGCATCACATGGCGCGCATCCTCAAGGAGCACGGGCACCTGGACATGCTCAAAGGACTGATCACCATCGAAGGCTCCTGCTCTCTCCCCAACAGCGGGCTCAAGGCAGAGGACTTCGACAACATCCCCTACATGGCGCTCAAGGGCGATTACACGCCAACCAGCGAGGTGTGCCAGACCACCGTGGATGCCATCAATGCGCGCCGCGCCGCCGGCCACGGAACAGCCAAGGCCGAATATATCAAGCTGGACGAACTTGGCAATCCCGTCTTCAAAGGCACCACCCATATGATGATGCTCGGGACCAATAATCTGGAAGTGGCCGATGTCATCCTCAATTGGACGGATGAGAACGTTCCCCCGAGGAAAACCAACGGCAAGGCGAAGAAGTAGTGGGCGAGCCGCCGATTCGATAAAATAGCTCGCTATACGAGAGGAGAATAGCGATGTCCAATGAGATGACACGCCGCGAAACACTGAGGCGCGGGCTGACCGCAGCCGGTCTTCTGGCGCTGGTTCCGGAATGGGCGATCCCCGCGTTGGCCGAGGGCGATACCGATGTCCCCTTTACGGACATCCCGAAGAACTTCGCCCCCAACAATCCCAACGCTCCTACGCGCATGCTGGACATCCGTAAGATTGATGGCCTGATCACGCCCAAAGACCAGTTCTTCGCCATCAATCATTTCAACCGGCCGGAAATCGATCCCGCCGCGTACCGTCTGAAATTCTCGGGCATGGTCAACAAGCCGTTGGAATTGACCCTGAACGACCTGCGCGCGATGAAACCGGCTGATCTGGTCGCCGGCTACGAGTGTTCCGGGAACAGCCCGCGTTCGATGGAGGGCCTTTCTTCGTGCGGCAAGTTTACGGGTGTCCGCCTCAACACGCTGTTAAAGCAGGCCGGGCTCCATCCGAAAGCGCGCGAGGTTGTCTTCTTTGGCACCGATCGGGGCATGCAGGATATCGTCTTCCGGCAGCAGACGTTCAAACTGGAACAGCAGTTCGGGCGCAGTATCACGCTCGAGAATGCCATGAAGCCGGAACCGTTCGTCGCCTATGCGCTGAACGGGGAACCCTTGACGCGCGAGCAGGGCTTCCCGGTGCGCTTGATTATGCCGGGCTGGTATGGCGTGTCGAACGTGAAGTGGCTCGCCGAGGTGCATTTACAGGAAGAACGTTTCCTGGGCAACTATCAGGCTCGCTGGTACCGGTCGCTGCGCGGCGTCGGCGGTACAGGCAAGGACGACGATCCGCAGACGCAGTGGGTGGAGACCGAAGTGACGCGGATGCAGTTGAAATCGGTGATCGCCCGCGTGCGTAAGACCAACGGCGCGCATGAGATTATCGGCTTCGTCCTGAACGACGGTTCCCCATTGAAATCGGTGGAAGTGCAGGTCGACAACGGCTCGTGGGAAAAGGCTAAGCTGGATGCGGGAAACA
>PSRJ01000053.1 GCA_003175985.1 Terriglobia bacterium
GTATTCTCCGATGGTGCAACTTAATTACCGACATTCAGGACCGGAAAGAAGCAGAAGAGAAACTGCGGCAGACGGAGGAAGACCTGCGCAAAACGCAGTCAGAGTTCGCACACGTCAATCGCGTGATGACGATGGGCGAGCTTACGGCTTCAATCGCTCACGAGGTGAACCAGCCCCTCGCCGCGATCGTCAGCAGCGGTGACAGTTGTGCGGCATGGCTGGCGCATGAGCCTCCGAACCTGGACAAAGCTCGCGCCGCGGCAAGCCGGATTGTTCAAGCTGCAACCCAGGCGAGCGAGATCGTGCTGCGCATTCGCGGCCTGTTCCAGAAGCGCAGTTCAATCGCTGAAGCCGTGGACGTGAACGAGGTAATCGAAGAAACGATCGCCTTTGTCGATCGTGAGGCGCAACTGAAGAATATCTCGTTGCGGACTGAACTTGCCGTTGGGCTCCCTTCGGTCCATGGCGATCGGGTTCAATTGCAGCAAGTCATTCTCAATTTGATGATGAACGGTCTTGAGGCTATGGCCGCTCTGGATTCTGACCCCAGGTCGCTCGTCCTTCGATCAGCTTTTCCGAATCAGCGCGAACTTCTGGTATCCGTAGCAGATACCGGCCCGGGAATCGATCGGGAACAGGCCAGCCGCTTGTTTACCCCTTTCTTCACGACCAAGGCCCATGGCATTGGAATGGGATTGCGGATCAGCCGATCGATTATCGAAACCCACGGCGGACTGCTCTGGGCGGAGAAGAACGAGCCCCACGGGGCTGTATTCCATTTCACCCTCCCCATAAAATCGGACCAATGAGCGAGCCGCAGAGCATCGTGTTCGTGGTCGACGACGATCCGCTCGTTCGCGATTCTGTCTCAGACCTGCTCGGTTCGGCCGGTTTGCCAGTGCAAGCGTTCGGATCGGCGCCCGAGTTCATGCGCGCCAAACGTCCTGATGCTTCGGCCTGCTTGATTCTCGACATTGAACTACCCGGTCTGAGCGGTCTCGATCTTCAGGCCGAGCTTGCCGTTTCGGGCAAGGAGGTGCCTATCATCTTTCTCACCGGACACGGCGATATCCCCAAGAGTGTGCGGGCAATGAAGGCGGGCGCAGTGGAATTCTTGACGAAGCCGTTTCGCCCGCAGGATCTGCTCGACGCCGTCAGGCAGGCTTTGTTGCGTGATGACAAACTCCGTGGCCAAAGAGCAGACACCCGCCAGTTCCAGGAACGGCTCGGAACGCTGACCCCACGGGAGCGCCAGGTCTTCGAGCTGGTCGTCGCCGGCTTGTTAAACAAGCAGATCGCCGGCGAGTTGGGCACTACTGAAATGACCATCAAAGTCCACCGTGGCCGTGTGATGCGCAAGATGCAGGCTGCGTCATTGGCCGATCTCGTACGCATGGCCGAAAAACTGAAGGCCCCTCCGCCGCCAGGTTCGACCAAAGTAGAATAGACTTCCCCTCGCAACGCAGCTAGTATTCGGCTTGAGGGTAGTAAACCTCAATAGAAACTAGCGGCTGGCATGGATGAAGAAAACATCGAAAGCACACATCGCCGTCGTTGATGACGACGCGCTGGTGCGTGAAAGTCTGTGCGACTGTGTGGAATCCGCAGGCTACTCGGCTGAGGGGTTCGCCTCAGCGGAGGAATTCCTGGCATCGAATTCTGACCGCGATGCGGATTGTCTGATCGTGGATATAGCCTGTTTGATCTTAGACATACAATTACCCGGCGAGAACGGCCTGGAGCTTCAACGTCGCCTTTGCAACAACGGAGCTGGTCCTCCAATCGTATTCGTCACCGCGAACGCCACGGATCCGAATCGCGAGATGGCGCTAAAAATGGGCGCGAAGGGCTTCCTGTCTAAGCCTGTCCGCTGCCAAGACCTGCTGAACGCGCTTAGAGCAGCAGTCTCGTCTTAGGTTCGCAAGCAGCGTTTTGGCACTGTATTCCGGAAGGAACTGCAAAATAGTAGTGGTGGTGTGTCTTTGCAGGTTCCAAAGAAGGGAGAAGTATGCCTGTTAGGGTTTTGATTGGATTCGGCACGCGATTTCGAGCTTTGCCGTGGGGCGCGCCGATATTATTTACCCTATTCTCAGCAATTGCGTGGTCCCAAACCCAGCTCGCGACCGTTTTCGGCACCATCACCGACCCAAGTGGCGCCGTGGTGCCGCAGGCTGTCGTTACAATTGTTAACCAAAGCACCGGATTGAAACGTGAAGTCCTTTCTGACCTGACGGGTCATTACCGTCTGGCCGGCTTGCCGGTAGGAACCTATGTTCTTCGGATGGAAAAAACTGGATTCCGAACCCAGGTTCGGGAAGGCGTTGCGCTTACTTCGGCTTCCGACGTTATGATCAATGTCTCACTGGCCATAGGCGACCAGCCACAACAAGTGTCGGTCACCGCCAGCATTGCCGCCATTGACAATACGACTTCGACCGTCGGTGGACTCGTTGCAGAGCACAGCCTGGCCGAACTCCCCCTCAACGGGCGCGACCTCTTTAGTGCGGTTGTCCTGGAGCCCGGCGTTGCCCCTACTCCCAGTAGTGCCCCTTCATTGCTTTCGAGCGGCAAGGCTGCGCAGGTATCGATTAATGGTATGCGTCCGAGTTGGACTAACGTTCTGATTGACGGGATCGATGCCAATGATCCGGTCTTCGGCTTTTCGCCGGCGGGTGCTTCCGGGCTTTTTCTCGGCCTGAATGAATTGGCGGAGGTGCGTGTCCTGAGCCAAACCGTCAATGCGGACTACGGGGGAAATGGAGGCGGCGTCATCGAACTGGTAACCAAATCAGGAAGTAACCGCTTCCATGGATCGTTGACGGAATTCCATCGTGACGCTTCGCTCGATGCCAGGAACTATTTTGATTTGGGTAGCCTCGCGATCCCGCCATTTGTGCACAACCAGTTCGGTGCGAACATCGGAGGTCCGTTGGTCCATGATCGCACCTTCTTCTTCGCAAACTACGAGGGGTTTCGTGAAGTGCAGGCATCCACGGCAATCGCTACCGTGCCGGACGCGCTTGCCCATCGAGGTTTGCTGCCGTCCGCCGGCGACCCGTCTAGCTGTACCAACGCTTCTCCAAATGGGTGCGTCGCCTTTCCGATCGATCCTCGGGCACGGCAGTTTCTGAACCTACTTCCCGTTTCGAATGGAGCGGACAATGGGAACGGAACCGGCGACCTGATCACCGCCGACAAGGGCAACACTCGTGAGGATCATGGTATGGTCCGTATCGATCACAACTTCTCAAATACGCATTCGCTGTTCGCGCGGTACATCATGGATGACGGTTCTTCCCTGGTCCCTTATTTCGGGACACCGCCTGGAAGTTACGTTCCAGGGTTCCCAACCCTTCACGAAGCCCGCAATCAGTACTTCACGGTTCAGGACCGGAGGAGCCTCGGACATGACGTCTTCAATGAACTGCGATTCGGGATCAACCGCACGGCCGCGTCTACTTCAATCCCTGATGCGCATCCCGGCCTTTCTATTTCTCTGGCGCCTGGCAGACCGTTCGGAACGATCGACATTGCGGGGATGAGTCTGTTAGGCAATAGCGCGGTAATTCCCCTGGGCGATTTCTCCACCGTTTACCAACTTCAGGATCAGCTTTCCCATACCATGAGGCGCCACACTTTGAAATTCGGCGCGGAGTTCCGAAGAATTCAATCCAATGGCCCATTGGATTTTGGAGTGAATGGCTTGTATACCTTCCAGGATCTGAGTCCCTTCGGTTTGCAAGCGCAGAGCAACAACCCTGCTCTCGAATTCTTCCTGCAAGCCTTGCCTCTGTCGTACGTGGGGCCTGACCCCTCCAGGTACGACTCCCACCGCAGTTACCGCCAGAGCGTTGTATCCGGGTTTGCGCAAGACTTCTGGCGAGTAAGCGCGCATCTGACGGTCAATTTTGGGCTGCGGTACGACTTCTACTCCAATCCGTCCGAGACGCACGGACGTCTCTCTACGATCCGCAACCCAGCGATCGATTCCGGGCCAACTGTTGGCCCGGTATTTGCCGGGACACCCCTGGATCTGTTCTCTCCTCAGGCCGGCTTTGCCTGGAACATTTTCGGTGACCGCAAGACCGTGCTCCGAGGCCGGGCGGGCGTTTTTCGCGATCAACTCCCCGTGCTCCTTTTTAGTGTCGACCGGTTTCTCCCTCCTTTTTTCGGCTTGACTTCTTTTGTGTTCCCTAGCTTTCTCCACCCCCAGAATGCTGTCCTAACCCAGCCGATCGATGTCCTCGCTACGACCTACCACCCGAAGTTCCCGTACGCGCTGCAATACAATCTCAACCTCCAACGGGAAATCGCTCGGGGAACGATCCTCAGCGCGGGATATTTTGGGGCGCGCGGCAATCACCTCGCCCGCGAAACGGAAGAGAACGCGTTCGAACCGGCGTTGGGCCACCGCTACAATCCGAACATGCCTTCACCTCTGCTAGCTGAGCTAACCGACGCACAGTCCTTCTATAATTCATTCCAGGTCTCAGTTTCGAAACAGTACGCGCACAATCTGTCCTGGCAGTTGTTTTATACGTGGTCCCATTCCATAGATGATGCTTCCAGCAATTTCTCCATAGAATCCGAAAATGAACCGCCCACCACTCAAGATCCGGACGATCGCAAGGGAAGCCGGGGGCGGTCGGCATTCGACATCCGGCACAATTTCGTTGCGGCTGTTGTCTATGATTTGCCTTTTGGAAGCGGACGTCCCTTCGGCGGCTGGCAGGTCTCCGCGGTTGCCAGCGTTCACAGCAACCTCCCTTTCACTCCAGTGCTTTCGTTCGACAATGCAGATTTGCAGTCCCTATTGACTTCGGAGCGGCCGGACCTGGCTGGCAATCCTTATACGGGTGCATGTCCGAACGGTGATAGAGCGGGTTCTCCGTCATGCTGGTTTAATCCGAGCGCATTTGCGCTACCGCCTCCCGGTCAGTTCGGCAATGCTGGGCGTAATATCCTGCACGGCCCCGGGTTCGCGCAATTCGACCTGGCGCTGCAAAAGGGCTTCAAATTAAAGGAAGGCACGAAGATTACGTTTGGAGCGGAAGCCTACAATCTGTTCAATCACCCGAATTTCGCGGTCCCGAGCAACACGCAAAGCCCACTCACTCTGGGAGGAAACGGAGACACCGTCTTCCAGGATCCAGCCGGCAACTTCGCGAACAACGCCGGCCGAATATTCACCACCGTCGGCACTGCGCGTCAGATTCAACTGGTCGCGCGATTCGATTTCTAAGGTGATTGGACATGGCGGCCCCACTCCCATCGGACAGTAGCGAACCCGTATCGTGGCGGATCATCGATAACATTCCAGGGCCGGTCGCACTGCTGGCGAAGACGGGTGAAATTGAAATGGCCAATCGCTACCTGCTCGAATACTTCGGCGCAACCATAGAGGAGGTCAGGCAGTGGGGAACGAACGGTATGGTGCATCCCGAGGATCTGCCCCGCGAGATCGAGCGGTTCAGCCGATCGATGGAGTCCGGCGCTCCTTACGATAGCGAACACCGTCTGCGGCGCTCGGATGGCGTCTATCGCTGGTTTCAGAGTCGCGGCGTTCCCCTCCGCGATGGCAACGGCGAGATCGTTCGGTGGTGCTGGCTGTTAACGGATATTGATGACCGGAAGCGCGCCGAGGATGCCGTCCGCGCAAACGAACGCAATCTCAAATTGATCATCGACACGATTCCGGCGGTCGCCTGGTCGGCGCGTGCGGATGGTTCGGCCGATTTCTTCAGCCAGTACTACCTCGACTACGTCGGACTCTCTGCGGAACAGGCGATGGATTGGGGCTGGACAGTTGCGGTCCACTCTGACGACCTGGATGGGTTGATGGCTGCATGGCAAGGCGTCATCGCTTCCCAACAGCCAGGAGAGGCTGAAGCGCGCTTCCGGCGTTTCGATGGTTCCTATCGCTGGTTCCTGTTTCGTGCGAATCCGTTCCGGGACGACGCGGGGAAAGTCGTCAGATGGTACGGAACCAATCTAGATATCGAGGATCATAAGCGTAGAGAGGAAGCCCTGCGTGCAAGCGAGGTCTCCTGGCGGCAAATCGTCGACAACATTCCGGGGCTCGTGGCTACGACAGGTGCACTGGGCGAGGTCGAGTTTCTCAACCGCCAGACCCTGGAGTATTTCGGTAACACAAGTGAGGAGCTCAAGAACTGGGCCCTCATCGATTCCGTTCATCCTGATGACCTTCCCCGAGTAATCGATGCGCATACAAAATCCATCGAATCTGGCCAGATCTATGACGTTGAGCATCGTTGCCGGCGGGCGGATGGCACTTACCGATGGTTCCAGGTTCGCGGATTTCCGGTGCGGAATGAGGAAGGCACGATCACCGCCTGGTATCTCCTGCTTACAGACATAGATGACCGGAAACGCGCGGAGGCCGAACTCAGGAGGGCCTACAACAGTTTCGCTGACGCACAAAGATTGAGCAAAACGGGTAGCTTCATCACCGACTTGCTGGGAGATGAACACAACTGGTCCGAGGAAGCCTGCCGCATTTTTGAGTTCGATCCCGCGACGAAGGTGACTGTACAACGAATTCGGGACATCATCCATCCCGACGACCTGGCCGCCTTCGAGGCCACGATAGCGCAAGGCATGACCGGTCTGGATGTGAATTTCGCATTCCGGATTGTGCCCGCCGGCGGCGCCGTGAAATATGTGCGCGGTATCGCTCATGTGATCGAGCAGGTCGAGGAACGGCCCGTGTTTGTCGGCGCTCTTCAGGACGTAACGGAAAGCAAGCTTGCCGAGGAGGCCCTGAACAAAGCCCGTGCCGAGCTTGCCCATGTAACGCGAGTGTCGACCCTGAACGCGTTCACCGCATCAATCGCCCACGAAATCAACCAGCCGCTCTCCGGCATCGTCACCAACGCCGGCACATGTCTTCGGATGTTGAGCGGCGATACTCCGAACGTCGACGGTGCGCGCGAAACAGCGCGCCGGACCATCCGTGATGCCAACCGCGCCTCGGATGTGATCAAGCGATTGCGTGCTTTGTACAGCAACACGGAGTTCACATTGGAGCCGCTGGATCTCAATGAGGCCGCGCGAGAGGTGATTGCCTTGTCTTTGAGCGATCTTCAGAGGAATCGGGTTATCCTACAGTCGGAACTTGCGGATGGCCTCCCGCCCGTCACCGGCGATCGTGTCCAGCTCCAGCAGGTTATCCTGAACCTGTTACGGAATGCTTCTGACGCGATGAGCGCGGTAGACGATCGTCCGAGGGAGTTGCTTATCAGAACGGAACGGGATGCAGGTGATCAGGTGCGCCTCACAGTAAAGGACGTTGGATCCGGCTTTACACCTGAAGCCGCGGGCAAACTCTTTCAAGCCTTCTATACAACCAAGGACGATGGCATGGGAATCGGGCTGTCTGTCAGCCGCTCGATCATCGAAAGACATCAGGGCCGCCTCTGGGCGGAGCCGAATGACGGACCGGGTGCTACGTTCTCATTTTCCATTCCCCGGCGCCGGGACTGACATGTCTAAGACCACGCCCATCGTATTCGTTGTTGACGACGATGTGTCGGTGCGCGAATCCCTGGAATTGTTGATTCGCCACGAAGGCTGGCAGGCTGAGATCTTCGCATCCGCGGACGAGTTCCTCTCCCGGCCGCGAGCAATTGTTCCAAACTGCCTGATTCTCGATTTATCCCTTCCGGGCCTCAGCGGTCTTGATTTGCAGAAGCGGATCACGGGCGAACGGCCCGACATGCCGATTATCTTCATCACCGGCCACGGCGACATCCCCTCGTCCGTCCGGGCCATGAAAGCCGGCGCGGTGGAGTTCCTGACCAAGCCATTCAGCGATGACACTCTGTTGAGCGCGATCCGGCAAGCCCTCGAGCGCAGCCGCCTTGCTCTCGAAGAACGCGCAGAATTGCAGGAACTCCGCGATTGCTACGCATCCCTTAGCGAACGCGAACGGCAGGTGATGGCGCTAGTAGTCAGAGGACTTCTGAATAAACAGGTCGGTGGCGAGCTCGGCATCAGCGAGATTACGGTGAAAGCACATCGAGGCCGGGTGATGCAAAAAATGAAAGCCGGCTCACTGGCCGAGTTAGTGGAAATCGCCGGCCGGCTTGGCCTGGCGCGTACCGCTAAGCTTTGAGAGCATTGTATCAGGGCATGGCTTTAGCCATGCCGAACCG
>PSRJ01000132.1 GCA_003175985.1 Terriglobia bacterium
TATCACTGAGGTAAATCGTGGCATTCCCGCCGTACGCCACCAGATCCGACATCTTCGCCGCTTGGTTCTCGACCAGGTAAATGTTGTCCTTAATCTTGGTAAGCTTCGGCGGCGGACCCGGTGGGCCGAAACCGGGGCCGCGGCCACCTTGCTGTGCTAACGCTGGTAATGCACTAGCGTAGACAAGGGCTGTTGCAATCAGAGCTCTCCGAATAATGTTGTTCATCGTTCAAGACCTCACGCGTGACCTGTACTAGCGAGAGCTACATGGCGTCGGGTTCCACTTTGCGGCGCTCGGCTCTTTTTTGAAATGAGTGCTCGTGATGAAGGACTGATTCAAATACTTCGGATCATTAACGATCGTCGTAACAATCAACCACTGATCCCCATTCGGCTCCTTCGTCGCATTGTAATATTCCGTGAGGATCGTATTCTCGCTGTAGGGCACGCCGTTTTTGCGGAGATACCCAGGCCGCAAGTGGGTGGTTGTCACTTTAAGAGCGCCGGTGGGCGCCCCAACATCCGGCGCTCCGAAAGCGGCGCGGCCGGCCGGCGTCGTCTCCCAATCGGCGATTGAGACGCCCTGCCACGATAAAGCGGCTACTGTGCCGGTTGGGGCGCCAAAGTGAAAGGTTCGAGTTTGGGTCCCCGCATCAGTGTCAACCCGCAAAACCGTTTCGCTCTCCCAAGAAATGTGGACTCGGCCGGGTAGACGCATTAGGCCCGGCGCGCCGTAAGCTTTGCACTGCTCACGGGCAGCCTCGTCCTTGCCGGGGTCCCATTCGTCCGCGACCTTCCGGCCTTCGGCATTGAGTGGCACGCTGGCGTAATCTCCTTTGGGTGGAGTTACCATACGCCATCGCCAGTCTTCCGTGACGATCGAAACCCAATATCCGGTCAGGTCGACCGGCGCTGCGGCCTTCGGAGTGGGCGGCGGACCGGCTGGGCCCCGCCCTCGACCTTGTGCGCACATGACCCCCGGTAAAACCAACATGAAAAGCACCAAAGCTCGCACCCGCAGTGTTTCCCACGGCAGACGACCGGCTCGTAGCCGACGCGCGAGCCGGCCAAATCTTCGATCGTTGAACGCGGAGGTCGCCGCGCGTTGCCCGGCGCAAGCCTCGGACCGAGTCATAGGGGTTCCTGAATCACCCAACATTAGACAGAACGAGGTGCGCTACGCAAGAGCGCAGTTCAATATTTTGAATCGGGCACTTCATGGTCGGTTTATGCGAGCGCGCGGCTCTACCGCGGAAACCGGCCCGAAGTATTGCGGCAAATCCCTCTTCGTATCCCGAAGGATCTCGAGAACTGCCTGGCGGTCCGAGGGTGACATCCGCGCATATCTCGGTTCCTTGGAGCGGCCGTTCAGAACGTCTCGCATGCGGGCATACACGAGTCTTTTCGCGGCCAACGGCAGTGCTATGAAAGCCTTTGAATAGATCATGTAGCTGCACGGATACAACATCATCCGGCGGTGCAAGTCAAATTGGCGAAGCGACCGTCCTCTCCGGTCGAACGGGCCAAGCGTCTCGAATCTCTCACGGAAACCCGATGTGCCGATAATCCGGTTTGGCAGCGGCGACTCATCAACAAAAAGCAGATAATCCACCAGCGTATTGACCGCATCGTTCAACTGCTGCTCGGATCCTCCTGTCCGCATTTCCCACGCGAGTCGGGTTATCAAATTCGTGGCCTGCGTCTGGTGTTCGAAAATCATGAGTGCAACGATGTCGCTGTAATCCGCCAAATATCCAGACCTGTCGAACTGGTCATACAAGGACTGAAGCCATCCCTGGCCAGTTCGATTTCCCAAATGCCGGAATCCGCTTGAAAGTCCGGTCACATACCATCCGCCCCAGCGTTCTGTCAGCGGTGTTCGGTGATCGGAAACCAAGCCGCCACCCTCGTGATCGGGCGAAGCACTGAGCACAAAAAGACCAGGGACGCCGAATGTGCGCTGCGATTGGTGACATGAGAGGCAGGAACCTTCGCGCCGAAACCGCGGCTTGCCAGCTGCGCTTTGGTCGAGCGTATAGAACGCAACGCCGCTACCGGGGTCAGTTGCAGCAGCTTCGATTGACAAGCTGCCGCGAACCCACGCTATGGCGATATCGTCATTAAAGTAAATTGCCCGAGGGTTCTCCTGATCGATCAATTTGGCCTGAAAGCTAGCTGACGAAAAAACCAGGATTTGAGATTCAGTCGGCACCCTGAGGTATTCCAGGACTGAGCGCAGGTAACCCGCCGTCGGTTCAAGGGCAAGGATAAAGGCGCCCCGATCCATCGTCTCATTGAATAGGGCAATCGGATCGCGATCCGCCCCAGGGTTCCTCCACCGGGCTTCGGTCCCACCATCGGCCAGGATCGGCAGGATCGGCAAAATGCCGGCGGCGAAGAAAGCCAAGGCGACGATCGGTCTAAAGGGCTCGATCCGCACCGAGGCAAAGTCTATCATGCGGGCGAACCCGCAGGGGCGTTGAGCGCCGGCGATGCTTCAAAATATTGAACTGCACCGGCACCTCGAAGTTGTCTTTAGATGGACGGTTGCGTTCCCCAGTGGCTGCCGCGAAGAATACCTGAAAACCGCGATTCAAGGTATTGTACTGGGCATTGCCGTGACAGTATTTTTCGAATATTATCAGTGGTCGCCAGGAATTCCAGCCGGCATCGCAAAGGAGAAATCGCAAGATGTTGAATCGAATGAGTCCAAGACCCGCGTTCTTATTCGCGGCTTTTGGCTGCGTTGCTCTGGTCACGTCCCTTTCTGCTCATCACGGCAGTGCCATCTCGTATGATATGGAGCATCTGTGGAAGACGAAGGCGACCGTGGTTGAGTTCAAGTATGCGAATCCGCATCCTTGGCTGGTGTTTGATAGAACGAACGATAAAGGCGAAACCGAGCGGTGGACCGCCGAACTGATCACCAATCCGACGTTCCTCCTGCGCGCAGGGTGGACGAAAACGCGCTCTGACGCGGCGTTAAAACCAGGGACCGTTGTCGAATTGACCCTCGCCACATCCAGGGCTGGGGGCCTCAATGCCTGCGTACGGGATATCCGGAATGAGAAGGGCGAACTGATTCTCGATACGGGCCGAATAGGTGGCGGCGATGGAGCGGGCCAGCCCGCCGGCGAGGCAACCCCTCGCTAGCACCAACCGAAGCGACTGGGGAAGAGAGCTATGCTTCATCGTTCAGTGTGGGTGGCTGCGTCAGTTGCCGTTTTGCTTTCGTGCTTAGTCATCGCGCAGCAAGTCGGCAACAATCAAGGTAAGGACGCCAAGAGTGGTAAGGCGCCGGCGCCAAGCCGGAATAGCCTGGGACGGGGCGCCGCCCCGCTCGTACCCGACAATTTGCCCTATAACAAACGCGATCTTTCGGGAGTATGGCTTGGCAATAAATATGGTTTCAACGCCACCTACGAACCGCCCATGACCCCAGAGGGCAAAAAGAAATTTGATGAGCAGAAGCCATCGTATGGCGCCGCAGTGGGAACGCGTGCAGCACTCGATGAGAAGGTTCCGGCGGGGCGGCGCCGGGCCATACCTCCAGCGCAAGGCAATGACTATGTTGGAGCATGCAATCCCCTTGGCCTCATTCGAATGCTCTTGTATGACCCTGCGCCAATGGAGATGATCGTTACGCCGAACCGGATTCTCCAGAGTTTCGAGTGGACTTGGGATCACCGGACAATCTGGCTGGACGGACGCTCGCTCCCGAAAGTCGAGGAATATCTGCCGAGATGGGACGGCTATTCTGTCGGGAAATGGGACGGGGACACGCTGGTGGTTACGACGGTAGGCTTGGACGATCGTCAATGGGTCGACCACTTTGGATATCCGATCAGCGACAAGGCGCGCTTGGAAGAGCGCTGGCGCCGCACTGCTCACAATGTTCTCGAACTGAACATGACCCTTACCGACCCTGGGATTTACACCCAGCCCTGGAAGAGCGACACAGACACCTTCCGCCTGGCCACAGACGCGGATCTCGCCGCGGGTACGGGTTGGGCCGGACTCGCCGAAGATCGATGCGTGCCGATGGACGAAGTCGATCAGTATAACCGGAACGTTCGGAATCCTGCCGGTGGCGTGCCGGGCGCGACCCACAAATAGCCATTCCGGGGCTGAGAACTGATGGCCGTCGAGAACCCGCTGAACTTTTCCGAACTCGACTACATCGTCATCGAGTGCTTTCACATAGCCGGCTTTGTGTTAGCCATTGGAATGACGGCCCTCATGGATTTTCGCCTCTTCGGTCTGATTCTTCCCAAACAAAGTGCTCAGCAACTGGCCTCGGACACTGGTTTGTGGATGGCCGGCGGACTTATTGTCGCGATATTTACTGGCTTCATGTTGTTCTCGGTCGACCCCGACTCGTACTATACGAACGTCACTTTCTTGATCAAGATGGCATGCTTATCTCTGGCAATTACCCTCAATTACACGATTCACAGAAAAGCGGTGCGACCGGGAACGGCATCCGGTCTCGGTAAGGTGGTGGCCTGTATCTCGCTGGCAGTTTGGGTCTCGACCGTATGTTGCGGTATTTTCATTGCCGGTGACCTTCTGCACATTCGCTGATCGCCCTTATGCTTCTCACGTTATCAGTATGGATCCAGAACCTCAGCTTCTTCGTGTACTTGCGCAGTTCCGCTTACTTGTATCCGGTGATTCTGGCTCTTCATCTCTCGGCGATTTCCCTTTTTGGTGGAATGGTCGTTTTCACGGATCTATCCCTGCTCGGCTGGACTCCCCGGCAGATTTCCGCCCCGGCGGTAATTGATAGCCTGAGAGTGCCGAAGCGCGTTGGCTTCCTGGTTGCAGCAACGCTCGGTTTTCTTCTGTTTTCTTGCAAGGCCGAGCAGTATTACTACAATGTTTACTTCCGCGCCAAACTGCTGCTGTTCGCATTCGTTGCCGTTCATGCGCTGGTATTTCGCAATCGTGTCTACAACCGGCCGGGCGAATTGATGCCGGCTGGAGCACCAAACGCACAGGTGCGTTTCGCGGCTCTCCTGTCTCTTCTGCTGTGGGCTGGTATCCTCACCGCCGGCAGAGCGATCGGATATGTGCTCGCGCCGCGCGGCCTTCATTTTCTATAGAGTCAACATATGCGAGAATTCACTGAAGAGAATCTGACCGAAGCCGTCGTCGAACGGTTTGGTAACACGCCTGATCCGCGCCTCAAACTGCTCATCACCAGTCTCGTCCGGCACTTGCACGCGTATGTGCGCGAGGTCGAGCCGACGTTCGATGAGTGGATGGCCGCGATCCAGTTCCTGACCCGCACCGGGCAGATCTGCACCGAAAAGCGTCAGGAGTTCATCCTCCTATCTGATACCCTCGGGATCTCAATGCTGGTGGACGCCATCAATCATCGCAACCGCGACGGCGTCACTGAGACGACCGTACTTGGACCGTTCTACGTCGAGAATCCGCCAGAAGTGCCACTTGGCTCCGATGTCACCGGGGGCTTGAAGGGCGATCCGCTCTACGCCGAGGGCACGGTCTGCGCGCCCAACGGGAAACCGCTGGCAAATGCGATCGTCGACATCTGGCAATCCGATGCAGATGGCTTTTACGATGTCCAGTACGCCGATCGCACAGAGGCCGGGCTGCGTGCCCGCTTCCGCACGGACGCTGACGGCCGATTTCAGTTCTGGTCGGTGATGCCGACCTCATATCCCATTCCCTATGACGGCCCCGTCGGCGACATGCTGAAAGCGACCAACCGTCATCCCTACAGGCCGGCTCATCTACACTTCCTCATCGCCGCCGATGGATACGAAACGCTGATCACGCACTTGTTCGTCGATGGGGATCGGTATCTCGACAGCGATGCCGTGTTCGGAGTCAAGAAATCTCTGATCCGTACCTATACCAGGGAGAACCCTGGTGTAGCGCCCGATGGACGCGAGATGACTCGCTTGTGGTACCGTCTTTCTAACGATTTCCGGCTCAAAGCTGCCCAGCCGGATCGAGCGGCAGCACGACAAGCCTAACTCTAGTGACAGTTGTAGGGCGCAGTCATGCATTCTTCTCCGCTCCGACCATCCAGCACATTACCGTATGCGAAATCGAGCCGGTAATCCCACGACCTCGAGGCGCTACTTCGCGGAGCAGGATTATGATGTCTTGCACAATACGCGGACTCGCGTTATCTATGACGATGCTCGGCATTGCATCCTGACAACCCGAGAAAAGTTCGACATCATCGCTTCCGACCCGCTGGACATCTTTGTGAAAGGTACCGCGGCCATCTACTCCAAGGAGTATTTCGACGCGATCCAGCAACATCTGAAAACTGGTGGCTCCTTTTCCCTGTACGTGCCTCTTTACGAAACCGACGAGCGTACGTTCAAGAGTGAACTGGCCACGCTCTTTATTGCCTTTCCGTACGGCTCCGTCTGGGCAAATTTGCCGGACGGCCAAGGCTACGACATGGTCTTTCTGGGTCAAATCGGAACCGCTGCAGATGAATGTGGATGATGTGCAAAGGCGCCTGGAGCAGCCGGATTACGTACCTGTTTTAGAGTCGCTTCGCGAGGTCGGGGCCGGTTCCGCCGCGGAACTGCTGTCCATGTACGCCGGGCAGGCGCAAGATCTCCAGCCGTGGATTAAAGGCGCCGAGATCAATCGCGATCGCAACCTCCGTCTACAGTACCTGGGGGATGGGGATCAATTCGGCGATGGCCGATTATCTGTATCGCCGGATTATCCGTTACCGTCGGCCACCAGTGAATCTGTTCGTTGGCTCGCCCGAAAGTATTCGGATGCTGCTCAGTGCGATGTCGCTTCAATCGGGAGGATGAACCGGCCGGACCTTCAGACGAATCGATTTCGAGCCGCGATCAATCGAATGCCGACCCCGTGGCCAACCTGACGAGTTAACTGGGATCCCCAGTCCGGGAGCCGGGGCGATGGCGAGCGAGCAAGGGGACCAGCCGCACCTCGCGCCGTCCCTCGGAATCATGGCCAGACGATTCTATTCGAATTAGCACCCCATGAGGAATGCGCCGGATTACGGGTCTTCCGAACAGGGACAATCGCACCTGCGTTCTAGCGCCAGACCGCCCCTCTTTTGTCCACCAGGCTAGTGTGGTTGCCGCGTCCCAAAGACTCTCTCGATTTGATCCGACCCGGCTTATCAGACGGAACCCAGCTGCTGCGGCTGGTCGTCAGCCTCCTTTTTCAGTGGCTTGGGAGGACGATTACTGCAATTACTGCGTTAAGAACCGCAATCCGAATATCCGATTCGCTTGTAAGTGCGTGAAAATATGGAGCGGGAGACGGGATTGGAACCCGCGACGTCCAGCTTGGGAGGCTGGCATTCTTCAGGAACCGGAGATTTAGGGGAGGGCAGGCGTGCAAACAGTACAATTCCAAACCAATAAGAGTATTGAAGAGCTTCGTAAGTCGTCGTATCACAAGCAACTCGGAAGGAACGTTTGCGCCGCGTTCATTGCGCAGCAGCAGGGCACCAGGCTCGACACGGCTTACAAAAAGATCGAGGAGCCCATTGGCGACCTCTGGCTGTTAATGGCCGAGATCATCCGTCAGCAATGCTTCGAAGGAGCGGGTACGGCCGGGGCCTCCGGCGAGGCGGGCGGAACATCCATCAAGACGATTCAATAGCAATACAGGGGCCAAGAGGGGGACCAGTGGCGATCGAAATCAACAGCAACACCATCGCCGACGCAGTAGCAGATCGGCTCAGAGACAATGGCATTGTCGCCCCGCGACTTCTGACGCTGGAGCAGGCGGCCACGTACCTGGGCATGACCAAAGACGCACTCAAAGCGAAGGTGCACCTCGGCAGAATTCCGACGGTAGATCTGGACAAGAAGCTTAGGTTTGATCGGCAGGACCTCGATCGGATCATCGACCAGAACAAGCGGAGCGCCTGATGGGTC
>PSRJ01000274.1 GCA_003175985.1 Terriglobia bacterium
CAATCGGCGAATGCATCAGGCCGAGCCAGGAAAACGCAGCCGCCAGCGCGCACCAGACCGCCGCGCGCCCGAAATGCCGGTCGATTGCTTCCGTGACGATCGCCGCAATCACGAGCACCAGGAAGAGGAAGCCATTTCCCAGACCCTGCACGGATGACCAGTAAATCGAGCTGTTGAGCGCCGCTTCCACCGCAGGATTGCCAGCCGAAAGCTTCAACGCTGGAATGGCCGAATTCATTGCCGTGGTCACTACCGCGCCCGCCGGCAAAAGGAATCCCAGAAGCACGGCTGCATGATACTTGCGGTCGACGCGAGCCAGCGTCGCCAACCCGACACCCACCGAAACGTATGCCACCATCGCCGCTAGAATGGACCACGGGAACAACTGCGCGATGAATAGTGTCAGCCCGGTGGTCACCGCCGCCATGATCGCCAGCGGCGTCCACAGCGCAAAGCCCAGGCGCGCGCCCATCGCTTTGTAAGAAGGGTGCATCGCATACACCACGGGGCAGACCACGCTTCCCGCCAATCCCGCGACTAAGGTGCCTGCGCCGTCACAGGCCACCACCTTGCGGACGTCGTAATTGTCCCCGGCCGCCGCGGCCCCTTCAGTGGCGGCAATATCTTGCAGCACCTCATAACTGGCCAATGGAGCGATTACCGACATGTAGGGCAGCACGGCGATCAGCGCCCGCCAGCCTTCCACCCCCGCCCACGGCGGACCCGGCGCGGCCCCCTCCCACACCGGATGCACATATCCGATCGCCACCCCGAGGCCCAGCGGCACAATCCACGCCACCAGAAACGGCGGCACACGCCATGAGGTAATCGGCACCTGCCCGAATACGCTTACCGCCACGATGGCGAGCGCCGCAATCCCCACCAGCGGCTGATCGAAGATCCGCTGCAACAGCACCATGGCCAGATAGCTATACATGGCCGCGCCAAACACCGTCATCGACGCGGGCACGGGAATGTACCGGCGAATCACTCCCGCGAACGGCGCGGCTACGAGCTTCAGAACCCCGGTCCATAGCACGGCCGCCGTCCCCATTTGCCAGGCGCGCACCGGGTCGTGTGTCTGTAAGTACACCGGGGCCATAATGGCCAGCGTGTATCCGAGAATCGCTGGCACGTTGTTGCCGTAAACGTGTGCGGTCACGTCGGCACGCTTCTCTCTCTTCGCAAGCGCCGCTCCGAGGGCCAGAAAGCCGAGCGAACCCACCAGCAGTCCCGCAGCGTATCCCGGAATCAGGTGAGTCACGGTAAACGAGCGCGGAATTCCCACCGGCGCCAGCAGGAACACGGGGATGATCACCTGCGCCAGGTTGAATCCCACGTTGGCGATGGTGGCGTCCAGATCGCCGCGCCGCAACACCCACCAGCGCGGCGTCATATCTTGAATGACTCGAATGTTTCCGAAGCGAAGATCTCCTGCGGCGTCAGAAGCCGCTTCGAGAGGCCTTGCTCGTAGTGGTATCGCAGGAAGGTGTTCAGCACCGGCAGATTCGGTCCCAGCCCGTAAGGCCAGTAGTCGCGCCCCATCGTCTGCCGCGTCTCTTCCACATGTTGGTGCAGCCACGGCAGCATGAACTTCAGCGCCGCCGTCTCCTCCAGGTCGGCATACACGATCCTCTGCGCCTCGGCGAAGGCTTTGTACAGCGACTCCGCCACCCAGGGGTTTTTCGCGTAGATCTCGCGGCGAATCGCAATCGTATGCATGATGGGAAAAATCCGCGTCTTGAGATAATACTCCCGCTCCACCGCGTGGTAGTCTTCGAACAGCCGCCGCACTCGTCCCGAGCCGTTCCGGTACGTCGATGGCATGCGCGCCGTATAGAGGGCGTCGATTTCTCCACTCTCCAAGGCCTTCGATAGAGTCTGCGTTTCCCCGATGGGCTGCACACGGATCTCCGGAGGCAGCGAAAGAGCCAGTTTCTCCGGCCGCCCCGGCTCCTCCTCACCTCCGGTGAAGTAGGTCACACTGGTCACGGGAACCTGGTATTCGTCGCTCAGAATGCCGCGGATCCACACCGGCGCCGTCATTTGATATTCGGGGTTGCCGACCCGCTTTCCGATCAGGTCTTGCGGCGTGCGGATGCCGCTGTCCCGGTTCACATAGATGCACGAATGCCGGAAAAAGCGCGACGGGAATACCGGGATGGCGATGAAGGGCGGATCTTCTTTGAACAGCGACACGGTATACGACGAGAGCGACATCTCGGCCACGTCGAACTCGCGGTGGCGCAGCATACGGAAAAAAGTCTCTTCCACCGGCAGGTTGAGATAGGTCAGCTCGATGCCGTCAACCGGAATACGGTCTTCGAGCAGCGCCCGCGTGCGATCGTAGTCCCAGCACGCCATGGTGAGCCGCAATTTCGCCATACGATTCGGACCCGTCCCTAAGAATATACCCCGGCCTGCCGGGAGGTTGATGAGATTGTTCCATCCGCCTTGACTTCCTTTTCATCGGGTGATATACGTTGCACGCATCAGAATCTCACGTGCGCGTCTGGTTTTTTTGAGGCCAGGGTGACCGCCGGACGATAGGAGCCGATCTCCTGGTTCTTGGGCCTACAAGTCGAACCGATCGTCAGGGGGTGCCGCTCATGCTACACGGAATCCGTTTGCCAAGGTTCACTGCTACTCTTACGTTCTTTGTCACTCTAGTAATCACCGCTCTCCCGGGCAATCCGGCGCGGGCGCAGGTGGCCGGAGCAACGCTCTCGGGCACCGTCTCGGATCCTTCCGGCGCGGCCATCGCCGGTGCACGGGTGGCCATCGTCAATAATGCCACTGGTGTGACTCGCGAAGCCCTCACGGATTCCGCTGGCTTTTACTCGACGCCCAACCTGCTGCCAGGCAACTATGACGTCACCGTTTCGGCTCCGGGTTTTTCGTCCACGAAGGAGTCCAACCTCACGCTTACCGTAGGGGCTCAGCAAGTCCTGAATATGCCTTTGAAGATTGGAGAATCCAGTCAAACCGTCCAGGTGGAGGGAGTCGCGCCGCAGATCCAGCTCGGCTCGTCCACACTCAGTGCGGAGGTTACCGGCACGACTGTGCGGGAGCTGCCCTTGAACGGCCGTGACTGGGCATCCCTGGCCACTCTGCAGCCCGGCGTGGCGACGGTCCGCGCTCATCCGCAGGGGACGCAAGCCTCACGCGGGTTGGGCATGCAAATGACTATCTCCGGAAACCGCCCTACGCAGAATAGCTTTCGTCTCGACGGGGCGATCGTGAACGACTATTCCAATGCGGGCCCGGGGAGCGTACTCGGACAGAACCTGGGGGTGGACGCGATTCAGGAGTTCAGCGTGTTGACCAGCAATTATTCCGCGGAATACGGTTTCACCTCCGGCGGGGTAATCAACGCAGTCACGCGCTCAGGCGCCAACACGTTTCATGGAAGTGCCTTCGATTTCCTGCGAAACGATAAGTTGGATGCAACCAACTTCTTTAACAATTCCAGCGGCCTCCACAAGAGCCCTTTGAAGCAAAACCAGTTCGGCGGCTCGGGCGGATGGCGCATCCTAAAGGACAGGCTGTTTCTGTTTGGCGATTATGAAGGCGTGCGCCAGTCCCGAGGCACAGCCCAACAGCAGTTCACTATTTCCGAGGCTGTCCGCGCCGGAAGAGTGACCAACCTTTCGAACGGTGCCGTAACCACTACTCCCATCGACCCGACGATCCAGAAATTCCTGGCGCTTTACCCCGTGACTAACGGGTCCGGCCACGGAACAGGCGAAAACGCCAACGTCGGGCAGTTCAACTGGACCGCCGTGCAGAGCACCACCGAGAACTTCTACACTTTTCGGGCGGACGAAAAGTTCTCCGCTCGCGACAGCCTGTTTGTCACCTACGTTCGCGACCCATCGTTCTATTTGAATCCTATCGCCTTCAACGAAGCGAAGTCGAAGACGTCTGCCTACCGCCAAGCCATCGTAGTGGAAGAGACCCACTTGATCAGCGCGTCATTCGCGAACACTGTCCGGCTGGCCTTGAACCGAACTAATGGCATCACCAACCATTTCGACGACGGGTCCCAGACCATAAACCCGGCGGCGAACGATCCGTCACTGGCGATGATCCCTGGAGGCAACTACTATCGCGCGCCCGCCACCAATCTCTCGGGCACGGGAATCACCATGCAGCCCGGCGGGCTTCACGCATTGACCCAGCAGGATATCTGGAGCCAGATCTTCCAGGTATACGACGACGCGTTTCTGACGCGCGGGAACCACGGGTTAAAGTTCGGCTTCAGCATCCTGGCGCTGCACAACGACATCATCGCCATCAACGGGATCAATGGCAACGCCACTTTCACATCGTCCCGCGTAACGCCGCAGGAACAGGCCGCCTGTACGCAGGCGAACGGCGCCATCAACGCTTCCTGCGGGTCGCTCATTAACTTTCTGACTAATCAGCCCCGCACTGCAGCTCCGCCCGCCGATCTGACGAGGAGTAACAAGCACTACCTGCGCGACAAGGTTTTTGGCGTATACCTGCAGGACGATTGGCGCCTCCGTCCGGGCCTCACGTTGAACCTGGGACTGCGCTATGAGACCGCAATGAAGCCGAGCGAGAAGAACGGAGAAGTCGGATACTTGCGGTCGCTGTACGGTCCGCCCACGGATTTAGTTAACTACTTTTACACGCGTAACCCCACGACCAAGAACTTCGAGCCTCGGATCGGATTCGCGTGGGATCCCTTCCGCAACGGTAAGACGGCCATTCGGGGAAGTGTCGGGGTATTTGATGTTCTGCCGCTTCCTTATATACTCCAACTCTATGCCGCGACCACTGCTCCGTTTACGACGCCCCTGGGGACGGTCGGCCCCCCGAATACGGCGGTTCCGCCTCCAGGCGTCTGGCCGTATGCCATCCCGTCGCTCGCCGGCAACTCAGCGCCTCAATCGCGGATCTGGGCTTACCTGGACCCGAACATAAAGCGCAACTACGTTTATCAATATAACTTCAACATCCAGCGGCAGCTCACCGCGAGCACCACGCTCGTGATAGGGTATACGGGCTCTCACGGGATCCATAATCCATTTCTCGATGAAGGAGCCAACTCCGTTCTTCCGGTGAATATCGGGAAACCAGCGCCCGGAGTTGGCTACTACTGGCCGATCCCCTATACCTTGGGGACGGGCGGCGCGGGAAATGCCGCGTTGCTCAATCCCAGCCTCGGTGTGATCAGAAGCATCATGTGGCAGAGCCGGTCCTATTACAACGCTCTTCAGGTGAAACTCGATAAGAGAGTGAGTCACGGCTTTCAAGTGCAAGGTTCGTTCACCTGGAGTAAGAGTATCGACGATACTTCGGGAAGCGCCGCCGCCGACACCTTTACCAACGAATGGAATGCCCCGCCCTGGTATGACCTCCGCTTAAATCGCGGACTCTCGGGGTTTAATGTGGGACGGAACCTGGTGATCAACGGCCTTTGGAACGCCCCCGCGCCGAAAGGACTTGGTGCCATTGGGAACCGGCTATTCGGGGGTTGGCAGTTGGGCCTCATCTCCGCAGTGGCCGACGGCATTCCGATTACGCCCAGCATGGGCATGGATGGGTCGGATTTGCTGGGTGAAATCATTCCCACCATTAATCCGCCGCAGTTTCTGGCAAGCTCCACTTGCACATCGGCGAAATCGGTGGTCAACGTCGGGAACCCCAACGCCTATCTCAATCCGAAGTGCCTCGGATTGGTGCCTCAGACTGCTGCCAACACGCCCTTCTGCGATGTCGCGCGGGCTCTCACCCTCGGCGTCCCCGGCACTTGTCCCAACATTCGCGGCAATCTGGGACGCAATTCGATTATCGGACCCGGGTTGGTGAATTTCGATTTCTCCATGGTGAAGAACAACTACATCCGCAAAATCTCGGAGAGCTTCAACGTGCAGTTCCGGGCGGAGTTTTTCAACGTGCTGAATCGCGCCAACTTTGCGCCTCCTGCGCTGGCCGCAAACCAGGGAGGTGGGCCTCTCCAGATCATTAGTTCGGTGGGGCAGCCGGTTCCCGGATTCGGCCTCATCACGTCGACCCAGACTCCGGCGCGGCAGATTCAGTTTGCGCTGAGGGTGATTTGGTAATCGTCAGGGTAAATCCCAATTGAGGAGAGTAAGAACAGCAATGAAAACCTACGTGGCGATCTTAATCTTGTGTGCAGGCCTGGTTTCGAATGCGCACGGTCAGAGTATGCCGATGCAGACCATGTCCGGACTTCTCCGGCTGGTCCAGACCAGCCCGTTGCCGACCGAAGGATATATGGACCACCTGACGGTGGACGTCAAAGGTCAGCGCCTCTTCATTAGTGGAGAGAACAACAAAAGTCTCGTTGTTGTGGATCTGCGCTCAGGCAACGTGATCCATGAGGTGAAAGGGCTCGGGGGAAATCCTCGCAAGCCATTCTATGTCCCGGAGACCAACGAAGTCTGGACCGATCTGGGCGACAACACAGTCGTAGCCATCAGCGGAACTACGTATGAGGTAACGAAAACCGTCGAGTTAACTGGTGGACGTGGCGCCGCGAAGAGGACACCGGATAACGCGGCATACGACCCTGCCGCTCATCTGTATTATGCGGCCATCGTAACGGGGGCTGGAAACAACGACGGTTCCATTGAGATAGTGGACACAAAGGCCGCCAAATTGTTGGGCAGCATCAAGATGAACGGCTCCGATCCTGGGGGACTCTCCATCGAGCCATCGGGAAAGAGGCTATACGTTGCCATGGGTGACGTTGTGGACGGGGACAGCCATCTCAAGGTGGTGGATCTGGAAAAACGTACTGTGACCGCCGAGTGGCCCATCACGGGAGGTCCGGCGCCCCATGCTTCGGGCTTAGACGCAGCCCATCATCGCCTGTTTGTGGGTAGCCGGGTCAAAGGTGGACACCGGTACGAACCCGGGAAGTTAGTCGTCATGGACACGCAGACGGGAAAAGTAGTACAGGCGCTCGATAGTGTGGGCGGCGCCGACGAAGTCCAATACGACGCGCCCACTGGGCGCATTTACTTCGTAGGGACAACCGGCACTCTGGCCGTATTCAAGCAGGTTGACCCGGACCACTACCAGCTCCTCGGAAAAGTACCGACCGGGGCGATCGCCAAGACCGGGTTGTGGGTGCCTGAACTGAAGAAGATGTACATCGCCGTGCCGAAGCACATCGTGCAAACTCCCCCTTACGGAGCGAATGACTATATAACCGAAGAAGCTCGTCTCATGACGTTCGAATTTCTGCCATGAATGGCAATTCAATGAGGGGGGCAAGATGGAACCAAGAACGTGGCCAAGCCGCGCTTCAGTCCTAGCCGATTCATCATGAGGACGGACTTGAAAGAGAAGAGTACTGGTGTCCGGCAACGGATGGTGCCGCTGTTGGCGCCTATGACCAAGCATCAGCACAGCGACGGGTGCTATGAGACCAAGGTGCGCGGCTTGGCCGTGCTCAATACGCCGCGCTTAAATAAGGGAACGGGCTTCACGGCGGATGAGCGAAAGGCCCTTGGGCTCACCGGTCTGATCCCACCGGACATCAGCACACTGGAGACCCAGGTGGAGCGCGCCTACATCCAGTACGAGCGGCTTCCGGACACCCTAAGCAAAAACATCTACCTGACGGCCTTGCATGACCGTAATGAGGTGTTGTTCTATCGCCTGTTCTCGGAACACCTGCGCGAGATGATCCCCGTCGTCAACGATCTCACGGTCGGAATGGCCAGGGAGCAGTATCACCATGAATGCCGGCCTGCGCGCGGCGTGTATCTCTCCATCGACCACGCCGATGGGATCAAAGAAGCGTTCGCCAATCTCGGTGCTGCGGCCGGAGAATCGACCTGATCATTGCGACGGACGGTGGGCCTGGTAGCGCGCCACTCGCTTCGGACTTGGCCGACACTTCCGCCGGTCGTACAGCCCGTCATAGCCGAATTCTTCGTATCGTTCCCGCCACCGGCGCATGGTCCGGTCGCTCACCCCGATGATCTCGGCCGCTTCCCACCACTTCAGCTTCCCGGCCATGGCCTTCAAAATCACTTCTTGCACCTTCATCATCCGCTCCATTTCCGCGGATGAAACCGTCTGTTGAGGACTCACCCCTTCAGCGTCCCATCCCTCAAGCGGACATTTCATTTGCTAATTCGACCGGACAAATCAAAAGCTAACAACAGGGAGGTTGATGAGATTTGCATCGCGCGGAAAACGGGGTTACTATCGGATTGGAGTGTATCAGATGAAAAACTCCGTTTTGATGGTTGCTCTCCTCCTTGCACTGGCTTTGCCCGCGAACCTGGGCGGCCAGACGATGCCGCTCCTGCAGGCCGTGGAGCCGGCTTCGGGGACTATTGGCGATGTGTTGACAGCGACTGGGGAAAATCTCGGCAACCAGAATGTTGCCGCGCTTTATCTCACGGATGGCAAAGACGATGTCAAAATGGTGATCGTCGAACAGACCGCCACGGCAATCAAGTTCAGGCTCCCGGCGGGATTGAAGGCCGGCCGCTTCGCGATCCTGATTCTTACAACAGGCAAGAGTCCGGCACTGATTGAAGAACCCGTCAAAGTGACCGTTCTCCCTCCAGGCCCGGGTCCGACGACGTCGTAAGCCTCGGCGGTCTTACATGCTTCGGCTGCGGCGCCAGTGGTCTTCGAACAGGCCCTTCATAGCGGCGCCCATGCCCTCATGGTGGAAAACCACCGCGGTCCAGGCCGGGCGGGTGATCACCGGGTCCAGCAAGGCGATCATGCCGTGCTGGCCATCGAATACGGCCAGTTTCATGGGTAAGGAATCGGCGATGCGCACCTCTACACCGGTGGCCTGGTAATCGTTAAGCCGCTGCCGGTGTTCATCGTCCAGTGAGGCCGCTTCCAAAAGAAGGCGGCAGGAAACTCCGGTCATCCGCGCCTGTTTGACCAGCTTCTCATCCAGCGGGTCCACTGCATAAGGCGGTCGTGAGAATTCCACATACTCGTTCTTCACTTCCGAGAGCATACGCCGGTACTCGGCGGCGGTCTGCGCCGGTTCCGTCACGATGCGTAGGAAATCCAGCGTGCCGCGGCCGCCCTGCCCTTCCGAATAGAGCTGTTTCAAATCGTCGATGAGAGCCGTTCCGGCGCGCCCGTTGTCGGTAAGCTCCTGCTCCAGGATCTGGCGCTTCCGCGAGAGATACCCGGGGATCGCGAGGCTCGGCTCCACCGCCGAGAAGAGTTTCGTCTTCTCCTGCACCACCTGGGCAAAGCCTTTTTCAACAAGGCTGTCCAGGACCTCGTAGATCTTCTGACGGGGCACGTGCGAGCGTGCTGCGAGCTCCAGCGCCTTGAACTTCGGATGTCCGAGCAGAACCAGGTAAGAACGCGATTCGTAGGCATTCAGCCCCAACTGCTGCAATCGGCGCCAAAACCGCTGAAATTCCAGCTCGGCGAAATCTTCGGCCATTTCTCCTCCGCTACCAGCGCTAAATACTAAATTCTGGCAAACTCCATCAGAAGAAACAAGAAAATTAGCCACGTCCAGGTGGTGGAGGCAGCGGAAACCCAGTCCCGCAGGGGAAATACCTCAAGGCGAGCAGGTTTTGATTGACTTGGTACTATTGGAACTTTAGAATAATTGGTTAGAGACTGTATGCTTGAAAACAGTACAAATGGGCCGGTTGGTGTGTCGGCTAAACCTAAGATTCGCATTGTGGTCGCCGACGACCATCCGATTTTCAGGGATGGTCTCTGCAAACTGCTGGCATTGGAAGACGATTTCGAGGTGGTGGCCCAGGCGCAGGATGGGCGGCAGGTGCTGGACGTTCTGCAGCAGTACGAACCCGATATTCTTTTGCTCGATTTGAAAATGCCGGGCCTGGATGGCCTGGCTACATTGCAACGGCTGCAATCGGCGAAAAACAAAACCCGCGTCATCGTGCTCACCGCTTCCGATGACAAGAATGAGTTCGTGCAGGCAATGAAGCTCGGCACTTCGGGGATCGTTCTGAAGCAGACCGCGACGGAATTGCTGATCAAGAGCATCCGCAAAGTCCACGCGGGAGAGATCTGGCTCGATTCCCATACCACCGCTGCCGTAATCCGGCAGTTCGTATCCTCCGATGAGGCGCCTCCGGCGATGCCACCGGCCGCTGCTCCGCGTGAACGGGAGCGTTCGCCGCTGAGCCAGCGCGAGCGCGAGATCGTGGCTCTGGTGGCACAAGGCTTCAAGAACAAGGAAATGGCCGAGAAGATGTTTATCAGCGAGCAGACGGTAAAGAACCATCTGCACAACATCTT
>PSRJ01000253.1 GCA_003175985.1 Terriglobia bacterium
TTTCACGGGTTCGAGTACTCCGCGTTTTCCGCCGCAAGAGTTCTAATTGTGTCCAGACTGGGGAGCCACTCTTTTGCTTCAAATAACTTAGAGATGCCGCAACGCCCTTTTGTACGGGTTTTGTACACAAGCATAACGGTGGGACGTTGATATAGACTTATTGAACCTCCTTGACCATGCCTCGGATGCCCCGATTCCCATAAACCACGCCTCCGGTCCGGTCCGCGGCTTCCTCCAGTGAGATTCGAGTATGTTTGCTCATGAGTACTCCTCCAGAATGGCCTTCGGTTCCAGGAATGCCTCGATTCCGTATTGCACCGACACCGGAGTATTTGAATCCGCCCCAGGGCGCTTGCGGATCGCCGGTCATGCCGTTGATGACGTCGCGGCCAGTCCGCAACTGAGAGGCTACGCGCCGGTGAAGTGGCGCAAGCCGCGTTGCTTTTGGCATCGGAGGCCCCGATTGATCATTCATGCCGTCTGGCCCGTGTCCCCGGCAAGAATGCCGACAATCTCTCCGGTCGTGCCGTCGGTCAGACCCAGGTCGGTAAGATGGGGGCCGGCATTGCAGGCGAGCGCCGTGCCGGCAATCGCTTTGAAAACGCGATAGGGCGGTTCCCAGTCGACTACCTGGTCCGCGGCCGAGCGCAACAGACGATAGGAGCGCGCGAGTTGCTCCGGTTCCTCCGCCGACAGGATGCCGGCGACGGGCAAAGAGACGCTGGCGATGACCTGCCCGTCTCGCACCACGGCAATGCCTCCCCCGGCGGCGATTACCTCGTTGGCCGCAACCCGCATATCGTCCGGAGATCGGCCGAGCACTACCAGGTTGTGCGCGTCGTGGGAGTAGGTGGTGGCAATCGCGCCGCGGAGTTCGCCCCAGTCTTCAATCACGGCCCGCCGCACCTCTGCCGGGCGGCGGCCGTGCCGGTGCCGAACCAGCATGACTCCGAAGCCCTCCGGCAGAATCGCATAGCCATCCTCCACGTCGACTTCCACTTCGCTCCATGACGTGAAGCGCGCGCCTTTGATAACCCGCAGGGTCACGCGCCCCGGCGCGCGTTCGGGAACAGGGACTCGGCAATCGTTCCGGCTTAGCGGCGCCAGAGCGGCCTTCGACTGCGGCGGCCTGGTTTTGGGTGGTGCGACGGCTTCGACCAACTTGCCCGCCCGGGCCGCCAGCCTGCCCGAGGCAAAGACACTCTCCACCGCAATTCGAGACAGATCGGAAAGGACTACCAGGTCTGCCGTGCGGCCGGGCGCCACCAGGCCGAGATCGGGACGGCGCATCCGGTACGACGCGTGCAGCGTTGCGCAGCGAATCGCTTGCACCGGGTCCATGCCATACTTCACGAGGCGGCGGAGGACGTCACAAATCCCCCCATGCTCCACCAGATAATCGGGAGGGACATCATCCGTACAAACGGTCACTCCCGATGGGACTTGCGGAAGCCGGTTGATGGCTTGAACCAACCCGGGCAGGACATAATCGTGGGAACCTCGGACTTCCAGCGTCATTCCGGCGCGCAATTTTTCCAGCCCATCTTCGGCAGAGGTGATCTCATGATCCGACGTGATGCCTGCCGCTGCATAGGCCTGGAGTCCCGGCCCGCTTAGGCCGCGTGCGTGGCCCTCAACGAGCTTCCCCGACTCCAACCCGGCGCGCAAAATCTCCATGGTGCGACCGTTCTGCCGGAGAATCCCGTTCATGTCCATGACCTCGGCGAGACCGGCAATCTCCGGCCAGGAGAGCATTTCCTGCACCTCCGCCTTCCGAAAGTCCGCGCCGGACATTTCCAGGCCAGGCGCGGAAGGCACACAGGAAGGAGCGAGGCCAATCATGCGCAGCGGCAAATTGCGCCCTGTTTCGATTGCGTAGCGCACTCCTTCCAGTCCCAGAACGTTAGCCAATTCGTGAGGATCGTACAATATCGTTGTCGTTCCCTGCGGCACCACGACCGAGGCATAGTTCTCCGGTGTCATGTGCGAGCTCTCGAAGTGCACATGCGTGTCGATGAAGCCGGGCGCGATATAGCAACCCGAGAAGTCATAACACTGCGCCGCGTCGGTTCTCGCGCCGCGGGGATGAACGCTGGCCACGAGGCTGCCGGTGATTCCAATGTCCGCTTCGCGGAGTTCCGACGTGGCGACATCGATCAGCACACCATTGAGGATCAATACGTCGAAGGGGGCGTGCCCCTGCGCAGCCGCAATGGCGCGGGATCTTATGTCGCCATCATTCGTACCGTCCATTATGCCCCTACTTTCGTGTCGCCAGAGTAAAGAAGAAATAAAGCAGCGGAATCGCCAGCAAGTAGAGTCCTGGGGACACCTGCCTGGCCTTTCCCGCGAGTACCTGCACCACCAGGTAACTCAGGATTCCAGCCGCAATCCCAGTCCCGAAATTGTTGGCGAACAGAGTAATCAAAATCATTAACAGAGGCGGAAGCGCATGGGAGAAATGCGCCAGATCGATTTTGCGCAAGTTCGCGAACATGGAACAACCGACCAGAATAAGCGCCGGCGAGGTCGCTTCTTTCGGAACCATCAGAATTACATTCCCCAAAAACAGCATTACCAGGAACAGGCACGCAGTCGTTACGCTCGTGAGACCGGTGCGTCCGCCCGCCTCCACACCGGCCGCCGACTCGATCAGCGCGGTGGGCGCCGGGACTCCGAAAATCGGCCCGATGGTAGCGGCGCACGAGTCCACGACGAATGGTCCATTGATGCCGGCCATGTTTCCATCTTTATCCAGAAGGCCTGCCTCTCCCGCCACCGCGAGCGTGGTTCCCATCGTGGAGAAGAACTCCGCGGCAAAAAAAGCGAAGATGTATGGCAAGAGAGCCGGACTGAGGGCGGCCTTGAAATTGAGTTGAAAGGCAACCGTCCCCAGGGAGTGCGGCAGCCCAATAATACCGGAAGGCAACGTTGTCACGCCCAGTGGAATGCCGATGAGCGTGGATCCCAATATTCCCAGCAGGATGGCTCCGGGTACCTTGCGAATATGCAGTCCGACTACCAGCGCCAGACCAACCAGAGCCAGGATGGCTCCGGGCGCGGCGAAATTTCCGAGCATGAGGGCGTTCGCGCGCGGATTGGCGACAATCAAACCCGCATTCCGAAACCCGAGGGTAACGATGAACAGACCGAGTGCCGGGGAGAGCGCGGTTTTGATAGGAGCCGGGACGATGCGGACCACCACCTGGCGCATACCCAGCAGCGTCAGAACCAGGAACAGCACGCCGGACCAGAAAGCCACGGCCATGCCGGTCTGCCAGGGAATTCTCTCGGTTGCAGCGAGAGTGCTGGCAATGATCGCGGCGCCGCCGATCCCCGGACCCACGACGAACGGCAGGCGGGCATAGCAGGCCATCCCCAGCGTGCCCAGCGCGAACATCAGTATCGTGGCGGTAGTGGCGGCAGCCAGATCAACCCCGCCGCCGGCAAGCGTGTTTGGGATGACCACGACCAGATAGGCTGCGGCTACGAACGTGGTGGCGCCGGCCGTTAGCTCGGTCCGCAGAGTGGTCCGGCGCTGCTTCAGGTCGAATAGGGAATCCAGCGCCTCGCCCAATCCTGGTCCCGGATGAGCCTCAGTTTGGCGCATTCGGACCGGCCGGCGGCTTCGGAGCAGGCGGCGGCTGCCGCAGCATCAATGGATTCCGCGCGTTCGGAGTCGGACCGGTCATAAGCTGTACGAACAGTTGCGCGAACTTCGGCATATTCACGTCCATCTGCGCATGCACAAGCTGCGTGTCCACTTCGGGCTTGACGCGGTCGGACCAGACGAGCGTGTCGCCGTAGGAGTACCCGCGATCCAGGTCGATGTTCATGTATAGTTGCCGTTCCCTGGTGATCAACGAAGGATCAAGCCATGCGGCGGCCGCGAGCTCGTCCCAGAGGTAGCTGCGCCCCGGACGCGCATATCGCGCCACATACTGAGCCACCGGCGTCTGCACCTTGGCAATCTGGCTGACCATGTCCTCGGTGAGTTGGGTCTTCACGGAAACATCCACAGTGGTGCATACAATCGACGGCCAGTGTGCGCGTAGCACAATGTTGCTCGCCTCCGGGTCGAACCAGAGGTTGAATTCATGCCGCGGGTTGGTGGCAAACTCCGGGTTGTCCGTTTGCGGATTGAGGCTGCCTCCCATGAACACCAGCCCTTTACTCAATTCGGCGAATTGCGGGTCGAGACTAAGCGCAAGAGCCAGGTTGGTCATGGGACCGCCGGCATAGATCGTCACCTGGCGCGGATACTTCCGGACCATGCGCACCAGGAAGTGCGCCGCATCCTCGTCCACCGGTTTGGTGGTAGGGTTTCCCTCCGTCAACGCCGGCACTTCAAACGGCCCGTGGCTGTTCGGACGGCGGTTCCACGCACCTTTATATACGATCTTGCCGTGCTGCTGCTCCCAGAGCTCGGTTGCCTGCTGTGTCCGGACGAGAGGGAAGACGGCTCCGGGCACCACGGGAATATCGGTGCGTCCGATCAACTCCAGGAGGCGCAGTGTGTGCGCCACTTCCTCATCGCGCCACGCATCCCCCGTCACGACCGTGATGCCTAGCGTTTCGACACTCGGCGACTGAAGCAACAGGAGGATGGACATCATGTCGGTACCGCCCGGTCCCGCAGCATCCTGGTCGATCACGACGTACTGTTTCTCCTGGGCGAGTGCCGCCGCGGCGCAAACGAGCACCCCCACGATGATCCGTTTCAGTGTCCTCATATTCCTCCGGTCAATTTGCGGCGACGATTTCAGGCGCCCGGCATGTAACTAGAATACATATTTCAGCGCGAACTGAATCTGTCGCGAGGAGTGCACAGTAGACAGCACTCTGCCAAAGGTCGCAGCGCCTAGTTGAACCGCCGGCGGTAAGAATTCCGAGTGATTGGGCAGGTTGAAGAATTCCGCGCGAAACTGGAGGTTGTGTCCTTCCCTCACCCGAAAGTTCTTATACGTAGAGAAGTCCAGGTTCACCTGGTCCGGGCCGTAGAGCACGCTGCGGGCCGAGTTGCCTAAGAAGCCGGGAGCGGGCGCAACAAAGCACGAAGTATCGAACCACTTGTTCACCGTGGGGCTGCTCAATTTTCCGTCGCAGATCCGGTTCGGCCGATTAGTGAGGGCCGTGCCCGACTGGTTGCTGGCTACTGTCATCCCCAGCGGAAAGCCGGAGCGCGCGACGAGAATGCCGTTCAATTGCCAGCCGCCCAGAATCGCGTCCCCGATGCCGTGAAGGTTCGGCAAGATGGGGTGTCCCTTGCCGATCGGCAACTGGTAAACGGAGCTGATCGTGAGACTATTACGCAGATCCGTTGCGGCGTGGCCTTTGTCGGCGTTCGGCCAGGCATTCAAGGGATAGTAGTCGACTCCCGGGTCGCCGGTGATTTCCTGCAGCAGGCCATTCGTCATCGCGCTGCTGTAAGTGTAGGCCGCGAGCAAGTACAGGCCCTTGGCGGTGCGCCGCTCGACTCTCACTTGCAGCGAATTGTACTTCAGCCAGCCATGGCTGTCCGTAACCAGGATGTTGTTGTACTGCGGGTAGGGCCGCAGCGCGCGGGGATTATTGTAGGGTCCCGGAGGGGCCGAGTTGAAGTTGAAGTTCTTCTCCATCAGGCGTGTGCCGTGCGTGCCGGCGTAGGCCACAGTCAGCACCGTGCCGCCCCCGAGGGACTGCTCGAGGTTCAGATTCCACTGTTGAATGCGTCCCATCTTGTAGTTGGGGTCGATTGCCTTCCAGTCTCCCGTATACACACCCGGGTTGGTCGGCTGGCTGTTATCGGGGAAGCCCGTGGACAACGTGCGGACCGGCGTGAGGTTATCGGAGATGAAAGCATAGGCATTGGCATACGGCGGATTCTGATAGGGTCCCTGCGTGCCGCCCTGCGCACCCACATCGTGGAATATGCCGTACCCGCCGCGGACGACAAAATTCCGTTGCGCGATGGGAGTCCAGGCAAATCCGAACCTTGGTTCGATCCCGCTGTGGTCGGTCTTCACTCCGATATTGGAATCGGCGTTCTGGCCCGCGATCAGGTACTTGCCGGTGCCGATGATGAAGTTGCTGAACCGGTCGTGCGCTTCCGAAAGCGGGGTAGTCACGTCATAAGCCAGGCCTAGGTTCAGAGTCAGGTTCTGGCGGACTCTCCAATCGTCCTGTACGAAGCCGCGGTATTCTTTCCAGCGCCGGCCGCGAACCGAGCCATTCAATTCGTCATTGCGCGAACCCGTGGTCGGAAAACCAACCAGCAGGCTGGCGATGGAGCTGCCCGTAGCGCCATTTAGAGTGCCATTCGGATTCACGGCTGCCGTGAACAGGTTGTTAAACGCAAAGCAGCCTGCAAAACAGTTATCGCCGAGGGTGTTTTCCTGCATGGCGCGGAACGTGAAGCCCGTATGGATCGAGTGTCCGCCCCTGGTGATATCGACGGCGTCCGTGAACTGATAGACGTTCGTGCCGCCCTGAAACGGCGAATACTGGCGATCGCCGATCGGATTGAAACCCGTGACGCTAACGTTGGTCATCTGGGAGGTCTCCGACGAACCCAGGTTGGCTCCCGGAATGCCCAGTGCCCGTGCAGCGTTGCTGCCGTAGCCGATCGATTGGATGTAATTGAACACCCGGTTATAGCCCGCGGTGAACTGATTGATTACCGTCGGCGAAAAGATGTGCGTCTCCGATGCCGCGGCGTTGCGTGCGTGGGTAGTGAACCACTGCGTACTGGCGAATGCCGTTTGCGCGCCGAAGCCAGGCAAGCCCGAGGGAGAGAATTGGGCTGCGTTCTCCCGGCTGAATCGCCCGAAAAACCGGTCGTTGTCGCTTAACGAGTGGTCAAGGCGGAGATCCCATAGATAATCGTCGATGGTGCGAACCGGGTTCGAGAGATAATTGCCGGCGAGCCGGTCGGTATATAGCGGCGCCGGGTATATGTTCGCGATCGCTTGCCCGATGGGGGTGATTTTTGCCGTGGGGATCCTGTTATTCGGGAATGGATCGCGCACCTGGTTCCCGGTCGCGGGGTCTACGTGCAGCGACGTGGGATCGTAGACGGTGGCGGCCGCCGCGCCCGGAAAGGATTCGGTGAAGATTCCCTGGCGCTGCAAAAGAGTCGGCACGGTGCTCAGGATCGTCAGACCCTGCCGGATCTTGTTGACCTGAAAATCGCCGAAGAAAAAGGTTCTATTCCTGATGATCGGTCCGCCTATCGAGCCTCCAAACTCGTTCTGGTTGTACTGGCCCTTTTTAGAACCATCAAAGAAGTTACGGGCATCCAGATGATCGTTGCGGAGGAACTCGAACAAACTCCCATGAAAGCTGTTCGTCCCAGACCTGCTGCTGACCAGTACCGTAGTACCTCCACGGCTGCCATACTGCGCGGAGTAGTTGAAGGTCAGGACGCGGAACTCATTGATAGCATCGATAGACGGCAGGACCGCGACGCCGCCTGCCGTCAGCTCATTATTGTCGATCCCGTCGAGCAGCCAATCGTTGGCATTTTCGCGCATGCCCTGGGCCGAAAGCGACATGCTGCCGCGATACGACACTTCGCTGCTGGCGCCCTTATTCAGAAACCCGCCTTCTCTTCCCTGGACCGTGCCTGTGCCTAAGAATGCCAGTTGCACGAAGTTGCGGCCGTTCAGAGGCAACTGGGAAACCTGCTCGGTGTGAATGATCTGCCCCAACGTCGCGTCGGCGCGTTGCACTTCGACCTGAGGCACTTCGCTCGACACATTGATCTGTGTTCCCACGGCTTCCGGCTGCAATACGAGGTCGATGGTTCGCTTTTGTTGCACCTCGAGAGCGATATTCTTACTCTCGGTCCGGGTGAATCCCTTGGCTGTCACGGCGACGGTGTACGCGCCGATCGGTAGTAGCGTGACTGCATACTGGCCGACACTGTCGGTAGTTGCAGTGCGCTCCTGGCCGGTGTCCTGGTTCGTGATCGCGATGGTGGCGCCAGGGACGACCGCGCCGCTGCTATCCGTCACTGTGCCGGAAATCGTACCCACTGCTTGCGCACGAGCGGCAATACTCAGCAGGAGTGCCGTGATCGACAATTTGGCAAGGCGATTCATAGACGTAACCTCACTTCTTCCTCTCGAAGCTTGAAGAGCTTCACTCCGCACCAGTTATTGAATCGCCTCAAATGTATCGCCGTTCCTCACCGAAGTCAAGGTACATCAGACCCTAAGATCTCTATATCGCTTGACAGTGGCGGGAAAAGGACGGACAATTTTTCCGGGCCAGGATCACAGATGAAACCAAGCCGTACGCTTCTCGCATGGTTGTGCATGGTGGGAGTACCGATGGCGGCCTTCTCGGCGCCGCGGCGCGTCATTATCGACACCGACCCCGGCGTGGATGATGCGATCGCGCTGCTGATGGCCATGCGCTCGCCGGACCTGAAGATCGAAGGAATCACTCCAGTGGCCGGCAACGTACCGCTGGAGTTCACGCTGCCCAATGCGCTGCGGCTCTTAGAGATTGCCGATCGTCCCGATATTCCAGTAGCCGCGGGCGCCAGCCGGCCGTTGGTCCGGAAGCTGGTTACTGCTTCCTATGCGCACGGCGATAACGGCCTCGGCGGCGTAGTCCTCCCGGAACCCAGGATCAAACCCATTGCTACTCCGGCCGCTCAGTTTATCCGCGAAATTGTCCATAAATACCCGCATGAGGTTTCGATCATCGCCATCGGGCCGTTGACTAATGTGGCCCAGGCGCTGCGTGACGAGCCCGGAGTGGCGGAACTGATCGACGAGGTGGTGATCATGGGCGGCTCTCTTTCCGGCGGCAACATCACCCCGGCCGCCGAGTTCAACGTTTATGTCGATCCCGAAGCCGCGCGCATCGTCTTCCATTCCGGGTTGAAGCTTACGATGGTGGGGCTGGATCCGTTGCGCGAGGGCGGTTTGACAGAGGAAGACGTGAGGAAGCTGGCAGCCAGTAACAAAAAAGTGGCTCAAGCCGCCGCACGGTTCCTCCTGCCCGGCCTGGAACGTGCCAAGGCGCGGGGCATCAATCGCCCGCGCGGATTGCCCGATCCCGCCGCCATGGCCGCGTTTCTCGACCGGTCGCTCTTTCAATATGAGCAGGTGTATATCGATGTGGAAACCAGCGGTGAACTGACCGCCGGCATGACCGTTGCGTATCGCTCTGCGCCGATGCGCCGTTCTCCTCCCTCTTTGGGCCAGCCGGACAATTCGTTTCTGATTAGCGATACATTTCAACCGAATTGCTCGGCGGCGATTCACGTGGATGGGCCGCGTTGGGAGAAGTTCATGATGGACTTGCTGCTGCAGTGAGCAGCGGGATTGCGTAGACCTGAAGTCAGGCACTCTGGGGGAACTTCATGTATTTGCCAGGAACGTATATACCGGCGCTTCTCATGCTGATCACCTGCATGATTTGCTGGGGCTCGTGGGCCAACACGCAGAAACTGGCGAAGTCTTTCCGTTTCGAGCTGTTCTATTGGGATTACATCATTGGCATGGTGCTCACCAGCCTGGCCTTTGGACTGACGCTCGGCAACACCGGGGAATTAAGCAACGGGTTGCCTTTTATGGCCAGCCTTTCCCAGGCCGCGGCCGGCAAACTGGGATTGGCTTTTCTGAGCGGCATCATTTTCAACGCAGCGAACGTTCTGCTGGTGGCTGCCATAGCCGTGGCGGGACTCGCAGTGGCGTTTCCCGTCGGCATTGGTCTGGCGCTCATCATCGGCACCATCGGGAACTACCTGGTCAACCCGAATGGGAACCCGATCCTGCTTTTCGGCGGGATGACACTGGTGGCAGCCGCGATCGTGCTCGACGCCTTCGCGTATCGCGTGCTTGCGAAACGGAAATCCGCCCACAACAGTTCCAAGGGCGGCGGCTCCGCGGAGCGTCCAGCCCCAGCACAGCCGGCGGCATCGGTGGGCCTCGGGATTGGGCTGAGCCTTGCCTGTGGCGTTTTGATGGGCTTGTTCTACCCGTTTTTTGCCAAGTCGATTTCGGGAGCCGGGAATCTCACTCCCTACTCGGGCTTCTTCGTTTTTTCCATCGGGTGCGCTTTCAGCACAGTCCCTGTGATCGGCTACTTCATGCGCAGGCCTGTCAGCGGCAAGCCCGTAAAGGCCGCCGAGTACTTCCGGGCCCCAGGGGACTGGCATGTCTGGGGAGTGCTCGGCGGGATCATTTGGTCGCTCGGAGCGATGTTCAATTTTATGGTCGGGGCGAAGCCCGGTCTGGTGGGCCCGGCCGTGTCCTATTCGCTCGGACAAGGGGCCACACTGGTGTCGGCCATCTGGGGCGTCTTCATCTGGCGTGAATTCCAAGGCGCCGGGCCCAAGGCCACTCTCCTGCTGATCCTCATGTTCGCGTGCTTCTTGTCGGGGCTCGGCTCCATCGCCATAGCTCCGCTCGTGAACGGATAATTCCGTCAGCGACTGTGCGCCGCCCGCGGGGCTTTAGCCCACTCCGTCTCGAAGCGCTCGTTACTCACGAACGATTTCTGGGTTCCCACCGCCAAGGTCGAAAGCGCGGCGTACAGGTTGCTGCGCGAGATTGCTTCCTCTTCTTCGCAGCCGCTAGCCAGGAAGCAGGCGAAGCTTCCGATGAAGGCATCGCCTGCGCCCGTGGTATCCACGGGATTTACCGGGAAGGGAGGCACGTGCCGCACTCCCCTCTCGCTCGCAGAGAGTGCGCCGTTCGCTCCGAGCGTCACGATGATGCGCCGCAGACCGCGATCGAGCAGGCGCTGTGCGCACGTGCGCGCCTCCTCCGGATTGCGAACCGGCGCACCGGCGAGCGCTTCCGCCTCGGTTTCATTCGGCACGACGTAATCCGCCTCTCCCGCCGCTTGCAAGTCGAGCGGCTGGGCGGGCGCCGGATTCAGGATCGTGCGCACGCCGTATTTGCGTGCGAGGCGAAGAGTGTAATACACCGTATCTAGCGGGATCTCCAGTTGCAGTACAATGCAATCGGCACGCCGGAGCAAATCCTCCGCCTGGTCCACATCCGCTGGAGTCAGGCGGTCATTAGCGCCCTTCACCACGAGAATGCGGTTCTGCCCGGAGCTTTCGACGAAAATCGGGGCCACTCCGCTCGAAACACCGGGGGTGATCCGAACATGGCTGGTATCAATCCCGTATCCGGCGAAGTTCGCGATCGTAGCCGGCCCGAACAGATCGTCGCCCACGCGCGCCACCATGGATACTTCTGCTCCGCACAATCGGGCGGCCACCGCCTGGTTGGCGCCTTTGCCGCCAAAACCGAGGTCGAAGCTTTGGCCGAAAATCGTTTCGCCCGGACGAGGGAACTGATCCGTAAACGTAGTCAGATCGACGTTCGCACTTCCGACAACTACCACATAGGGAGTTTGATTCACTGGTCACCTTCGAGAGTCCGAACCGCAACTCATCGCGTATGATAACTCCTGGCAGAACGCTGAACATACCAGGAAGCCAGCACGCCCCCGCGGCGTCGCAAGGTGCGACTTTCAGATTCAGGACGCTAACGCATCAACGATCGAACCCATGGAAGCTGGTGAACATGGAGGGATTCAACCGCGCAGCCGCGGCGGTCACCTCCGCTCCGGGGTCGCCGTAGAACTCGATCATCGTCAGGTCTGCAACCTTCAGCAATTGCGGCACTAAGTGTTGCACGGCGGCGCCCTTGAAGTGCTCGCCGACAGCTCCGGAATCGGTATAGCCTTCCAGCAGCCGGCAGTGCTTGCGGTCAGAGCTGAGGACGAAATGGTAGAGCAGCGTCCCCGGTTCCTTTTCGCTCGCAGCAACCATCTGTTTGGCAATGGCCTCGAATTCCGCTAATTTTCCCTCGTGAATGTCGAGCGCGACCAAGAGGCGTATGCGGGTTGTACTCATGGCGAATCTCCTTATCTCATGTGTGCGCGGTCTTTTTCGTTTTCATTGCAAAGGTATTCCAAGATGTCGCTGTCCGGTAACAATAGCTCAGTCACTTTAAACGTAATGGGCCGCGTATACATCTTCGGATCGGTAATGGTTATCTGGAGATCCATGTGCCCGAAATCCCGACGATTGAAGCGTTCCTCCACGCGTAGAGACTCGCTGACCGGGTGCCCCATAGCATCAATCCAGACCCTGTCGCTAAAACCGGCCGAATCCACGACCAACGTGTCGCCTTCCCAGCGCCCGACTGAGTAACCCATCCACGCAGGGTTCGGATCCACCGGCAATTTGCGGCCGTCGGTGTAGATCTGGCGGCGTGTGTAGTCGGCCTCGTACAGCATAACGATCAGCCCGGACGTTTGGACGATCTTGAAGGGAAACCCAATCAAGTCGGCACGCGGAACGCCCACCGGCAAACATCGCTCGTCGGGGGTCATGCGGCTGGTTGAGCGGCTGCGCATGATTTCGGCGGCCTCAGGACGCAGCGGCGATTCCTCGGGCTTTAAATCGGCCAAAATGTTGAAGAAATATCTGGAGAACGTTCTGATATCGTCGCCCGGCACAGTATACCCAATCACGTCTCCACCTAACATGCGCTCGATCTCGCCCTTTCCAGGCGGTTCCACTTGCCACACACCGGAGAGGTCGGGCTTCCCGGCCAAACGAGGGGCCTTACCGAGAAGGTCTGGTTTGCCGGTTTTGGTTCGTGGCGTGCCGGGTGTCGGATAGTTCAGCCATTGGCCGCATACAGGGAGAAGCGTTGCCGGAATCAGGCAAGATAAGCGCAGGAAGCGCAGCATTTTTCGAGTATCGCATCAGTTTCCGCTGAAGGATCAGCAGGCCGCTTCTTATTGACGCCGACCGGAGCTCTGCACCGTGTGGCAAATTCGATCATAGGTCCTCTAACACGCCCTCGATTACCTGAATCGGCGCGGCGGTGGGGATGACTTGTAATCTCAGTGCGCCATCTGCTTGAGCACGCGCCTCTGCAACTTTCCAGTGATGCCCTTGGGCAATTCGGGAAGAAACAGGACACGCTCCGGCACTTTGTAGTCCGCCAGCCGCTTTAGCGCGTATTCGCGGAGCTCGCCCTCTGCCGCAGCCAGACCTTTGCGCAGCGCGACGAAAGCGATGACCTTCTCTCCGAAGACCGGGTCGGGCATGCCGATGACCGCCGCCTCCAGCACGGCGGGGTGAGAGTAGATGGCCGCTTCGACTTCCTGCGGGGAAATGTTCGATCCGCCGCGGATAATGATCTCCTTCTTGCGGCCCTCGAACCAGTGATAGCCTTCGGCATCGCGGCGTCCGAGGTCACCCGTATG
>PSRJ01000382.1 GCA_003175985.1 Terriglobia bacterium
CTAGTCCTGAGTGTGGTCCCGTTGGCCGGTTTTGAAGTGATAACGTATGGCCGGTTTTGAGGTGATAACCGAGGGCTCAGCTGCCCTTCCAAAGAGTGGCTTGCGGCGCCGGGTCGGTTCAACTTCCGGTTTGCGCGTAAACCGCCAGGAACCGTCCCGAGTCACCTCCGATCACAACATACCGGAGGGCAAATCCACGAGATGGCGACGGATACGACCAGATGAACTTCGCTATAGAAGCTATGGCCCCGGGCATTTTCGTTCCGGACGCGAAGGGCACCGGGTTCAGGTGTGACGCTGCTCAACAGGTCGCCATCAGTTGCTCGATTCGGGCGAACGAAAACAGCCACGACTTCGGAATTTCTTCCGTCGTTCCAGCGGCGTGTGCGCGAGGCGCCCATGAATGTCGCTCGTACAGAATGCTGTCACCCCGGCCCTTGGCTGTTTCGCGAAGTCGCTGAGCGATTTCTGCCGGAGTTGCGAGGTAGAGGCGAGGCATTGCATCCAGCGGAACGCTTTCAAACTGCACAAGGCAGAAGATGGTCCGCTGCCCGTGTCGCGCTAACCAGCGGTCAATTGCGCCGTGATAATCGGCAGTCTTCTCCTTCAGGTAGGACTGCGTCAGCCCCCATCCCCCATCCTGGCTACCCTTAACAGACACCTTCAGCAGATTGTCGCCCTTGGCGACGATCAAGTCGTATTCCGGCTGGTTCGCCCCGTACTGGACTGAGACATCAAACCCGCACCGGGCGAACTGCGCGGCAGCAATCGCCTCCGCGGCGATTCCGACGTTGTGGGCCGATTTGTTCCGCATAGCGTCTATATACTGCCTATCAAAACATGAAGCTGTTGGAGCAGGTCATGTCACGAGTCGCGACCGTCCTTCCGATTGGGCCACACCTACACGCTTTCGATCGGCGTTACCTCGCTGGACGCCGCCCTGCGCGCGTCTTCGAGGGCTTCCACTAAATGTGGGGGCAACTGCGCATGAAGGAATTCGATGCCTTGTGTCACCCTGCCCTCTGCGGCTTCCTTCTCGCAAAGCGACATCATGTCCGCCTCTGTCAATACAACAATGCGGCTCGGCAAACTGCCTAGCATCAAGAAGTATAGGTCCGCCCGGATCTTGTGCAGCTTAGCAGCGGCCCTTTTGCGACGAGCAGTTCGAGATCCGCTTGTCGAGATCGTGGCGACAATCGTGCCATCAGCGCTGACGGCATCGAAGCTGTATTCGCCGCCCGGCGCAAGCCGCAACCGCTTCCGCGCGAATCGCTGCCCGAACCGGTCTGTCAGCCAGTAGTCGCGGACCCACTCTTCGACTTTCTTCTGGACGCTGCTGTCAGCCATAAAATATCCCCAACTATTGTAAATCGAGGCCACCTCAGAACCAGTGCCATTGCCAGATTGACTGAGATGATGCGACAAGCGCTTGCACTTCGTGAAACCGCCGGTCCATCATATAGGCCGTTGCGCGAGAGGCGCCTTCGAGCAAAATCAGCCCGCCGTTGTTGTCTTCCGCAGCAATCAACTCCGGGAAGTGGTTTCCACGCCGGACCGCTTCCAGAATGCCGTTGATTTGGTAAAGCTCAGGATCGTCAGGGCGCTGGGGAAAGTTCTCAGCGCCTCTTGACACTAGACGGGTTCCGTCTGACAGTTGACACCATGTTGGGTGGTTCGCGTACCGGAGTCGAAAGAAATCACCCTCCTCCAATAACACGCGGCGCCAGGTCGCATCAGGGGGAAATCCCAAGAAGACTAGGATTCGCCTTTCATATCCCCGATAGAAGTCCAGGAGCGTCCTTCGCGCACTATTCTCCGCCGAATCGGCTAGGTTCGGCTCATCGATGAGCTCGCGCAGGCGCCCTATTGTCGCAAGACCTTGGACGACGAACTCATCGAATCGAGATGAGTTGATCTCGGCACGCAAGAATGCGAGCACCATTTCTTCTTCTGTGGCAGTGCCGCGCTCGATCACGATGGCCCCCTAAAGATGCTTATGCGTGGGTTCGGGAGACGGCATTCGAGCAGCACGCCGGATTCGCTCGGACCGGTTGGCTCGGGCGCACCAATAAGCGCCCCCACCTGGGCGGGGCTGCCCGACATCACCCCTTATCGGTTAAGTCCACCTTCTCCAAAACAAAACGCCGAGCGCCGGAGTTGCGTTTGTACTTTTCATAGAGCTCCTCATATTTATCCGGTTCTTCTTTCTTGAACGCCGAAGTATCGAACTGCCAATTGTCCACCCATTCCCATGATGCAATTCCAGCTAGACCACTGTTTCGGCCAATGGCCATCTGGATCTTGCTTTCGAGGAGTTCGATGCGGTCGTCCAACAGTTGGCGCTCGCAACGCGCCATTCTCAACTCGCGGTAAGCTCCCCTGATCTCGTCAGTTGGCTCAGCAACCGTGGGAGTTGGTTTCTGAGCCCGCATCTTGTTGGCTGCGGCGACGAGCGGTTGTGATTCCCTCACGAACTCAAGAGCGTTATTAAAAGCGGTCTCCACCTCTTGCCACGTTGCACGGAAGAACTCACCGTTTTCAGCGCGCTTCGCGCTCAGCAGCGTATGAATGCGCCTTTCGAGGGCCCGGGGATATTCGGTGGCTTCAACTCGGCGCTCCGTCAGCTTCGAAGGCGAGCCTGTTGCAAGTTCGCGGGCTCGCTTCTTCGGTGTGTTCTTCGTCAGTCCGATCTTAAAGCAATCCTCAGATCCAACCTGAAAACAATACACATGCTTCAGCGTAGCCATCGATGTAGATTGTACGCTGTTTCCTCGCCAACACGAGAGAACACGATCCGCGCGGAGCTTCCGGAAGCGCATTCGGGGAGAGTTCGGGCGTCCCATCAGGAGCCGCCAACTTGACGCTTAACGCCCGTTGCTGATTTGTCCCGCCCGGCCTCGCTTCATCGCGGCGCTCTTGACTCCATCGGTCGCTACGGGCATGGTCGGCAAACCGAAAGTTGAGACTCCGTACGCACGTAAGCTCTGACCCGACGCGTTTCGCCGCGGACTCGGTGAGATCGGGTCTTCTCTTTCCTGTCCCGGTCTCCTAGTCGTAGTACTCCATTCCCAGGTGCGTAATCAGCTCTTCTCCGCACATCCAGCGCAGCGTGTTCTTCAGCTTCATTAACTGGATGAAGATGTCATGCTCCGGGTAAAGGCTGGGCGCCGTCATCGGAGCCTTGTAATAAAACGACAGCCACTCCTGCACGCCGCGCATGCCGGCGCGCTGCGCCAGGTCCATGAACAGCACCAGGTCGAGTACCAGCGGCGCCGCCAGGATCGAGTCGCGGCACAGGAAGTTAATCTTGATTTGCATCGGATAGCCGAGCCACCCGAAGATGTCGATATTGTCCCAGCCCTCTTTGGCGTCGCCGCGGGGCGGGTAATACTCGATGCGCACCTTGTGGCTGAAATGCTTGTAAAGGTCGGGATAGAGCTCCGCCTGCAAAATATGCTCAAGCGACGACAGCTTGCTCTCTTCCTTTGACTGGAACGAGCCTGGATCATCCAGCACTTCGCCGTCGCGGTTCCCCAGGATATTGGTCGAGAACCAGCCGTTCAGGCCCAGCATGCGCGATTTGAGGCCCGGCGCGATCAGCGTCTTCATAAAGGTCTGGCCGGTTTTGAAATCCTTGCCCGAGATGGGCACCTGCCGCTCGCGCGCGAGTTCCATCAGTGCCGGCATGTCGGTGCTGAGGTGCGGCGCGCCATTGGCGTACGGCACGCCCGATTTCAGCGCGGCATATGCGTAGATCTGGCTGGGCGAGATTTCGGGATCGTTCTTCTGCAGCCCGCATTCGAACTCGCGCAATGACTGGTGCACGGCCGCCGGCTTGTGAAAGACTTCGGTCGATGCGCACCAGATCATCGAGAGACGCGCCGCACCAGTCTTCTCCCGGAAGTGCTCGATGTCCTCCATCACCATCTCGGCGTAATCCATCTTCGAACCCTTCGGCTTCACGTTGGGTCCATTCAGGCGGCGCACATACGACTGATCGAAAACGGCAGGCATCGGGCGTATGGCGGAAAGCGGCTCGCGAAGCTGCTGCAGGAGCGACTTCTCCAGCACCCCCGCATGCTCGGCGGCTTCGTAACAGTTCTCTTCAAAGATGTCCCATGTGCCGAAGGCGAGATCGTTCAAGCCGGCGAGTGGAACCAGGTCTTTGATCATCGGGCTGCGGCCTTCGGTGCGCTTTCCGAGCCGCACCGTGGCCATTTGCGTCAGCGAGCCGATTGGCTTCGCCAGCCGCTGTTTTACGGCTTCCACACCGGCGATGAACGTCGTGGTCACAGCCCCCTGGCCGACCAAAAGGATGCCCAGTTTGCCGTTGGCAGGCGCAATCTGGATGTTTTCTTTATTAGGCAATTCGATTCTCCTTTTCGACTATTTCTTTTAAACCCCTGCGAACCGGGATTCGGCCTGGACGGCGGGCGCGAATCACACGGGCCAGGCGCTTTCGCGCCCGAAAATGAACGCTTTTCGTCGCGGCTTGCGACATGCCAATTGCCCCAGCCACCTCGCGAATACTCTTACCATCGATGTCTCGCAGGTGGATCACTATCTGATCGCGTTGCGGAAGCGCCGCGATGCACTCCCGAACCCAACTGCGTCTCTCGGCCTTTTCAAATCTGGCCAGAGGCGAAGCCGTGGTGTCGCGCGCGTCAAAATTGGGGAACTCATCCAAGGACAGAATTCGACGATCGCGCCGGAAGAACTCGCGAATTGCGTTCACTGCGATAGACCAGAGCCAACCCCCGAATCTTTCGTCCACGCGGAGTTGATCCCTGCGGGCGAAAGCTCGCAGCAGGATCTCCTGGATTACGTCTTCTGCGTGGCACGAATTCTTCAGTCGTCTGTTTACCAGTCTTCGTACCCCTCCCAGGGTCGGAGCCAATAAGGTCTCAAATGTCTCTCCCGACATGATTCGCGTCTCTCCGGCAGTTGCACAGCATTCATGATGCCGAAATATTTCGGCAGCCCGGCAACACGAAAGACGAGCCGAGATCACACTGCACCGTGCCGAACTACGGCAGGAGACATCGGCACTTGCTGATGCAGTAGATGCGGCATCTGAGGTATCGCGTCGCAACCGAGCGGCAACTCTCATCTGTTTAGCGGGTTGCGGTGCTCTCCCGCGCCCGGCAGGAAATGGCCAATCGAATGCGAATTACGAGCGGCATGAGTGCATGTTGGCCGTTGCACACGGCTTGGGTAGTCAGGGTTCCGATACCGGGACTGTTCATGCCGGAAATCAGGAGGCGGAATCACTCCGGGGTTATGAATCCCCGGTAGCCGCATGAATCAAGTCTTTCGATAGGAGTAATCAATGCGTAAAAGCCATATCTTCACCTCTCTGGTCCTGCTGGGATGCGTTACGGGGCTCACCTCCTGCAGCCACGAAACCCACGCCGCTACCGAGCAGCCTGCGGTCGTGGTTCAGGTCCGCGCCCCAGCCGTCGTCGAGCGGCCCGAATCGGTCAGCGCCAGCGGTTCGGTCGAAGGCTCGGAAACGGCCGATGTGGCCTTCCTGGTTGGCGGACGGGTGACTCGGGTGCTGGTCGAAGAGGGCCAAGCCGTGAGTAAAGGCCAGTTGCTGGCGGAAATCGAATCGACCGACTACCAGAATGCGTTCAACACCGCATCGGCGCAGAAGGCTGCCGCGCAAGCCGTCGAGCAAAGGGCGGACGCCGGCCTTCGCAAACAGGAACTGGAGCAGACTCGCATTGATTTGGAACGCGCCGAGGACGAATACAACCGCATGAAGTTCCTCGTCGAACGAAAGAGTCTTCCACCCAACGACTTCAAGAAGTACGAGGCGGCTTACAACAATGCGCGGGAACGCTATGACCAAGCCCAGGAGGGAACGCGTAAGGAAGATCGCGCCGCCGCCGCCGCGCAGGCACACGCGGCGGCCGCCCAGGCGACCGAGGAAAACAAGCGCCTGAGTGACACACGCCTCCTGGCGCCGATCTCCGGCAATATAGAGATGCGAAAAGTCGACCCCGGCCAAACCGTGGCCGCCGGGATCCCCGTCTTCACCATCGTCGAACTCAACCCGGTCAAGGCCCGAGTGGGGGTCCCCGAAGCCGAAATTGGAAAAGTCCATCAAGCCGCCACGGCGGAGGTTTCCGCGCCCTCTCTCGGGGGGCGCTGGTTCAAAGGCAAGGTCGCGATCATCGGAGTTGCCGCTGAACCGGCGTCGCGTACTTACTCGGTAAAAATTTTGGTTCCCAACCCTGGACCGGTGTTGCTGGCCGGCATGGTCGCGGAGGCCCGCATCTTCGGACCCGCCAGAGTCCACGCCCTGACAATCCCCGCCGAAGCCGTGGTGCCGGACCCGCAGGGTGCGCCAATCGTGTACGCCTATTCCCCGGACCGCAAGCGCGTCTACGGGCGAAGGGTTGAGGTCGGACCGCCGGTCGGAAATGAAGTCGAGATCCGATCGGGTTTGCACGGCGACGAGCAGGTTGTCGTCGTGGGCCAGCAGAAGGTCCGCGAAGGTAGCCTCGTCGAGATCGCAGGAGGCGCGCGATGAATCCCGTCCGCGCTTCGCTGCGTTATCCGCAAGTCACGCTTGCCCTCACGTTCATGCTGGTCTTCGCCGGCATTTATGCCTTGCTGCGGATGCCGCGGCGGGAGGACCCGAAGATCCACGTGCGCGAGGGAATCGTGGCTGCTTTCTATCCCGGCGCCTCAGCCAAGGAGGTCGAGAACGAAGTTACCCAAAAGATCGAGCAGCGCCTCTTCAAAATGGAGGGTGTCCGGCGCGAGAAGACGTACTCGACCAGCATGAACGGAGTCATGTTCATCAACCTCAACCTGGAGGACAATCTCTGGGACACCGAGAAGTTTTGGTCCAAGCTGCGTCTCGACATGGCGGAGCTGAAAAAGACGGATCTCCCCGATGGTGTGCAAGGCCCGGTCGTTGACTACGATTTCGGAGACACGGTCGCCGTGCTGCTGGCGATCCATGGTGATCATTACGGCTACCGCGAGCTGAAAGACTATGCCGAGCGGATCGAAGCGGGAATCCGCCGTATCCGCGCTGTCTCGAAGATTAAGCGCATCGGCGAACAGAAGGAGGAGATCGACGTTTCCAGTTCCCTCAGCCGGTTGGCGCAGTACTCCGTAAATCCGGACCAGGTCATAAAGGCCTTGGAAGGCCGGAACGTGGTGCACTTCGCCGGCGCGGTGCCAACCCAGAGCGGAAAACCACCTATCCAGACGACCGGCGCGTTTGAAGGTGAGGAGCAGATCCGGCGCGTCATGATCGATGTCACCAAAACGGGACAACCGGTCTACCTCGGCGACATTGCGAAGGTGGACCGGGTCTACAAGGACCCGACGCAATATGCGCGGTCCCGGGGCGAGCGCGCCATACTGCTCTCGATCGAAATGCAGGAAGGCAACAACATCGTGGACTTCGGCAAGGACGTTCGTGCTGCCTTAGACCGTATGCGCCCGCTGCTGCCGCCCGACTTGAAGATCGATTTCGTGGCGGACCAGCCGACCGTCGTCGCCGAGCGCGTGCGAGGCTTTATTCGCGAGTTCGGCACTGCGATCGCCTCGGTGATTGTGGTGACCATGTTGCTGCTGCCGTTCCGTGTGGCGCTGGTTTCCGCCGTCGCCATTCCGGTGACCATTTCCGCGACTTTCGGCCTCCTCAACGCATTCGGCATTGAACTGCACCAGGTCTCCATTGCCGCCCTGATTGTGGTGCTGGGGATGGTAGTCGACGACGCCATTGTGATTGCCGACAACTATATCGAGCTGCTCGACGAGGGCGTGCCCCGGCCGGAAGCGGCATGGCGCAGCGCCAGCGAGCTCGCGATCCCTGTGCTGACAGCGACGGCAACCATCATCTGTTCGTTTCTGCCATTCCTGATTCTTTCGGGCGCCACCGGAGAATTCATTCGCGCGCTGCCTTTGACCGTGGCCATCGCGCTCTCGACATCTTTTATCGTCGGCATGCTGCTGACGCCTATGTTGAGTCAGTTCTTCATCAAGGAAGGGCTGCATCAGGCCGGCGGTGCTAGCGCTAAGAAGCGGCGCTCGCCGCTAGAAATCATGCAGTTGATCTACAACCGGATCATTGGCGCGGCCATGAAAGCCAAGCCGGTCGCCATCGCATGCGGCGTTCTGGCCGTCGTAGGGGGCGCGCTCGTACTCCACTACGTTCCGGAGCGGTTCTTCCCGTTCGCCGAGCGCGATCAGTTCGTCATCGACGTCTGGCTTCCGGAAGGCTGGAAGATCGAAGCGACGCAAGCCGCCGTGAAGCGCATCGAGGACGTCCTCCACCAGGACAAGGAAGTGGTCAATTACACTTCGTTTGTCGGCTCGAGTTTTCCGCGGTTCTACTACAATGTCAATCCGCAGTTGCCGGACAAGAACTACGCGCAGTTCCTCGTCTCGACCACTTCCGCGGAAGTCACCCCGGAGCTGGTGAAAGAGCTGCGCCCGCGGCTAGCGAAAGCGGCTCCGGAAGCCCGCGTCTTCCTGAGCGAGTTGCAACAAGGTCCGGTCCAGTTGGCCCCTATCGAAGTCCGGCTTACCGGCGATGACGAGACCGTGTTGCGGCATTTTGGCGACCAGGTCCTGCACCTGCTCCAGAACACGCCGGGATCGCTGGACGTCTATAGCGACTGGCGCGAAGATGCGTATCGCATGAAGGTGAATCTACGCCAGGAAGTCGCTAACCGTCTGGGTTTCACGAACACCACCATTGGACATGTGCTGGCAGCCGGCTTCGAAGGGAAGCCGGTTACCACCTACTGGGAAGGCGAGCGCGACATTGCCGTCACCCTCCGGCTCGAACCGGAACTCCGCCAGAGCTTCAGCGATATCGGCAGCACTTACGTGATGTCGCCGGTAACCGGCGCGCGGGTGCCCCTGGACAGCATCGCCGCCGTATCTGCGGTATGGGATCCCGGCCGCATCGTGCGCCGCAACGGAGTGCGCACCCTGAGCATCCGTTCCGGCGCGCAGGGAGGCAAGCTGCCGAGCCAGGTGCTGGAGCAGATCCGGCCCGTAACGGATAAACTTCCGCTGCCCCCCGGATATCGCGTGTGGTACGGCGGCGAACTCGAGAACCAGAATGACACCTTCCCCGAGATGGTCAGCGCCCTGTTGATCAGTTCGATTGCCATCTATCTCATCCTGATGTTCCAGTTCCGGTCGGTCGTCGAGCCGCTGGTCGTCATGGCCGCCATCCCCCTCGGTCTCTTGGGCGCCTCGATCGGATTGCTAGTCACGCACAATCCGTTCGGGTTCACCGGGTTCTTGGGAATCGTCAGCCTGGGCGGCGTCGTCGTGCGCAATTCCATCATCCTCGTGGATTACACCAAGGAGCGGATGAAGCACGGTGTCCCCGTTGAGCAGGCCGCTATCGAAGCCGGTGAGCGCCGGCTCCGGCCCATCTTTCTCACCACCATGGCGGCCGCGGTCGGCGTCACGCCTATGATTCTGTCGGGTTCGACCATGTGGTCGCCCTTGGGGAGCGCCATTGCGTTCGGATTGGTAGGTTCTATGTTTTTCACTTTAGTCGTCATTCCCGTGCTGTACGTGTTGATTAACCAGCGCCGTGACAAGCCCGGATCCGAGGCGGTTCCACCGACCCACGAGCATAAGGGAGTGGCGCCGGTTGCCGCGGCTGTGCTGCTGGCGCTCCTGTGCGGCTCCGTGGCGCTCGCACAACCGCGCAACGTGACGCTCGAAGAAGCCGTTGCGCTCGCCACGCAACACAATTCGACAGTCAAGATCGCCGGGGACAAGGTGAAGCAGATGGACGCGCGCGTTCACGGAGCTCGGGCGAGCTATTTCCCGGCGCTGACGAACGATTCGACTGCCATGCATATGGCCAACCAGCAGTACGTCAATATCCCGCAAGGCGCCCTCGGCATGTACCCGCAAATTGGGCCCATACCGGCGGCCGGAGTGACGCTGGATCAAGGCAAGCAAAATTTCGGCCTCAGCACGACAACGCTCTCGCAACCGATCACGCAATACTTCAAATCCCGGGCGGGAGTGGATGCCAGCCGTGCGGATGCGGCCGCCGCCCGTGCCGATATGCGCCGCACCGAAGACGAAGTGGCCTACAAGGTGAAGGAGGTGTACTACGGCATCCTCGCCACCGAGCGCCGTCGCGACGCCGTGGGCGCCCAGATTCGCGCCGCCGAGTTGCGCATCACCGAAACGCAGAATGCCGTTGTCACTGGCGTCGCGCTGGAAGTGAAGGAAGCTGAAGTTCGCTCGCAGATCGCACAGGCGAAACACGTATATGGCCAGCTTCAGGATGCCGTCAGCGATATGAAGGAGGAGCTGGCGGACCTCTGCGGACTGCCGGTCGATACGGACCTGAGACTAGCACTGCTGGACGGCTCTGGTTCAGGCGCTGCACCCGAGATCGAACCCGCCGTCGAGTCGGCCCTCGCGCACAACCCCGAAATCGAAACCGCCACTCATCAACTCGAAAAGGCTCGCGCGGGATTGCGGGCGGCGCGCGCCGAATACATACCCGAGATCAGCGTGTTTACGCAGCACATCTATCAGGACGGCGCGCCTTTCGTCACACGCAATAATGGCGCGGTCGGTCTGCACATGAACTGGACCATCTTTGAGTTTGGAAAACGCCGCGGCCAGGTTTCCGAACGCTCGGCGGAAGTTGCCCAGGCGGAGGAGAATCTCAACCGGCTTCGCAATCGAGTACGAATCGATGTGGAGAAGGCAGTTCGGAAGCTGAATCGCGCCGAAACCGGCGTCAATTCGGCACAGCAATTGGTTGCGGCCACCACCGAAGGACACCGCGTCGCGAGCGATCAATGGGAGGCCGGAACAGCCAATCAGTCCGTGTCCCTGGATACGGAAGCCTCCATGTTGACCGCACAGGCTGATCTCTTGCGCGCGGAATATGACCGCAGTGTGGCGGCGGCGGACCTCACGAGGCTCACAGGGAATCGATAAGGCGGGACAACATGCGACGATTCTTAGTCCTGATTTGTGTGGCGACCTGCATTCGCGCGGCGGAAGATAAATCGAGATCGCTGGCCGAATTCAGCGGCGAGTTGGAGCGCCTCGCGGCCGCCGTAGCGCCGGCCGTCGTGCAGGTGCGGGTTTCCGCTTGGTGTGCGCCGGAATCGGCCACCCGTGAAAATGCGGCGACTCTGGCGTCCTGCCGGGTCGTCGGCTCCGGCGTTATCGTCGATCCCTCGGGATACATCATCACCAACGAGCACGTCGTGCGAAATGCGCGTCGCATCCGTGTCATGCTGACGCCGAAACCGGGCGCGGATGGACCGGCGCCGGCAAGTAAGCCGAAAGATCTGGATTCCGTCGTCGTCGACGCCAATCGCGATCCTGTCGGAAAGCGAGAGGTGCTGGATGCCGCGGTTGTGGGCGCGAATCGCGAAACCGATATTGCGCTCCTGAAGATAGAGGCCTCCGGGTTGCCGGCAATCCCGATTCGCCTGGCAGCGAGGGGCCCCCGCCAGGGACAGGTGGTCCTCGCGATCGGCAGTCCCGAAGGCCTCGACAATACGATGACGATCGGAATTGTCAGCGCGGTCGGTCGCCAGCCGCACCCGGATTATCCCATGCTTTATATCCAGACCGATGCCGCGATTAATCCCGGAAATAGTGGCGGTCCGCTGCTCGACGTTCACGGCGACCTGATCGGGATCAATACCTTCATGCTTAGCGACCACGGCGGCAATCAAGGTCTTGGCTTCGCGGTGCCCGCTGGAGTGGTCCGATATGTTTACCAACAATTGCGAGATCGCGGCGCCGTGCGGCAGAGCCTGGTGGGCGTCCGCGTTCAGACCGTTACGCCCGCTCTCGCTGAGGGCCTCGGCCTAAGCCGGGGATATGGCGTCATGATCTCGGATGTGGTGCCCGATAGTCCGGCGGAAATCGCAGGACTCCGGGCGCGCGACATTATTACGACGGTTGACGGCGCTTCCATCTCTGCGTTGCCTTACTACACGGCATTGATGTATCTGCACGATCCTGCCGGGCCCGTCGCAGTGGGGGTGCTGCGTGGGCCGCAGACCCTTCTATTCCAGGTGCCGGCACTTGCGGTAGATGATCGGGACTACAGAGATATTTCTATTGACCCGCGTGAGAGCCTCATTCCCGAATTCGGCATTTTCGGAAAGAATGTAAGTTCCATGCTCGCTCTTGCAAGCGGGCTGCGATTAGACGAGGGCATCTATGTGATGGCGACAACCGCCGGCAATGAAGCCTCGGATACGATGTTGCTCTCCGGGGATGTGATTGTTTCCTTGAACGGCATGCCGGTTCATAGCTTACAGGAGTTGCGCGGAGCCATACATGACGTGACAACCGGCAGTCCCGCCGTCCTGCAGATCGAACGAGCCGGCCAGTTTCTTTATTTGGAACGGGAGCTGGAGCGGCGACAAATCGATTCGAAAGCCGAGGCGGTGCGCAACCGGCAATGATTTTGACCCAGTTGGGCATCTCTAACCAGTCTTAAAGGAGAACTATCTAATGAAACTCGTCAATTTAACTCTAGCGATGTGCATGGGTACTGTCGCCTTCGCCCAGGATGTGCAGTTCGACTACGATCGTTCGATAAATTTCACCGCGTACAAAACATACCAGTGGGTGGACTACCAGAAAATCGATGTGGGCGATCAGCTCCTCGATGGGGACATCAAGCGCGCCGTCGATGAACAGCTTGCCGGCAAGGGATTGCGTCGTGTGGAGAGCGGCGGCGACCTGCTCGTCGGTTATCAGGCGTCAATCTCGCAGGAAAAGGAGTTCGATAGCTTAGGTTCCGGCTGGGGCGGGCCGTGGTGGGGCCCTTGGGGTAACTCAGGTAACACCCGGGTAACGTCTTCGACCATCGACGTGGGTAAGCTGGTCATCGGACTATTCGACCCCGCTTCGAAACAACTGGTGTGGCGCGGCGCCGCGTCCAACACGCTCGATCTCAAAACAGATCCCGACAAGAATTACCGCGCCCTCCAGAAGGCCATGACCAAGCTGTTCAAGAATTATCCGCCCGGGGCGCGCAAACACTAAGAATCCATGACCGCGCTCCCTGTGCGTCACCTGGTCGTTCCGGCTCTTCTTGCGGCGGCCCTTTTCACGAACCAGTCAACAGCCGAACCGGTCAACCGCGGGCCGTCCGAACAGCAAGTGCTCGCGTTCCTCGCGGATACAGTCGACTGGTATCGCCATCTTCCGGCCTCACAGCGAATTGGAACGGAACCCGCCGACCTGTTGTTTCTGGAAACCAATCGACCGATCACTACGGAGATCGTACGGTTATCTTTTGAGTTTGGTAAAGCCATCGCCGCAGTCAATGGGCACGAGAATTCCATAGACCAGCCGGAATCCGCCGCAGGTCGTGAGTTGCACGATTTGCTGGCAGCGAAAGCGCGGCTGGATGCCAGCACGACAAATGCAGTCGATCGACTGAATTCTGTCACTCAAGCACGGCTCACGGCGCATCACACCGATTGGAAGAGGCTGGATTCTCAACTGGAAGAGATCCGAAGTCGCATTAAGCTCCTGAAGACGATGTCATCCAGTTGTGAAGAACTGCTAAATTTTGTCCGTACGGCCAGCGCTCAGCCGGATGGGGTCACAAATATGACAGCGCTGGTGGAAAGCCTGGAGCGGACGGTCCCAGGAGTATCCATTGCTGCTCTTCCGACGCAGGCCTCCAACTTCGCTGCCGAATCGCTGCCGGCAGCCTACGGAATTGTGGGCATGATCTCCCGGACATCCGCGATAGCGCGGAAACAACGGATAGTTGACGGATTGATTGAGCGGACGGACGCGCTCGCGAAATCTCTGCAGAACGTTCGTATGCCTCTCATTGAGCCGTTTCGCAAGGAGCTATCCACGTTCTCTCTCGACCCAAAGAGTCTCGACCAGTTGCAGCGGCAGCAGTCTCGCTTGACCGATCTGGTCGCGGAGGCGAAGACGGTCTCGCCCGCCGTTGCAGCTCTGACCAGGCAAGGGATACTGCTGGGCCTGTACCGGTCGCGCCTTGCGGAATGGCGTTCCGAAATTCAAATGGAAGGCCGCACTACCTGGAAGACCCTGATCATGCGTTTGGTTGCTCTCGGAGGCGCGATCGTGATGTTGCGGGGGACCGGCGTGCTGGTCCGCAGGCTAACGCACAGCCGTGTTCACGATCCCGACAAACGTTCCATGCTGCTTATTGGGGAGCGGGTATTGGTGTGGATGATCGCTTTTGCCCTTATCTTCTCTTCCTTCGCATTCGATGTGAGTTCCCTGGCGACTTTCCTGGGACTCTTATCCGCGGGCCTGGCCGTCGGGCTTCACGATGTGCTCTTGGCAATCGGCGGGTACGTTGTGATCGTCCGGAGATTCCGCGTTCGGCTCGGTGACCGGATCCAGATAGCAGGCGTGACCGGCGAAGTTACCAATTTGGGACTCCTCCAATTCGACTTGGGCGAAATCGATAGTACAACGGGGCGGCGCACAGGCCGGGTGGTTTCCTTCTCGAACTCGTACGTCTTCGTCTCGCCGGCTACGCCCCTGTTCAGAACTGTTGAGGAAGTTCGGACAAGCGTTGGCTAATTCGCGCCGACCAACTGGAGTGCAACGATTGTCCCGGGATCTGTCTGAATTCCGAGAGCACGGCCTTTCTCGACCAGAATGACTCGAAAGTGTCGTGTCGCCTTTTTGTTCCCTCCCTCCAGTAACTCCAGCACCAACTCCCCAAAACAATCGTCCTGCACCTCATAAGTTCCCGCGGTCAGCACCGGCTCATCAGCCCCTGTGGTGAACGAAAGGCCCCCCGTGCCGTCGGCGATCAGCAAGCCGCTATCCGAAATGTAATCGGACTCTACTGCGGTATCGACGTCGACTGTGCTGCCGGACGTCATGAAGTGAAACTTTCCCGCCAACGCCGATTCGGAACACCGATCCATCGTCCGGAGCAGAATGCCGCTCTGAGCGCCGCCCGGATCGATCTGCCGGAACCCAGCGCGCCCGCCATCGTCGCTCATCGTTCCCGTGAAATGCTGGAATCCTCCGGAATCATCCTGCAAGCTCCATGCAACCGAGCAGTCCGCATGAGTTTCGTATTTTCCGGTGACCGGATTTCCGAGAATGAGTCCTGTGAAGCTCGCGGACACGTAACCGCTTAGATTTCCGGCATCGTCAAAAACCAGCCGTCCGAGCACGGCCACGGGCCGGGTCTGACCGCCGATCGCTGTGCTGCCCGTTAGCGAAAGGCCATAAGCGCCACGTAAACCCTTAGGGTCACAGACCGCGGCACCGGCGGGCGGTAGAGCCAACAGCAACGAGGCGAACAGCGTAGTTGCAATTGTCAAAGTGCTTGCCTCCGAGTTTTCTTATGGGCCGCGATTACCGGCCTTTTCGTCGGCGGGTCCGATGTCAGGGCTGGTGGCGCGGGAACCCATACTCGCCACGGGGCGGTAAGGTGAACATCGCGAAGCTTGCTTGTGACAGATACATCATGCATCGCCCCGCGTGTTTCAACATTCGTCTCAAACTCCACCAGGTACTGGTTCGCCAGACGCTCGCCGATGTCCGCCAAAAACGGGCCAAACGATGGTAGGGGTCCGAGATCTTGGAAGTACGCCGTACCGCCGGATTCAGTCGCAAGGTGCGCTTGTTGGATCTGCCCCGAATAGAGGGCCATAAAACCTGAGGTTGGGTATTCAGCGCCAGGATGATAAATGCAATAGACCATGACTCCCGCGCGTTGAGCCAGATCAAGCGTAGTGTCCACGGACTCGTTTGTTATCGCGCTGGCGCCGGGGTCCACACCGCCACTGATCATCAAAACCACATGACGCGATGAATCTGGACGCCATCCTTCGATCAATTCCGCCAGCGGCCGGAATGGGTTTGAAGGGTTACTTCCTGAAGGAGGATTCAAAGCTTCTATGGCTCGTGACCGGTCATGCGTCGGCGTTTGTGCAACCTTGAGCCGTCCGTCCTGAATATAGGCGACACCGATAGAAGTTGTCGGCGGTTGAGAAGCAAGAAACTCGCGAAGCTCCATGAATCTTTGGCCTATCTCCGAATTCGAAGAATTGTCCACCAGAACGTAAATTTCAAGATCCGCCCGAGCGTCGCGAAGAGGTACCAGCGCATGGATCGTCACAGGCTTATACCCGTCCTTAACGATGACGTCGTCTGCTGTAAGTGCGGGGACATTTTTATAGTAAGAGTTGGCCGTCACTACAATCCGGGCCATCACATCCGGATGAGATGTCGTCTCGGCCGCCATCACCGGCGACCATGCCAGTACGATCCAATAGAATCTGAGATATTTTTGCATGACCTTCCTTCGCGGGGTACGCTGCATGTGAAGTACCTAATGGGGGTTCTCGAGGGGTAAGGCTGAAGACGCGTCATCCGTTCCACTGGAACACATGCCAGTACCTGCCAGTTGCCGACGCAGATGACGAAGTTCGGCAACCAGATATCCCGGGCGACCGCTGCCTCTCGGATCTACCGCATACTGGCACTCAAGGCTCCCTCGGCGGCAGCGCCCCCATCCTGTTGCCGAAGCAGATACTCGGTAACGATGACTTCACTACGGCCCAAATTTGGAACGGTGAACACCACGTGCGAAACGCGGGCGGAAGGCGATCCGTTCCGCAATTTGGTTTCGCGCACCACCGCCACAGAGCCATGCATGGAACTCAACGTCGTGAGATGCCCGGTCACCATTAGTTCAGCCCCACTGCGGGAGTCTATCCAAACGTGCCCGCTGAGCAGTCCCCGCCGGCCCCTCTTCGGAGTGATTCGATAAATGTACGCTGGTGTTCCTCCCGTGCTCACCTCGCCGGCAAAGCGAAACTTGTAGTTGGCCGGAGTAACGGCGACCGAGGATGCTGGAATGTCATCCATCTGCTGTTCGACGCCGAAATAGCGGCCAATGACTTCGGTCAGAACCGTTCCATCACCCCCGACCGCCAGAACGTGATATTTCGGTCGCCCGTTCTCATCATGATCGCGGACCGCCACCAAGGCGGCTTCTTTATATAGACCAGGTAAGGATGCTTCAATGGAAACCGCGACCGGTTCCGCGCCCTCGAATGCGTCACCATTTTCAAGCAACGCAATATGACGGGCGAACGCAAGGCTCTGCGAGGACCCGCTGGTTACGCCTGGAACGCCGGCGGCCCGGGCATTTAGCGCGGATAGCAGCAGCAGGCCCGCGATGAACAAGCACGGCCGATTGGGCCGCCGCAAAGACTCGTGGCGGCATGCCGGCGAAAGTTTCTCCAGCGTCATACTAATTCGAGGGCAATTCAGCGGCCACATACTCGTGCAAGCTTGATGTTCTCGACCGTGATTCAGCTGAACTTCGGGGCGGCCGCGATCTCCTATCTGTGTGGAGCCTCGCGAGCCCGGACTTGTTTGCAAAAGACAGGACGACCGCTCCAGGCTGAAACGCCGCCCCGCTGACCAATAGGCCGATTCAAACGAGGTGCCGACGTTCGGCTGTTGATATCGGCATTTGCTGTACTCGTGACCAGCGTGGCTATTCGGTCGCGACAATAAGTCCTTCAAATCGAAAACAAAACACTTTGGATCTTGCGGTGCACCCGGTTAGACAGGAACACCAGGAGAAAGATCATGAAGACAAGGTTCTGGTCGTCGGTTGCCGCTCTTTGGTGCCGGCTGATCCATCCCGCCCCGATGTGGCCTGTGCATGGCTATTATCGTTGTCCGGCCTGTCAGCGCCAATACCCTGTGCCATGGGAACCCAGACCTGTTGCCGTACCGGTGGAAGCCAACATTCTGGTTTCCGATCGACTTTTCGCCAAATGAGCGCCGGGCGTGCAGCCCGCCGGTCGGCACTCTCCCGGCGAGCCTGCCGGCGGAAGAAGGAGGTCTTCGAATCATGTCCGCTGTTTTCCGAAGCTTGATCCAGGAACATCACGCCTATTATGAAGTGTTGCCTTACTATGTTCTGATCGAAGAAGGGCACGGTTCGCCTGCCGCGAATACGCGCAGGGTTCAGGCGGGCTTCGATATCGATGTCTACGGCAGAAGGGTCGAAGACAAACTGCCGTCGGATTCCCCAAACTATGCGCAGGCCTATGCGGAGTTGCAGAAACTCGCTGAGCACGCGCCCCGTCAACCCGGCAGCACCTGCTCCATCGAGGTCATGACGTTCGGGTCGACTATTTTTCTGGACACTCGCAATCATTTTCAGCCGCTAGCCATGCTGCGAATCAGGGTATCCCATTGCGGAGATCTAAGCGAACCCTTCGGCCGGGCGGAGGAGCAAGCGCTCAAAGAGATCGAGAGACAACTCCAGCAACTGGGGCTCAAATCCGGGCAATAAACCCCTCAACTTGCCAGCCGGCCTTGCGCACTGGTCACCTGCGGTTTGGAAGTCTGAATGCTATTAGCAAGCCGTTCCTAATCCTCAACCATGAGGTTCCGATAGAAGCACCGCCGAACTTAGGGAGACTTACCAATGACACAAGAACAGACGATCCGTTTCAAAAAAGCCATCGAGAACCACCGCCGAGAGCTCGTAAAGGAGATCCATTCCCAGACGCGCCAGATCGTTATCCAGGAAGGTGAGCACGATCCGATCGACCAGGTCCAGAGCATGCAGGGGCGCGAACAATCGGCCACCCACCTCGGCCGGCGGTCGCGGGTGCTGGCAGAAATCGATCGATCGCTTCAGGCCATTTCGGAAGGCTCGTACGGGATTTGTATCGATTGTGAGGAGCCGATCAGCTTGAAACGGCTGGAGACCTTACCTTGGGCGCCGCGCTGCGTCCATTGCCAGGAAGCTCTGGAGCACCAGCAAGCCGAGGAGCGCCGCGCTGCCTAACACTCCTCCTGCCTGAGTAGAGTCTCTCTCCCATCCGGCCGAAAGCCATAAGCGACGGCAAGACGCCGTCGCTGCCGAATCAAAACACAAGTTCCCCGGCAATTCCGAGTCACTTTGCCATCAATCTCTGTTCCTGCGCGGCGATATCCGCCTTCGTAACATAGGTATCCCAAGCGCTCAAGGTGTCCGGCTGGAGGTCGGCCGCATGCAGGGGACGTGCGAGCGGTATCACAACCAGGACGAGTAAAGCGATACTGCCGGCTGCAACGCTGGGCTTTTCGTTCGGCCGGCGATCCGCGCCTCGGCGAACGCCGGAAAGCGCCGTCCACAACTGCGGCATTGGTAATAGCCGTGTATCGGCCACGTCAGCGATTTATGAATTATGCCGCACCACGCATTCCCGATTCTCGACTGCAACTGTCTGAACATTTCGGTATCCTCCAACTGGGTTCCGGCCGCCGAGTACGTGCGTCCGGCGGCCGGTTTAATCAACGGCAGTTAAAACCTGTAACCGAAGCCGATGGAAGGCTCAGCCCGATGGGTCACGCGATCCAGGCGGTTGAGAGCCGCCAAGTCATAGGTTGGCGAGTTGTAGACAAAGCCCCGATACTCCGCCCGCATGAAAATGTGATTCGTGAGATTGATGTCGGCGCCGGCGCCGTAGACGAACGAGGCGCGGGTTTGTGTGCTGGCGCCCCGGAAATCCTTCGGGTTGAAGACGAGCGCGCCCGCGCCGGCCAGGGCGAATGGCGTAACCTTACGGAACGGCATGCGGAAGACATACGCGCCGGAGATCTCGTGAGAATTCGTCTTGACACCCAAGCCTCCATAGTATTGGGTAGTCAAGGAATAGCCATAATTGGCCTCAATACCGCTATGCCTGGTGAAGAAGAACCGGTAACTGGCGAGCACACCGCCGCTGTTGGTCGCGCTGTTCTCGGTGCCATTATGAGTGGTGCGGGTGACGAAGCTGCCAGGGACCTGGACGGTGACTTCCTGCCTGCCGGTTTCGTCCGACTGCCCAAACGCGGGCGCCGCGATCAGAGCCACGCCGGCTGCCAAAATGGTCAATGAATTCCTCTGAAACATTCCTTTGCTCCTTCGTGTTTTCGTTTTTCAACGCCAAAGCGACGTTTGCCTATTGCCAAGGCACCTGCCATTCCACGCAGCCGCGCCGCAGGAACGCCTGTATTCCCAACGTTTGTGCCGAATTCGCGTCTGCCGAAAATGCAGCTTCTGCGACGAATTCCGGCAGTTGCCCGGCACGAGACGCGGCAGCGGCGCGCCCGAGCCAATAGAATCCACACATTCCTCGGGAAGACGAGATGCACTGAATCGATCCGAGGAAATTTAAATGTGGGTTGTGTGGTCTCTCAGTTCATTAATTGGTTTCGCTATGGTTTTGTCCCTAGTCGAGAAACCGCCCGTAGCAGTTCGCAGCCGATCTCGGCGAAGGAGGTCCTGACTTGGCGCGAAGGGGCGGCAAGTGACTTTGGCACCTGCCGAAAACGAATTCGGCACCAGCCCAACGGATTCGGCGGGTCGCACATAACTGCTTGGAATGAATCAGCCAAGTTTTTGGCCCCTACTTTGCCATCATGGCGGGCAGAGAAGAATTTGGTTATGATTGGCGCTCTGGGGGCCTCCTCCACCGAAATTTACGAGGCGGTTGTCGCGCTCTCGCATTCCATTGCCGGCCGCACCGACCTGAAAAGCCTGCTCTCGGGCGTCGCTGAATCTCTCGGCCGAATCGTCCGGTTTGAGCATGTGGGAGTGACACTGCACGATCACATCGGGAACGTGATGGACGAGTACATTCTGAAAGCGCCCGGCAATCCCGTCGTAACGGAGCTTCGGCTGCCGCCCGAGGACGATCCCGCCGGATGGGTATGGCGGAACCAAGAGCCACTCGTAATCTCGCTACACTCGGAGACCCGGTGGCCGGAGTTCGTACGGCGCGCCCGTCACGAATTCGGGATCAGCACGACGATCCTCGTTCCCCTAACGGCGGGCAATCATCGGCTGGGGGCATTCGGGTTCAGTTCCGTGGAGCCGCTGGCGCCCAGCCCGGCGGAGATGGCCTTCCTGGAGCGAGTGGGCAGCGAGTTCGCGGTCGCAGTCGAGTCTTTCCTCGCCAGGCAGGAAGCCATCCACGAGCGGGACCGGCTACAGACGCTGTTCGATATCACCAACGCGCTGGTAACGAAGTTGTCGATCGACGAGCTCGTATGCGCCATATCGACGCAGCTATCGAGAGTGATCGCCCACGATTTTTCGGCACTGATGTTGCGCGAGGAGACGGGCGGCTTGGAAATGGTCGGTCTTCATTTCACCGGGGCCCCGTTTTTTGAGAAAGAACAGGAGCGCGTCAGCGCGGAGGGGATGCCCTCTGAATTAGCGCTGGCAACCGGCAAACCAGTGGTCGCAGGCCATACCGATACGGACCGCTACAGCTCACCGCGATTCCGGCACTATTTGGATTTGGGCTGCAAGTCCGTCTGCTCGGTCCCGCTGGTCACAAGCAATACCACCATCGGAACACTGGAGGTGGTCAGAACCACGGCCGAAATCTGGAGGCAGGAAGATGTCGATTTCCTGGTGCAGGTCGCGAGACAAATCGCCGTCGCCGTGGAAAACGCGCTGGCGTACAGGCAGCTCAACGAACTGAAGGAGCGGCTTGCGACCGAAAAGCTCTATCTCGAAGACGAAATCCGGCTGGACAACAACAACGGCAACATGGTCGGCCAGGGGGCGGCGTTCCAGTCCGTGTTGCAAAGCATTCAGATCGTCGCCCCGACCGATTCGACCGTGCTGATCCTGGGCGAAACCGGAGTGGGAAAGGAACTCGTCGCTCGAGCCATTCACGAGTTGAGCACCCGCACCAAGGGCAGCTTCGTGAAAGTAAACTGCGCGGCGATTCCCGCCAGCCTTCTCGAAAGCGAGTTGTTCGGGCACGAGAAGGGCTCGTTTACGGGAGCGGTCGCGCAGAAAATCGGACGCTTCGAACTGGCGCATCACGGCACGCTCTTCCTCGACGAGATCGGTGAATTGCCGCTCGAGCTCCAGCCGAAGCTGCTGCGCGCCATCCAGGACCAGGAGTTTGAGCGGATCGGGGGCACACGGACGATCCGGACCAATGTCCGGTTCATCGCCGCCACGAATCGGGACCTGCGGGCGATGGTGGAGGAGAACCGGTTCCGGTCGGATCTGTACTACCGGCTGCACGTATTCCCGTTGAATGTTCCACCCTTGCGCGAGCGGCGCGAGGACATCCCGCTGCTCACCCGCTACTTCGTACAGAAGCACGCGCAGCGGATGGACCGGAGAATCGACAGAATTCCAACACAGGTATTGGAGGCGATCACGAATTACGACTGGCCGGGGAATATTCGGGAACTGCAAAACGTGATCGAGCGGTCGGTGATTCTGAGCAAGGGGCCGGAACTCCACGTGGCGCTGCCGGAGATCACGGGACGGAACGGCGCGGCGCCTCTCTCCGGCAGGATTTCGCACAGCTCCGAGGCCGCGGAGCGCGCGCGCAT
>PSRJ01000240.1 GCA_003175985.1 Terriglobia bacterium
GAGATCAGACGGATGAGGATAACGCTTTCCATCGCCGGCGCCATCGGAGGCATGCTGCTGGCGATTGCGCCGGTGCGCGCGCATCATGCTTTTCAGGCGGAATACGACGAGAAGAAGCCTGTCCATTTGCAGGGGAGAGTGACAGAGATGGAGTGGATTAATCCCCACTCCTGGATTCATATCGACGTGACCGGCCCCGATGGGAAAGTAACCAACTGGATGGTAGAGTGCGGCAGCCCCAATATCATGCTCCGCCGCGGATTCACCAAGCGTTCGCTGGAAGCCGGGACTGAGCTCATTATCGACGGCTATCAGGCGAAAAGCGGCGAGACCAAAGCCAACGGCGGCAGCATCACCTTCAAAGATGGCAAGCGGGTGTTTGTGGGCGGATCGAACCCCGATGATCCCGGGAATCGCAAGGAAGGAGAAGGCAAATGAGCAGGCGATGGATTCGAGTGGCCGCGGCGGCCTTTCTGACGGCTGTTTACGCGCTGGCTCAGCCGGCTTCTCCCACGGCCAAGACCGCCGCGCCTGCCGGCAAGACGGCTAAGCCCTATACTCCTCCCAAGACGTCCTGGGGCGATCCCGATATCCAAGGCCAATGGCCCGCCGACGCTAACATCCCCATGCAGAGGCCGCTGACGCTGGCCGAAAAGAACGCGCTCACTCCGGAGGAATTAGCACGCCGAGAGGAGCAATTCCGCAAGCAGGCGGAAGCGGACAGCGAAGAGTTCGTCGCCGCCGACAAGGCCGTCACCACCATCAATCCGCCGGGCTATTGGGTGGAGCACTCGAAACCGCACGCCCAGGCCTCGCTGGTGGTCGATCCCGCGGATGGACGAATCCCGCCGCTTACGCCGGAAGGGCAGAAACGGCTGAAGGAACTGCGCGGAGGCCTCGGTCCCGGCTCGCATTTCCCCGCGGTCGTGAATTCCTGGGACGATTTCGATATCTACAGCCGATGCATCTCGCGGGGCATGCTTTCCAGCATGCTGCCCACGCTTTACAATTTCGGCAATCAGATCGTACAGGCTCCGGGGTACGTGGCGATCCGGAACGAGATGATTCATGAGACACGCGTAATCCCGCTGGATGGCAGGCCGCATGTCGGCTCGAATGTCCGCACTTATATGGGCGATTCACGCGGACACTGGGAAGGCAATACGCTGGTGGTCGAGACCACCAACTTCAACGGCAAGATCGGAATCGGCGGCAGCGGTCCGACTACGGATGCACTGACCATCGTGGAGCGGTTCACGCGAACCGCCCCGGACGAGCTGAGCTATGACGCGACCATCAGCGACCCGGGCACGTGGACTAAGCCGTGGAAAATCCATATGCCCTATAAGCTCGATCCCCATTACGTCGTGTACGAGTACGCTTGCCACGAAGGCAACTACATGATGCTGAATGCCCTGAAGGGCGCGCGCGAGCGGGAAAAAGCGGGGCTGGATACAAAAGTCGACGCCGATAATCATACCCGGGCTCTATCCGCCGGACCGGATAAGAAGTAACTCGAGCTTACGGCTTTCCCAGGGAGCATAGCGGGTCGCCCAGCAACACGCCCTGCCAACTCAACCACGGAACCGAGAGATAGTAACTTTCCGCCAGGTTACGCCCCTGGTAGTAAGCCGGTAAGAGATATTCGGGCCGCGGACACCCCGTCAGGTAGGGTTCGTAAGTGTTACCGGTGACCGCCGTCGCTCCCTCCAGAATGTAATCCGCGCTCAGGCTTTGCGAGCTGCCGCCAAACAGGTGTTCCTTATCCGCCCATCCCTGGAAACTCCAATCGTCGGGGGGACGCTTCAGAGTGCGCGCGTTGGTGGAAACGAACTCGGTGGCGATGGCCCCGGGCAACCATTGGAAACCCAGATTGCGGCGCTTCCGGTTTCCGTCATTGGATCCCCAGGCCGCGTAGCCGATCACCTCATGCTGATCGTAGAGCACACGGTTGGTCTGGTCGATGACGACACGCGCCGGCGGAAGAAGGAGGGCGGCACTCCGCAGCCAGTTATTGCCCGATTCATTGCTTGGGGAATTCAGGTCGAGTACAAACTTGCCGCGATTCCGCGCGGCGAGCGAGCGGTCGATCATGGCTTTCACTTCCGCCACATCATAAGCGGCCAGCCGCGCCACCAGATAAATCGGGAACCGCGGGTGGCGAAAAGGCTCATCCCGTTGCATGAAGAAGGGATTCGGCACCGATCCGGCTCGCGGTGGCATACTGCCGTGGAGCTTGGCGTAGAGCAGCGTCAATTCCGAATCGACGGAGGCATGCTCCGTCTGAACGCCGCCACCGCCGCCTTCCACTTTGAGCGGCACGCCCATGGTCAGCACGATGTAGAAGATATTTTCCATGAGCCCCGGCTGCCGCAGGCATGCGGCGATCGGTTTTTCGATCTGTTGTTCGTAGACGTTCCAGGTAATCTCCTCATCGGGGGGCGTGTCGAGAAAACAGAGATTGCGCTGGGGAACCACCCTGCGCGGGCGGTAATACTCGGCGATCTCGCGCGAGGCGGGATCTTTGCGATTGACCACCAGCAGCACGCGATCGCCGCTTTGGGCGCGCAACACCCACGCGGCGAACACGAGCAACCAAAGGCGGACAATCACTTCAGCGTCTTCAAATACGCGACAATGGCCCCAGCGTCGTCCGGCCGCAACTTATAGGGCGGCATGGGATGTTTGGAGGTGCCGCCGGACGGTGTGTTATGCGTCTCCAGAAACCGGAGAATCCCTTCGTCCTTCCAGCTTAACCAGAGAGGTCCGGCAGAGGTGATATCGGGCGTGGTCATGTACTGCGTTTTCACGCCTTTCAGCAGCCTGGTAGTGTCCGGCTTCCCTTTGGAATCGGGGGGAGTGTGGCAATCGCCGCAATGTGCGACTCTTTCGACAAGGTATTTCCCGCGCTCGACGAGCGTCTGGGCGGGTGCAGGGACCGCGAGCAATGACAGCCCGGCGATCCAGAGGCCTAACCACAGAACCCGCGTCATCAACTTGATGGTATCTACGAGTGGATCGGGGTGCAATGGCGCCGGGTTGGAGGTGCGGTACTCCGCCCCGTAGGACGGCTGCATTTACGGCAAACCCACTATCTCAACCGCACCACCCGGTGCCTCTGTTACAATACTTACCAAACACGACGGTGCGAAGGAAATTCATTATTTCTATCCCACCGATAATTTAACTGGATCGCCGGCCCGGTTGCCGAGCGGGCGCCGCAGTATATGGATTTCGACCAGCTCCGAACGTTCCTGGAAATTGTCCGGCTGAAGAGTTTCTCTAAGGCCGCGCAGACGTGCTACCGCACGCAGCCGGCAATCAGCGCGCAAGTGCGGCAACTGGAACAGGAACTGGGCACGGAGCTGTTCGAGCGCTTCGGCAGCCGCATTTCGCTCACCACAGCCGGGCGGATTTTCGCCGATTACGCCGAGCAGATGCGCGACCTGCGGCAGCGCGCGCAGGATGCCATCGCAGAGCTCGAGCACAATCCCCGCGGGGAGCTGGTAATCGCCGCTAATGAAGCCACTTGCATTTACGTGCTGCCGAAGGTGTTCTCCCAATTCCGCGATCAGTTCCCGCAGGTGCAGCTTCAGGTGGACCGGTCGTACGGATCGCGCGTCGTGGATGCCGTTTTGGAAAACACCGCCGATTTCGGGTTCACGCAACTGCCGGTAGAAGAGAAGCGGCTGCAGGTGGTCAACATCCATCATGACGAGATCCGTGCTATTGTGCCCGGGCGGCACCGTCTGGCCGACAGGAAGATGGTGACCGCGCAGGATCTCACGGACGACTTTCTGCTTCTGCCCAAGCAGGGAAAGACCCGAACCCGGCTGAACGAATGGCTCGAATTGGTGGAGGACCAGATCCAGGTCTCGATGGAGCTGGATTCCACCGAGATGATGAAGCGCTTTGTGATGGCGGGGCTGGGGCTGTGCTTCCTGGCGCTTTCCAACTGCCGCGAAGAGATCAATTCCGGTAAACTGCGCGCCATTCCGCTGGCCCCCGAACCCATGATTCGCCGCCTGGGCCTGATCTACCGCAAAGACAAGGCGCTCTCCAAAGCAGCACTTGGATTTATTCACGTTGTGCAGGAAAATGTAGGACTGGATCTGGAAGCGGACAAACCCAAGATGCCGCGAGTGGTGGCCGGATGACTTGCACACGTTGCCGTAAAACACTGGAAGCCGGCGAGCTTAAGTGCTCGCGTTGCGGGACCGAACAACCCAATCCCGGTTCCGGCGTATTTCAGACCTCTACCGTGCTGATCGCGGCCGAGGGCACCGAGATGGTGTATCGTTCGATGGACGAGGTGCCCGACCCCCTGCGCAGCAAACTACTCAAGTCGACCAACAGCGCGAATTCCGCCACCATCCTGATCGCGGACCGGCGTGGCCGGCGTGAAATTGCCAAAGCGATGCGGAGCCTGCCCGGAACGGCGCCGCGCCGCATGCTGCATTCGCTTCTGGCGGGCGAGGCCGGCTCCCCGGGCCCAAAATGGCTGACACCCCAACGCAAGAAGCTGGTACTGGCGGGAGCGCTTCTGGTGGTGGCGCTCACTCTGATCGCGTTCGTGTTTACGCATCGGTGGTGAGTTCGATCCTTCCGGTCCCGCGAATATGAGTCTCACCGCCGCAGTCTTTGGAGCTTCCGGCCAACTGGGAACCGAGTTGGTGCGGGAATTGGAATCACGCCGCTACAACGTACTGGCGTGGACCCGGCAACAAGTGGACATTGCCGATGGTACGGCAGTAGAGAATGCGCTCGCGGCTTCCGGCGCCGACCTGGTGTTCAACGCCGCGGCCTATAACCAGGTGGATGTGGCCGAAAAGGAACCGCAGGCGGCCCTGCAAGTGAATGCACTGGCGGTGCGCAACCTGGCGCTGGCGTGCCGGCAGATGGATGCCCGGCTAATTCATTTTTCGACCGATTATGTGTTCGACGGGCAGGCCCTCCATCCCTATGCGGAGGACTCCTTTCCCCACCCGCTCAGCGCCTACGCTGTTTCCAAACTTGCAGGAGAGCTTTACGCACAGGCATACCTGGATCGCGTGCTGATCGTGCGCACCTGCGGCGTGTTTGGTCCTGGCGGCTTGCATACCGCGCGCGGCAATTTCGTGGAATTGATGCTACGCCTGGCAGGTTCCGGCCGGCCGATTCGCGTGGTGGAAGATCACCTGGCTTCGCCGACGTTTGCGCCGCTGCTCGCGTCGCGAACCATCGACCTCGTGGAGGGCGGCCAGTCCGGCGTCTTTCATATCGGAGGGGGCGAGCCGATATCCTGGTTCCGCTTTGCCGCGCTCATCTTCGAGGTAGCCGGCCTCGAACCCGAGCTGCTGGCAACCAATGAACGGGAATACCGTACCGCGGCCCGCCGTCCGAAGTACTCCGCGCTTTCCAATTCCAAAATGGAACGCTGCGGATTGCGGCCGATGCCGCCCTTGCGCGAGGCCGTGGAAGCGTATTTCACGCAGCGCAGCGCCGCGGTCTAACGGCTTGGGGGCTTAACGGCGTAGTAGCCCTTACGCGCCTGGGCTTTCAGATCCTTGTTCGCCAGCCGGATTTCCAACCGCCGATAGGAGCCGTCTTTGACGCTGTTGCTAGGCGTATAGCCGATCGAGTATTGACTGCGCATCTCGTCCTGTAGCTCGCGGAAAGCCTCATCGAGCGGGTGCTTGCGATCCACTTTGAAAACGCGGCCCCCGGTCTCGTCGGACATCTTGCGTAATTCGCCCTCGCCCCCGCCGCCACCGAACCCGAACGGCCCGTAAGCGGAGGGATCCTGGTAGTCGATGCTGTAGATCACGGCATCGGCTTTCTGCGCGGCTTCGATGGCCTGGTTGCGCGTCATGCGGCTGCCCTGGTCCACTCCGTCAGTGATGAGGACGATCACTTTGCGGCCCACTTCGCCGCGCAGTTTTTCAGTGGCCGCCAGGTATACTGCGTCGTAGAGCACAGTACCCCGCGGCTGGCTGGCGGTAGGCACAGGCCCGGGATGCAATCCGCTGACGCCGGAGCTGACCCGCAACTGATTTAACCCCTCCTCCAGCAGGCGGACGCTGCTCGTGTAATCCTGCAACAGCTCCGATTCCTCGCCGAAACTGATCAGAAAAGCTTCATCCTTCTTGCGCAGCACCTTGGAGAAGAATTGGGTAGCGGCGCTACGTTCCACGCCGATCAGGTTTTCCTGGCTACGGCTGACATCCACCAGCAGGCCGATGGTGAGCGGAAGATCCGTCTCGCGCGTGAAGTATTTGATTTCCTGCGGCTTGCCATCTTCCAACACGGTGAAGTCATTCTTCTCCAGGTTGGCCACCAGGCCGTTCCGCTTATCGCGCACGGAGGCCAGAAGGCTTACAACATCCACATCCACGGTGATGGGCGCAGGCAATTCCTCGGCGGGTGCATTCGTCGACGGAGCCCTTTGGGGAGGCGCCTGAGCCGCCAGGGCCGTGGTGAGTGCGAGCACGAACAGCGATTTCATCCCGATACAATAATCATGACGCATTCGTGCGAGTCCGTGTTTCACCATGCAGGAAGCCATTACTCATCTCAGCCAGACCGACCCGGTACTGCGCCGGATCATCGACCGTGTAGGGGATTATCGCATCGAATTCCGGGAGCCGGAGTTTGCCACGCTGGTCCGGTCCATTGTCTACCAGCAGTTGAGCGGCCGTGTAGCCGCCGTGATCTTCGGACGCCTTTTACAGGCCGCCGGGGGCAAGCTCACGCCGGACCGAATTCTGAAGCTGCGCCCGGCGCGGATGCGGACATTGGGCCTTTCGACGCAGAAAACCGCCTACATTCGCGATTTGGCCCGTCACACGCGCGACGGCCGCGTGGTTTTCGAAGAGCTGGACGGGCTGTCCGACGAAGAGGTGATTGAACGGCTGACGATCGTGAAGGGCATCGGCGTCTGGACGGCGCACATGTTTCTGATCTTCGCGTTGCGGAGGACGAATGTTCTGCCGACCGGCGACTTGGGGGTTCGCACGGCGATTCAGAAAGCGTGGGGGTTGACGGAGCTCCCGAAGCCGGTCGAAATGGAAAAGCTGGCCGAGCGCTGGCACCCGTACTGCACGGTGGCGAGCTGGTATCTGTGGCGGAGTTTGGAAGGGGATGGGAAGGTGTGAAGAAGACTCTGAATATCGATATCAAGCTTCTGCGGGAAGCCAAGGCGGCTTGCGGCGCGACTACGGATACGGAAACTGTTCGGTTAGGTCGCGGCTTTAGCCGGGCAGTTCCGCGTTGCTTATCCGATTCCGACGTCAGTGCAGTAGCCAAATGAGCAAACACTTCGACCCGATCGTCGTGCGGACGGGATGTGACAATGCGAGCGGCCGGCTGCCGAATTCGCCCGCACTGCTGTCTCGGATACCACTACAATAGCCACATGGCCGAACACTTCGACCTGGTCGTGGTGGGGACGGGATCTGCCGGGTCGAGCGTCGCTCATCCCTGCCGCGAAGCGGGATGGAGTGTGGCCGTCGTCGATGATCAGCCGCTCGGCGGAACTTGTGCCAATCGCGGCTGCGATCCGAAAAAAGTGCTGGTCGGCGCTGGCGACGTAGTGGACTGGGCGCGGCGCATGAGCGATCACGGCGTGCGCGGACAGGACGTGCGCATCGATTGGCCGGAGCTGATGCGCTTCAAACGCACGTTCACCGAACCCGTGCCTGCCAATCGCGAGCAGGGTTATCTGAAGGCGGGCATCCGCGTGTTTCATGGAACAGCGCGGTTCACGGCGCCGGACGCCATGGAGATCGGCGGCGCTGCCCTGACGGCATCTCATTTTGTAATTGCGGCGGGAGCCGCGCCGGCGCGGCTGGGCATCCGCGGCGAGGATCTGCTGATCCACAGCGATCAGTTTCTGGAATTGGATAGCCTGCCCGAGGGCTTGATTTTCGCGGGAGGCGGATACATCGCGTTCGAGTTCGCGCACCTGTCCGCACGCGCAGGTGCCCGCGTCACCATTATTCACCGCGGCGCGAGGCCTCTGGAAGCTTTCGACGCGGATCTGGTGGGACGGCTCGTGGAACACTCGCGGCGCATCGGGATCGAGATTCATCTGAACACCATCGTCCAGGGGATCGAACGTGCCGGCGACGGAGTGCGGGTTCACACCTCCTCGGGAATATTCGAGGCGGCCCGCGCAGTGCATGCGGCC
>PSRJ01000218.1 GCA_003175985.1 Terriglobia bacterium
GCCCTTTTCGGTGAGGGCCGAAAGGGGGGCATAGTTGGCCTGGAAGCCGGTCCCGAAAATGAGCGCCGCCTGCTTGTGAACGAAATTGGCCAGATCGGTTTCCAGCTTGATATGAAGATCCAAAGTGCCGTTCAACAGCCGCGAACCGCTGCACCCGCTGCCGTATTTCCGGATCGCCTGGGTGGCTGCCTCTTTTACTTTGGGATGGGAGATCAGGTCCAGGTAATCGTTGGACCCGAACATCAAGACCTTGCGCTTTCCAAGCCGCACTTCACCGGGCTCACAGCCCTCCCGCTCGGAAAATACTTCGAAGTACATGTAAAGGCCCGCGGACTGCAGATCTCCGGGACGCGTAAAATTGCGGCACTTCTCAAAGATGTCGTTCGATCCGCCCGCTTTCTTCTTACCGGTGACTTCGGTGCTCGGTACGCGCATGGTCCTCAGCTCCATTCGTAGATTCGATAGCTCTTGTACCGCTTCGCGCCCATCACCTCCAGGGAGCGATTCATTAGAATATTGTCCTCCAGGATCCAGGACATTTCGGAATGCTCGTATCCCAGCTTGAGGGCGTTGTGGACCAGCGTGGCATAAAAGCCGGCGGCCACTCCCGAGGCACGGTGCTCCTGGACCACTCCCAATGCCAGCACCCGAACGCTTTTGATCAAACGCTGATAATACAGGATTTTGAGCAAACCTGTGGGGAACAGCCTGCCCCTGGCGGGCTTTAGCGCCTGGTTGACATCCGGCAAGGCCAGGGCGAAGCCCACCATGCGGCCATCCACCTCGCCGATCAGGACCAGCTCGGGCTTGAGGATCTGCTTCATCTCCTTGCCCATGAGGATGAACTCCTCCCTGGACATCGGGACAAAGCCCCAGTTCCGACTCCATGCCGCGCAATACACCTCCCATACCCTGGCGACTTCCCCGTCAAAGTCTTTCATATCGATGGGGCGCACACGAACCCCGTTGTTCGTGAACGCCCGTTCTGCCGCATGCTCAATCTTCTTCAGCTTCACCTTATCGGAAGGGCTCGAATACGCCAACAGATCCTTCGCCTTCCTCAGCCCCACTTGCTCCATCAGCCGCGCATAGTACGGCGGATTATACGTCATCATCACCATCGGGTCGGAGTCGAATCCCTCAACTAGCAAGCCGCATTCGTAGTTGGTCGAGGGATTGACCGGACCCAGCAGGCGCCGGGCGCCCTTCTCAAATACCCATTCCCGGGCGCGCCTCAGCAGTGCCTCGGCCACCGCTGCGTCATCAATGCATTCGAAAAATCCAAAAAATCCCGTCTGTTCGTTGTGGAACTGGTTGTAGTTCCGGTCCACGATCGCGGCAATGCGGCCGACAGTGCGGCCGTCCCTCTGTGCGAGGAAGAACTCGGCTTCGGCGTTCTTGTAAAACGGGTGCTTCTTGCAATCCAGCAGTTCCTTCACTGCCATACGCAGGGGCGGCACCCAGTGAGGATCGTGGCGGTACAGGTTGTATGGCAGATCAATGAATTCCTTCAGCTTCTTCTTGCCTGCCGCAACAACCTCGACTCCTCCCAACCTTTAAGCCCCTTTTCTGCCAGGTATCGATAAACCAGGGGGGTGACTACCAGGAGAACCGCCGCCACCGCAGCCCCGGCCAACACGTCGATCGTATAGTGATATCGAAGATAAACTGTAGCAAAAATGATGCTGAGAGTGTAGGCAAAATACAGCCAAAACAACCGATTGCTGAGCCGGCGCGCACTCCACCACGCCAGAATGGTGAGTTCCGTATGGCCGCTCGGAAAGCAATCGTAATGTGCCGACTCCAGCTGGTCCAAGCCTTGCTGCAAGGTGTTGAACAGCCACAGACCCTGCAGAGGCATATGTTGCAAATGCTTAAGCAGGAATCGTGGGCCGCGCGCCGGCACAATCAGATAGCCGATGTACGAAACCAGAAAACCCATGGCGATCAGAAACGCGTAATACTGAAACTCCGCGTAGCGCCGCTGAAGCCACAGCAGGAGCGCGATCAACAGCACGACAGGCACAAACAGCGTGTAGACAATCTGCAAATATTCCGTTGCGAGTGGTGTTAATACCCGCTCCAGCCATACCGTCGGATCCGCACCCCAGATAGCACGATCCACCTGCGCCAGCCATTGATCGGCATCGGTGCGGCGCACGGCCGGTATCAGCAGCGCCATTTCCTTGTAGCAAAACGCGACGTAAATCAGGGGATACCAATGCCGGAAGACCAAGGTTGTCAGGTTGGGCTTTCGAATCTCGAAGAGCAGGAGAGCCGCTCCGGCAATGTGAAATCCCAGTAACATGGCGGCATCGCGGATACCACTCCACCAGCCCAGAATCAGGATGGAGGCGAATCCGAAATAGGCAAGAATCACCTTATCGACCGGCCACAGGCTGCGATCTATGCTCAATACCGGAGCCAACCGGCCTCCTTGTACCATGACAGCGTCTCGGCTAAGCCCTTCTCCAGCGGCGTGCAGGCTTCAAAACCTAGCTGCGCTCTCGCGCGACTCGGGTCGCAGATCCACGCCCGGCACTCTGCTTCCCGAATCTTGTCTCGAGAGATGACGGCCGGCTTGCCGCGCAAACGCGACCAGAAATCGGCGGTTGCGCCCAGAGCCCTGGCGGCAGCCAAGGGAACCCGTAGCACACGCGCTTGCCTCCCCATAATGCGAGCGGCGGTAGCGGCCAATTCCTCCCAGGATACGGGCTTGGGGTGCGAAAGAAAATACGTCTGCCCGGCCGCCTTGGAACTGGCGGCGGAAACCATCAGACCTTCCACAAGATCTTTAACGTAAATTGCGCTGAAGACACGCGGCCCACCGGCGATTTCGAGCGCTACGCCCCGGCCGAGAGGTTTCATTACCTGAAATACGCCGCGATCGCGAGGGCCATATACTACCGGCGGGCGCACGATCACGGCATCCGGAATGAGCTTCCGGACAATCCGCTCGGCCTCCAATTTGGATTTGCCGTAATCGGTCAGTGGACGAGGCTCGTCGTTTTCACCCAGGGGCGCACCGTCCCGGCTCGGCCCGGCCGCTGCGAGAGAGCTGACGTACACCATGCGAATCGCCCTCCCGGCGATGGCGCGCGCCAGATTCTCGCTAGTTCGCGTGTTGCCCCGGTAATAATCGGCGGGCCTCAGGGCTCGCGTGACACCTGCCAGATGAATGATCGAATCGACGCCTTGGAGAGCGGCTCCCAGACCGTTGCCGGTAACCAGATCGGCGAGAACAAATTCGGCCCCGCGGATTTCGCGGCGGCTGCTCTCCTGCCGCACCAGACAGCGTACCGGATTGCCCCGGGCGCATAGCGCTTCCACCAGATGGCTTCCAATGAAACCGCCGGCTCCGGTGACCAGAACCATTACTGGGGCTTATCGCGGAAGACCACTTCTCCGAAATAGCTCTCCGCAACCGTGCCGGTGTGTTGTGAGTTGATCTGGATCCGCAGACCCTTGATGCGGGGCGCCGCCTTCCCGTACGCCCGCTCATAATCGGCGGCTACATCGCGTGTCTCGGGGACCCAGCGGTTCGTTTCGGCCGCGCCCGATTCGCAAACAACAGCGACGATGTGGATCAGAGGAATCGAACTGGCGTTTTGCATCGTGCCTTTCGGGGCCGTGCTATCCCAGATATACGTCAGCACGTGCCGGTCCGAGAATGCAACCAGCACCTGAGCCGCCTGATCATCCGTAGCGGGCCGCCGAAAGTCGCCCCCGCCCGGCAGTTCGGTCACCTTCCAGCGCCAGCTCAGGTAGCGGTCCTGGTAGGGATCCACATCGACGCCTCGCTCCAGGGAGAATGACGACTTGACACTCTTCAAATGAAGGCAGTAGCCGTCGCCATCAGTGCACGCAGCGATCTCCGGCCGGCCGTGATTCACTTTGATTTGCCAATCTGACGGAGGCCGGCCGGCCCCCCACTTCTCAGGGCTGAGCACAATAATCGAGGGAAGCGGGGGTATCACCCCGGGATCGGCGAAACAGAGACCTAGCAGACAGAAAAGAGGCAGCAGTCGTCGCAAAAAGTAATTCCCCGAGGCGCGTGTACTTTATTACTATCGCATGATTGAAGCCATACTGTCATCGGACCTCGCTGTTCCAAACGAACGAGAGTAGACCTTACTGGGTCTTCTCTTTTACCTTATCGGCACCCTTCTGGGTTTCCTCAGCGCTTTTGTGAACCACTTTCTTGGTCGTATGTTTCACGCGCCGGGCAGCATGCTTGGTGGTCTTTGCAGTGGCCTGGCCCGTTTCTTTGGCGGCATCCTTGGCGTCCCGGCCCGCATTCTTGATGTCCTGCGAAGCGCTTTGGGCGAACCCGGCAACACCAGCCAGTAAAAGGACAAGCCCGTATCGGGCGAATCGTAGTCTCATGGTCAGTCAGAGGGCACCTTTGGTGCCAATGCGTGTTTCGAGACGCCGCTCAATCGAAAAGTTCGCGCAACGGCACCCGTATATCCGGTTCTGCGATACGAAGCTCTTGCACCTCATGCATGCCGGCAGGGGTGAACTCGTACGCCTTTCGGCTGCGTGGATCGATCACCCAGACGTGCGGCACGCCGAAGGAGAGATAGTCGTCAATGCGCTCCTGCACCGCCGACCACCGGTCATCCTTCGACAGGATTTCGATGCATACCAGGGGAGGCGCCGTAAAGATCTGCTCCTCGGGCTCGGCTCCTGCAACCACGCAGATGTCCGGCACGCGGAACCGGGTGGGTTTCACCTGGACACGCTGCTCGACGTATACGTGCATTCGCCATTGCTTCGCACGCACATTCAGGTAGGTGCTTAGATCCGTTTGAAGCCTGCTGTGATCTTTTTCGCCCACGGTTCGCTCGACGACCATGCCATCCAGATAATCCCGATCCGGGCTGTAGCTGGTTGACAGATACTCCTGCACGCTGATAAGAGTTCCCGTAGCCATAAACTCAAGAGCCCGCGGCCTGCATAATGGCAGGTTGCTGGCTTCAGAATATCAGACTCCTCGACCCGCGATTTTTCGGCCCGGACTTTCGGGAAGGCCGCGGGATTCGAGCTTCTTCGCACATCTTGACAGGCCCGAACGAAATCTTAGACACTGAACGCAAGCACCGAAATTCGCCGGCAGGCGGCGCGCGGTGAGGGGCCCGCAACGCCGGCACAGGAAGCCACCATCCGCCCTCTGAGGGGGCGTGCTCTTTCCAGGAACGGACAAAATTCTATGCAACGTATGCAAAGAGCGTCATCCTTTAGTGATCCTCTTATGACGACGGCCGCTGTCGCCAGATGGTTGGGCGTGTCGACGAGAACGGTGTGTCTTTGGGCCGAGTGCGAAGAACTCCCCGCCATAAAGATCGGCCGGCAGTGGAGATTTCGCGAGTGTGATCTGTGTGACTGGTTGCGCAGTCCAAAAGCTGCAAAGGTGAAGAATTACTCGAACGTTGCGCCAGCCTCGGTCGCGACCTGAGAATCAGTTACAACCATTTGCGGCAATAGCGGAAACTGCGGCAACAGGCGCATACCGCCCGGCTGGGCGTGTGGCAGAATCGGCGTGGGATGGCATTCAGGACGCGATCCCACAATACCATCGAGCGCGGGCATGCGACCTTGCTTGCCCGCACCAAGGAGCCGATACAGATGCATACATTCGACCCATATCAGCCGTATTCCGCCTGGGGAATGCACACGACGAACCCCTTCGGTGTTCCCTACTCCAATCCTGTTTACACAAATCCGGTGGCTGTGAACCCGCTGCTTGCCGGCATGACGCCTTGGGGGCATACACACGTTGGCGTTCCCCAGCAGGCCGCGAACCCGCTTCACCAGTTGCAACTGGCCGCGTTAGCGTCGCAGGGGGCAATTCCTCAGCTACTGGCGTTATCGCAACTGAATCCCAGCCTGCAAAATCCGATCGCCGCGGCGATATATCAGAACGCGATGCAACAAAACCCGTTGCTGGCTGCGTCTCTGTACAATCCGCTGATCGCGGCAGCAGTTCAGAACCAGATACAGGGCGCGTGGGGGCAATTCGGGCAGCCGGTCAACCCGTTCAGCCAAGTGTCCCACGGGCAAATCGGCGTGGCTTCGGGACAGCCCGGCCAATCGGTGGCGCCGCAGGGACAGTTCATTGCCGGGCTCGCGCCGCAGAGCTTCATAGGGCAGCCTGGCCTCGGCCAAGGGTGGGGACAAATCAATCCACTGATAGGGCAACTCACCGGCCGTCCCTTCTAACACTTCGAAAATGGCAACGAAACAACGCGGGCGCGCCAGCGGGTTTTCCCCGGGGCGCCCCGCCCCCAAACCAATCGCAACACCAGTTGGTAATGAAGCCACCGAGACAGAACCGTTACAGGAAGGAAACAAAATGACAGCATCGAATCCATTGCGAGCGCAGATACCGGCAGAAGGAATCACCGTAATCGGCGAGGCGCTACGCCGCGTTGTACCGGAGAGCGCAGAAATCGTGGCCGAAATTACGGCCAGCGCTCCCGGAGCGGCCCAGGCGCTGCGCGATTGCCAAACCAAGACCACGCAAGTCGGTCAGGCCCTGGCGCCGTTGGGCGTACAAGCCGCGGATGTACAGACTATATCTCTGGGCGCGGTAGGTCTGTATTCCGGGGCGGTGCCGGTGCTGGGCCAGTATGCGGGCATGCCGCAGATCGGGGCCGGCGGCATTCCGGGATTCCCATCCGGATCGACGCTGGTCCCGGAAGTACAGGTCAGCGCCTACCACGCACGCAACACGCTCCGAATCAACGTGCGGGAACCCGGACGGGTGGGTGAGGTGGTGGACGCGGTAATTCGCGCAGGTGCGACGGTGGTCGGACGCTTCTCATTCCGGGCCGCAGACGAAGGAACCGCCCGGCGCGCGGCACTCGAAGCCGCCGGAAGAGATGCGCGAGCGAAGGCGGAAGCGCTAGCCACCGCCTCCGGAAGGCAGATTGGCGAGCCGATCTACGTAGCGGAAGAGATCATTGCATCAAACGGCGCTTATGCGGCGCTACACTCGGCTTTGCCTTTTGCGTTTGGCGCGGGCGCGCCACCGGCCGTGGGCGAACTCGAATATTACGCGCGGGTTTCTGCTAGCTTCCGATTCCAGTAGTTTCGGGGCCAACCGGTGCGGCCGGCGGAACGAATCCCATGCGGCGAGCCGGCCGTACGGGCAGCGGTTCAAACAAACGATTCAGACTGGCGACGAGCTGGCCCACTTGTGCGGCCTGTTCCCGATGCCTTCTCTCCAGTTCGTCCACTTTTTGGCTGAGCCCGATTGGGCCCGGGTCGTAATCCCGGCCTTGGCACACGGGGTTGTAGCCACGGACCAGGTCGTGCCTCAGCGCCAGCCTCTGCTGCGTGGTGGAAAACGGCATCGGGAATACCGCGACAAAGAGTCCTTTGTCCGGCACTCCCTGTTGCCAGGTTGTTGCGTTTCGCGGAGCCACTTCCTGCGCGTTGTTGCCGAATTCCCCGAAGCAGATCGGCTGAAAGGGACGCGGCGCCCAGTTGGCATCACTCACAAGGATCACAAACAGACCGGCGCATTTGGGCGGGATCCACTCAGCAAGAGGTATGGGTTCGCTAAAGAAACAGTCGTTAAACCGAATTCCTGAAGCAGCAAGATAGGGCGGCATAGGAACGAACGTAATTGTAATCTATCCTACACAATTGCTGCATGCAAGGATTAACTTCGGATCGCTGGGACACACGTGGTCCCCCGAGAAAGAAGTCGCTGGCGCGCCACCAGGCCTGCCAGCGGTTCAAATGACGCCGTGTCTTACTCCGCCAGCGATTCTTCGCCCGTATCCTCCACCACGAAGATTTTGCGCTGCCCCTTGGTTACTTCGCCGTACTTCACCTGGCCGTTGATCTCCGCGATGATG
>PSRJ01000040.1 GCA_003175985.1 Terriglobia bacterium
TAGTTCACCGTCTCGCCGAGGATACCGTCCGTGGATTGTGAAAGCCGGCCGTTGTTCTGCCCCGCCGGGAAGCTATAGCCCATATCCACGACCGCGTTGTTCGACGGTGATTGGCGCGTCGTCAGATGCGTCAGTTGCAGCATCGTGGGGTCATACGTCCTTGTCTCGCTGAACGAATCGAAGCTCATCGAGGTCATCAGCCCGGCGTAGTTAAACCCCACTCCCGAGACGATCCCATTCCCATTTTCGTTCATTCCGCTCAATTGGCCCATGGCGTCAGCGTCACTGTCTGCTCCGAGGTCCCCGCGGTTCCGAGGAGGGAGCGTCGCTTCGTTCCGGGTTCTCCCGGGGTTCTCGGCGGGTGAGATTGGGGAGCGCGGGAAGGAAGTGGCCGAGTGCATACCGGCCGAGGTTGCGAGCTAGCCGCCCGGACGCGGACAGCCTTTCCCGAAAGCGGACAGGAATTGGTCCAGGCCGGCGCTCTCTGAGGGTTTCGAACTGGTAGCAGAACGGTTCTTCTGGAACGCGGCTTGCTCTCGAAGCCCGCCATGGATAGCTTCCTGGCTGATGTGCGCTGCGCCGCCCGCGTTTTGCGGAAGAACCCCGGATTGACACTGGCCGCGGTAGTGACGATTGCGCTCGGGATCGGCGCCCTCACGGCTGTCTTCAGCGTGATGAATACCGTTCTGATCCGGCCGCTGCCATTTCCGGAAGCAAGCCGGATCGTCATGTTGCGCGAGAAGCGGCCCGCCGAAAACATAGAGCGGGGCAGTGTCGCGGTTCCGGATTTTCTGGATTGGCAGCGGCAGGCACGCAGTTTTTCGGCCATAGCGCTCTACGAGTCGGAGCAGTTCAATGTTCGAGGCGGCAGCGAGCCGGAACGCCTGGCCGGCGCCGCGGTCACTTCGCGGTTCTTCGATGTCCTGGGTGTGCACGCGTTACTCGGGCGCACCTTCGGGCCCGCCGAGGATCAGCCCGGGAATTACCGCGCGGTGCTCCTCAGTTACCCTTTCTGGCAACGCCAGGGCGCAGACGCCGATGTCGCGGGCAAAACTCTCTTGGTGAACAATGAAGCGTTCGTCATTTTAGGCGTGCTTCCGAAAGATTTCCGCTATCCGTTTGCGACCGATTGCGACCTGGTGGTCCCCATGCGTTTCCAACCGGAAGTGCTGATGTTCCGTGGCATCCACCCGTTCTTCGGAATCGCGCGCCTCGCAGCGGGCGTCACGCCGGCTCAGGCGGCGGCTGAAATGGACCTGCTTTCCCGGCAACTGGAGCGGCAATACCCAGATTCCAATACGGGGCATGCGGCCAATCTGCTGCTGTTTCGAGACGAGTTGGCGCGCGAACTCCGGCCCGCGCTGCGTGCGCTCTTCTACGCCGTTCTGCTCGTAGGGTTGATCGCGTGTGCGAACGTCGCCGGACTGCTGCTGGCACGCGCCGCGGTTCGCCGGAAGGAGATGGCTGTGCGCGCCGCGTTGGGGTCGGGACGTTGGCGGCTGGCACGGCAGTCGCTCGTGGAGAGTGCGTTACTGGCGCTGGGAGGAGGTGGCTGCGGGCTTCTGCTGGCTATCTGGATGCTCGATCTCTTGCGCTCCGGGTTTTTCCAAAGAATCGACACCTTCGCGCAGGCCGGTCTCCACACGGTCTCGATCGATTGGCGCGTTCTTCTGTTCACGGCCGTTACCATGGCGGCCTCTGCTCTCTTATTTGGGATTTCACCAGCTGTTGCGGCGGCACGCGCGGATCTGGGAGATACCATCCGCATGGCCGGGCGGGGTAGTGTGGGTGGGAGTCACGGCATACGCAGTGCGATGATCGTGGCGGAAGTGGCGCTCTCGCTGGTCTTGTTGACGAGCGCCGGATTGCTCGGGAAGAGCTTTGTAGCGCTGCTGAATGTAAACCCCGGGGTTCGGGTAGACCACGTCTTGACGGCGGGCATCTCGCTTCCCGCGAGCCGCTATCGCACACCTGCGGAAGCCGCAGTGTTCTACGACATGGTGGTAAGCCGAGGCCGGGCGCTGCCGGGTGTCGACTCGGCGGCAGTCACCGATACGCTGCCACTCGCGGGCGAAGACAACCGGACAGGAGTCCTGCTCTTCGGCAGGACACCGCGGCCAGGGGAGCGCTGGCGGCTCCACCCACGCATTGTGAGTCCCGGGTATCTGCGGACCATGGGAGTTCCGCTGCTCGAGGGCCACGAATTCACCGGCGCTGATGTGGCGGCGAATAAATACCTGGCGGTCATCAGTGAAGCGGCCGCACGCCGCTTCTGGCCGGGCGAGAACGCAGTGGGGAAGCGCTTCGCTTTCTTCAACGATCAAGGCCCGTGGTACGAAGTGATCGGTATCGCCGCCTCGGTTCACAATAGCGCCCTCGATCGCGACCCCACGGAAGACGTCTACGTGCCCTTCGCCGCGAGCCCTTTTCCCACGGCGCGCACGGCAGCGACACTCGTTCTACGTACTGGCGGCAGTGAAACGGCGTTGGCGCGGGACGTGAGGACCATGGTCCGATCGCTGGATTCTTCGCTGCCGGTATCGCGGATCCGCCCGCTGGACTATTACGTTTCCGATTCCGTGGCGTTGCGCCGCTTCAATCTCATCCTGATCGCCGTTTTCGCCGGAATCGCGCTCGCCCTCGCGGCGGCCGGTATCTACGGGCTCATGGCGTACCTGGCGACGCAGCGGACCGGGGAAATCGGAATCCGCATCGCGCTTGGGGCGCGGCGGGCGCAGGTTTTGCGCCTGATGATGGCGAGAGGGGCCGCCCTCTCGGGGATCGGAATCGCGGCCGGGCTAGCCGGATCTTTGGCCGCCGGGCGGCTGCTGGAGAACTTGCTGTTTGGCGTAACTCCCGGCGATCCGGCGATTTACGCAGCTGCGCCGCTCGTCTTATTCACGGTTGCGCTGCTTGCGAGCTACTTCCCCGCAAGCCGGGCCGCGAGCGTCGACCCCATGACCGCGCTGCGCATGGAATGAAACCAGTAGCTATTCCTTGAGTTCCTGCACAATCTCGGCGGCCACCGAGCGAGCCTTTTCCAATTCACCGGGCTCGAAGCTGATGGCGCCCACGCGCGCGTGGCCTCCTCCGCCGTAGCGTTCGCAGATGGTAGCCAGGTTGTGCTTCGGCTCTTCGGGCGCCCAGGGATTCGAGCCGACGGAGATTTTCGTGCGGAAACTCGAAGGGCTCACGGACACGGTATACGTGGAGCCGGGAAACAAGTAATAAGGGATGAACTTGTTGTACCCCTCCATATCATGGCCGGCGAGATCGAAGTAAACCACACCGTTCATCTGCCTGGCACAGCTCCGGATGATCTCGATATTCTCGCGGTGGCGGCGGTAAAGCGGGGCGTAGAGCGCCTCGATTTCAGGCTCCTGAATGATATCTGCAAGCGGCCGGTTTCGCATCCAGACGATTACGCGCTGCACGATGTCGGACCCCTTGGCGGCTTCAATCACCAGAGTCAGCTTCATCGCAGGGGCGCCGAGTTCCACGGCGGACTGCGCATCGGGGTATTGCGCCCCGTCAATGATGATGGACCATTTCACCAGGTCTTCCAGGTCGGGCGCCTGAAAGCCGAACCGGTCGCGGGCGATATCGCGGATGAAGGAAGTGCAGGATTTGTAGCTCGGATCGTAGAGCTTGCGGCCGCTGGTATCGCGCCGGAAGTGCTCGGCGTCCTCGACGTTTAAAAACGCGCTTTGGTGATGATCGAACCACCAGGTAAGCCGCGGATCGCTGGAATACTTGAAATCGACAATGGCGTTTTCATCTCCATCGAATAGCGAGGCAGGGAATGTCTGGGCAGCCCTGTGCGCCATTCCGGTATACCGGAACTCCGCGTCCGGGTGAATGGCGCCCGCAATGAACCGGCTGAAATAGGCCGCCGAGGCCGCGCCATCGAAACAGTGATCGTGGTACAACACGCGTTCCAGCATCGGAGAAAAGCGAGGAAAACCTATCAGCTTGCCTCAACGGAACGAAAAATGCAAGTAGTCGCGAAACTCGCGAATCGATCTTTGGTACATTGATGGAGCCATGCGCTCGATTCCCTCCTGGGACCAGTACTATCTGGACATCTGCAAAGTAGTTGCCGGACGCAGCAAAGACCCCAATACACAGATCGGCTGCGTGGTTGTGGGCCCGAACCACGAAATCCGCTCCACCGGCTACAACTCCTTCCCGCGGGGGATCCGGGACGATGTTCCCGAGCGCCTGATTCGCCCAACGAAGTATTTGTGGATCGAGCATGCCGAGCGGAATGCGATCTGTAACGCCGCCCGCGCCGGAACAGCCACCGAGGGTTGCACGATTTACGTCGAGATCATGCCGTGCATGGATTGTGCCCGGGCCGTCGTGCAAGCGGGCATTACCGAGGTTGTGGTTTCCGCGGAACGCATGCAACAGTATTCAAGCGATTACTATAACGAGCACTTCGGCATGGTCGAGGTGCTGTTTCGGGAAGCCGGTACGCGGGTCCGCCGCGTCTGAGCAACAGCGTCAAAACGAAGTAAGCCGCGCTATTTTACAGAGACCTTTACCAGGGCATTGGTCCAGCAGCATTGAAAGCCGCGGCCGCCCGGCCCTGTCCAGTCGTTGGCTACGAGGTACAGGATGTACTCTCCCGGTTCGCTAAAAGTGGCGGTCGTGGTGGCTTGACCATTGAAGGCGGCGCCCGTGGCGGGATCGTCCACTTTGTCCGCCGGAGGCCGGGCATTGGCGAACGTCACGGTTCCGGGCCCCCGGAACTTGCTCCAGCGGAGCGTAACGGGCGGCGTCCTCGGGCGCTGCATGCCAGGAATCACCTTGGCATCGTCGGAGACGCGGACCGTAAGCGGAAGCGGCTCGGTCATTTTCGCCGAAAGCGACACAGTCACAGGACGCGGACCCTGCACGGGCGGGGCTCCCTCAAACCGTACCGTCGGCGGCGTGTCATCGCCGGCATCTTTGAAAGGCGCCAGTTCCCACAGGGGATCGAGACCGGCCGGAATAGCCGCGGTTTGCCCATTGGCTACCAAGGTCCATGTCAACTTGTTTTTGCCAAAATCCTTAGGCACCGTTATGGTGAACAGGCCCCATTGCCTCCCGGGCAGGAAGTGCGTCGGCTGGCCGCGGTCGGGGCCTCCGGGCTCGATACGGTTATTCGGACCAATCGGGATATCGAGCTCCTGCTTTTGGTTCCGGTTGTAGTAACCGAACAGGATATTGTAGGTTCCATCGGCATTCTGGAACCATCCTTCGTAGGCAGCGGTCACTCCCTGACCGGAATCATGAAACGGCTCCAGCGGAAGTTGCGCGCAGACAGACAAGGCTGCGGCCAGCCCAACCGCGAGCAAACGAACGCCGTTTGCAGTTGTCATCGTTCTTATCGGGACGCGCGCTCGGCAGGCGCCTGCCTGGACTTCTCCTTCTCCTTGGCGAGCCACTGCTGATAATCTTCCTCGCTGATATACGTGACGTTCACCCACGCGTGCGCCATTTCATCGACGGTGCGGTCGCCCCATCCGACCCACTGGTTGGGGTCCGGATTGTTTTTGTTGGCGGCGGTGTTGTCATGCCAGGCCTTGATGTGCAGGACGGTTCCTTTGGGCAACACGGGGGCGGCATCGTCGGCATAGATGTAATTGGTCATCCAGTTGAAATTGAAATGGTCCACATAGCTGAGGGTGCGCCGTGTGCCATCGGGAAGGATCGCCTCCATGGCCATTGCCTTACCGCGAAGGTGCATGTGGGGCTGGTAGTTTTCGAGGCGTGCAGGCTGCTTCAGCACATGGAACGCTTCGGTTTCGGACACCGAGTTGGGAGCGATATCGAGGATTGCTTCGCCGTTCGCAACTGCTGTGGCGTTGAAGATCATCAGCCTTGTCCGGTACTTGGGCTCCTGCCCCTTGGGGTAAAGATACACGGCGAGCTCGGCGTGATCACGGATTTCTTCGCCAACCGCGTGCAGGTGGAGCTCCCACCAGATGTGCGCTCCGGGCAGCAGCAGTTTGCCGGTGTTGGGCCGGTACGTGTCGTAGTTCTTGTTCACGGCCCATTCCATAAGCAACCCGGGGCCGACATTGAAGTCGTCGGCTTGCTTATCTGGCTCCTCCTGCTGGAGATACGCCAAGACATGGTGCATCATCCGCCGGCCGGCCGGTGTGCCGGGGCGCATTTCGACAGCGCGCACCCAACGCGGCTCGGTTAGGGGCACCGAGGTGAGCGGTTTGAACCAGGCGTCCTGCCCGTGAGCCGGCATCGTGTAAGAGTCCGACTTGAGCACCAGGTCCGGCTGGCCAAACTGCTTGGCGAGTTGCCAGCCGTCGTAGCTGGGGAATTCGCGCGGCGCCGGCATATCCTTAGCGTCGCCCATGGGCGCACCGGCATCCACCCAGCGCGCGATCGTGGCAATCTGCTCGTCAGACAGCGAAATATCGTTCTGGAATTTCTGGATTCCAACGGTCTTATCCAGGTGCCATGGAGGCATTTGCCGCGTCAGGACGCGCTCTTTGATCGCCTTAGCCCAAGGGCGCGTCTCCTCGTACGTCATCAGAGACATGGGCGCCATAGACCCCTTGCGGTGACACTCCTGACACTTGGCCTGGAGAATCGGAGCCACATCTTTCGTGAACGTCGTTGGCCGGGTTGTCAGCTCGGCTCCGGAAACCGCGAGAATCCCTCCGAGTACCAGCAGACCCGTTCGGACAAGTGTCATGACCTCTCCTTCGCTACCCAGAAAATCACCTATCGCTCGGTAGGTATTGTATGGCTTGGGAGCGGGCGTTGTCAACCTCGGCAAGGCGCGGGAGCGGGAGCGAAGTCCGTCGGCTATAATGACAAAACTACCTTATGGCTGACCGGGATTCCGCGCAGGGCGGAACACAGTTCCCGAGTGGCTCCGCGGCGCGCGATGAGGCTGTCGTCCTGCTGATTCCGGCATATCGCCCCTCGCCCACACTTCCGGAATTAGTGAGAGAAATACGCGATACCGATCGCTTTCGCAGCTTTCGATCCATCGTGGTGGTGGATGATGGCAGCGGCGAACAGTTTCGCCCTACCTTTGCCCAATTGGAAGGGGCAGAAGGAGTCACCGTTCTACGGCATGCGGTAAACCTCGGAAAAGGCGCAGCTCTGAAGACGGGATTTAACCATATCCTTCTCAATTTTCCGCAAGCCGCCGGAGTGGTTACAGCCGATGCGGACGGGCAGCATGCGGTGGACGATATCCTTCAGGTCGCGCGCGTGTTGGTCGAACACCCCGATGATATGGTTCTGGGAGTCCGTGCGTTCTCCGGTGATGTTCCGCTGCGCAGCCGGCTGGGCAATAGCATTACGCGATCCGTGTTCCGGTTCTTTACCGGTGTGGGGATCGTTGACACTCAGACCGGTTTGCGGGGATGGCCACAGAGTTTTTGCCGCGAGAGCCTCCCGGTAGCGATCAACGGTTACGACTTCGAACTCGAGTGCCTTCTCCGCGCCCATCATGCCGGTAACGGAACGCTCGCTTCCGTCCGGCAAGTGCCCATCAAAACGATCTATCTGGACAACAACCAGAGTTCGCACTTCAGCCCGATCCGCGACTCGATGCGGATTTACTTTGTGTTCATACGGTACTGCGGCGGCTCTATGATGGCGGCGCTGATCGACAACGTGTCTTTCTATTTCGCGCACGGCCTCACGAATAACATCGTAATCAGTCAGATTGCGGGCCGGCTCGTGGCAACCTCGGTTGCATTTACGGTGAACCGGAAATTGGTTTTCCGAAGCGACGCGCGCGTTCTGCCATCCCTAACCAAGTATCTTGCCCTGGTCACGGTCATGGGTTTCGTCTCGTATGGCATGCTGACCTATCTGCATCGCGTTACGGGACTGCCCATCATTCCGTGTAAATTGATCGCCGAAGGTCTTCTGTTCCTTGCGAACTTCAGTATTCAACGCCAGGTCATTTTCGTGCGGACGCGGCGGAACCGTTACGAGAGCTGATTCGACTCTACATTACGTCGAATCTAATCGGGACTCCTTCCTGGTATTCCGCGCCGTTGGTGGACAGCACACGAATGGTTACGATGTGAAGGCCCTCCCCGATCTCCGCGACGGGTATCCTGATGTTGAACCCCGACTTTCGACAGGCGGGGATCTTCAAATAGACTGCCACATCCGGCCGATCCACTCCGTAGGTAGCCGTATACGGGTGGCCATCGATGGTGACATCCACGCCGGCGGCAACCTCGCGCTTCGCCTGTTCGACGGCCCATCCGGTGAAATATACCGAAGCGGCGCCGGCCACGGGAACCGGTTGTTTGATGAGAGGAGAATCTATGTTACCGAGGATTTCGAGAGCGTATAAAGGAGAGTCCGGAATCTGTTTTAGCGTGGCACTCTTTCCATGCGCTGAAACATAGGTTCCCTTGGAGGCGGCTACTTTCCGCTCCTTCACCTCGGGCGGGGTCACGGAACAGGAAACCAACGAGAAGCAGAGCAACGCAATAGCGGTAGTGTGTCTTTTCATGGGCGGAACATCAAGATTATGTCGCATCGGTGAGTGTGGCGGCCAACTCGTTAGCGGGCTTTTGTTCACCGCTGTTATAGGCCCGCAACCACGTGGCGGGCACAAGTACGCAATCGGCGATGACCAGCGGATAGGCAGGAAAGGCGTATCGGTCTATCGACGCCAGCAGCAGCGCGCAAAGAACCATGTACATAATTGGTATGCCGCACAATACGACTGTCCAAAACTCGCGCCGGATAACACCGATAATCAAGCCTGCGAAAGTCACCAGACTGGCGACAAGCAGCAGCGCTTCATAGCCGGAAGAAAGACCCCACAGGAGCTTCAGCACAGCGCCGGGCTTGGTTTTTTGAGAGAAGTCGTCCTTGATCGCTCTTTGGATCGCAGGCGGGCCGTCGCCGAGTTTGGCATCCGGCAGGTCCGGCGAGAGGATGATCGTGAGTGAGATGTGATTTTCACTCTCGAGACCCTTCACCCCAGCGAATAGGAGCAGAGTTCGTCCCACCCCGGCGGCGTAGCGGCCGGGATGGCGGCGCACCAGCGTCCAAAAGAAACTTGGCACTGACGTGGGCATAGGCTTGGAAAAAATGGGGCCGCTGATCTCTCCCAATAAGTCTTCTCGCAGACCGGAATAGAACCGGCCATCGACGATCGATTGACTGAGCGCCAATGCGTACGCCTGCTCGTTGGGGGTTACATAGGGGTCGTCGGGCGGGAGCAATGCCTGGCGAATCATCGCCTGGCGCAGCATCACGTCGCGCATGCCCGGTTCATTGGTATACCGGCCCCACGGTTTCGCGGCCAGATACGGAAGCACACCGATCAGAAGGGCCAGGACTACGAGTATGGCGGCGCCTCTGCTTAGCTTTTCCTGGACAAGGTGGCCTGGAAACAGGGTTCGGCTTCGCCACGAGCCTGCGAGATAGAGAATAGCGGCGAACGGCGAAAGCTGCAAGAGGGCTTGCCGCCAATAAAAACCCGCGATCAAAGCCGCCATCACCAGGCCCGCTTTGGTC
>PSRJ01000235.1 GCA_003175985.1 Terriglobia bacterium
AACAGAATCAGGCCCGCTAGCCGCATCATGTCTTCCGATTCTTGATTTTACCGCCGCGGAAGGTCGCGACAGCGCAGGCCGCATGAAAAGGACCGGATCTGCCGATATGTAATCTGAGGGTCTTTGGATCTGTGTCCCTTTTCCATCGTGCAACAGGTCCGCGGATCGGGATTCGATGATGACGATGTCAGATACTCAATCACGGCAGACCGCGCGGCCGGCGCGCAGGCGGCCTGCCACAACTTGTGCTCGCATTCTTCATTCTGTTTTGGCTGTGGGCTTGTCGCTAAGCGCTGCCGCCGGGGAACAGAAGCCACCCTTGCCCGACTTGAACCGGATGGACTTGGAAGACCTCATGAATGTCAAGGTCACTTCCGTTTCCAAACGGGAACAGAGGTTATCGCGGACTGCGGCGGCAGTATTCGTCATCAATCAGGAAGACATCCGCAGGTCCGGCGCTACGAGCATTCCCGACCTGCTGCGAATGGCTCCCGGCGTCGATGTCGAACAGATCGATGCCAATGCATGGGGAATCAGTGTCCGGGGATTTAACTCGCGCTATTCGAATAAGGTGTTGGTGCTCATCGATGGGCGGACCGTCTACACCCCGTCGTTTTCCGGCGTGTTCTGGGAACACCTCGACATGCCTCTGGAGAACATCGATCGCATCGAAGTGATTCGCGGGCCCGGAGCGACTGTGTGGGGGGCCAACGCGGTCAATGGCGTGATCAGTATTTTCACGAAATCGCCCAAAGAGACCCGCGGGGGATTGGTAACGGCCGGCGGCGGCTCCCAAGTGCATGCGCTCGGCCTGTTTCAGTACGGCGGCGCGGCGGGTAACAACGGCGCGTACCGCGTATACGGCAAATTCTTCAAAATCGGCGATTCCGCCATGCCCGGTGGATCTCCGGCAGCGGACCACTGGATGAGAGCGAGCGGCGGTTTCCGCGCCGACTGGGATCTTTCCACGAGGGATTCTCTTAGTGTGCAAGGCAATCTGTTTGCGAACGAGGCGAGTCAGACACGGCGCACCGGGTTCATGCCAACCCCCTTCGATCGCGTCTTCGATCAGGATGTCGATGCAACCGGCGGAGACGTCCTGGCGCGCTGGAATCACACCTTCGCCGGCGGTTCCCAGACTTCATTGCAAACGTATTACGATGCCTACCGCCGCACGGACCTGGGCGTACCCGAAGTGCTGCGTACCTTCGACCTCGATTTCCAGCACCACATGTCCGCCGGCGACCGTCACGATATCGTCTGGGGGATCGGTTATCGCGTGAGCAACTCCGCGCTATCTCCGGGATACGACATTGCATTCTCCCCGCCCTCGCGAACGGACAATCTCTACAGCGGGTTCCTTCAGGATGAAATCCGCGTCTTGGATTCCCTATGGTTCACGATCGGCTGCAAGCTGGAGCACAATTCCTACACCGGGGTAGAAACGGAACCCAGTGTGCGCCTGGCTTGGAGTCCTCCCGGCGGCCGGCATACTCTCTGGGCGGCCGCTTCGAAAGCCATACGCCAGCCCGCGAGACAGGAGAACGCCATCCGCACGGATGTGCAAGTCGTTCCCATCGGTACGGATGCGGTGCAGGTAATCCGGTTGTATGGGAATCCGCATTTTCAAGACGAGGAGGTCCGGGATTACGAATTAGGTTATCGTTCCGAGTTCACACCGAATCTTTCGCTCGACAGCACCGCATTTTTGAGCTTCTATCGTCATCTGCTGATCGCCGAGCCTGAGCCGCTAGTAATTGTTCCGGGCTCGCCGGTGCGATTTGAAATTCCTGTTACGTATCAGAACAGAGCCCACGCCATAACGTATGGCGGCGAAGTATCCCTGAACTGGAAGGCCGCGTCCCGTTGGCGGATCAGCCCCGGTTACGCTTACCTGCACGCGACGCTCTGGCGCGATCGATCCTCAAACGGGTATCTGGCGCCGGAAATCGCAGTCGGATTTCCGCAAAACATGTTAACGGTTCGCTCGCGAGTCAACCTGACCCGCGCGACCGAATTCGACCAGTCACTGTATTATACGGCCCGGTTGCCGGGTGGCAGTATTCCAGGCCATGCGCGACTCGATGTCAGGTTAGCCCGCCGTGTTGGCGAGTCAGCGGAGGTCAGCGTGATAGGGCAAAATTTGCTCCGGCACCGTACCGCGGAATATGGGGACTCCTACGGCGTCCTGGGAACCCAGATGGTGCGGAGTATTTACGGAAAGATCACCTGGAGATTCTAAGATTCGCCGAGCCCCTCGCATGCGCTTTCATTTCACAGTGGCTGTAGGTCTGGCGCTTGTCATCACCGCGGCTTGGGGACAGGTCGCCGACGAGTACCAGGTGAAGGCGTTTTTCTTATACAACTTCACAAGATACGTGGAGTGGCCGGCGCAAAGATTTAACTCGCCGAGCGATCCGCTCGTGATCTGTGTTCTGGGGCAGAACCCTTTTGGGAATGCCCTGGAAGAGGCAGTCAAGGGGAAGGCGGTGGACGGCAGGACTTTGGTGGTTCGCGGGCTTTCCGATCTTCATCCTCCCTGCACTTGTCACATCCTGTTTGTGAGCGCGTCCGAGCGCAAACGTTTCCAAGCCGCGGCCGGGGTCGTCCGGACAGCCGGAGTCTTGACCGTCGGGGAAGCGGAAGGTTTCGTAAACGATGGCGGCGTCATCAACTTCAAACTGGACGACGGCAAAGTTCGTTTCGAAATCAATGTCGAAGCCGCGGCGCAGGAACAACTCCATATCAGTTCCAAACTCTTGAGTCTCGCGCGAATCGTCAGGAAATAGAGGAAGGTGACGGTGTCAACTAAAATCCGGAACCTTCCCATCAGACTGAAACTGTTCCTCATCATCATGGTCACCGTGGGGACTGCTCTGATGCTGGCATGCGGGGCGGTTCTGATTTATGACCATATGGTTCTTTATCATGCGATGCAGAACGATTTGGGAATTCTGGCGGAGGTCCTCGCATCCAATACTACGGCCGCTCTCACCTTCGATGATCCCAAAGCAGCGCAGGAGATCCTTTCCGGACTTCGCGCCAAGGCCGCGGTGGAATGCGCCACCATCTACAGATCCGACGGCAGAGTCTTTGCCCGCTACCGGCGCGGTGAGACCAACCGAAGCGAACCGGCGCCCAGCCGGCGAATCGATGCGATCTGGAGCGAAGGAGGCCGCCTTAGAGTATTCAAGCCGATGCTGTCCGGCTCGCAGTTCCTCGGCACGATCTATATCGATTCCGACATGGAGGAAGTCCGGCAACAGTTGAAACGATCGGCCGAAATCAGCCTGGCAATTCTGCTCGCCGCTTCCCTGCTGGCGCTCGGGCTGGCATCCCGATTACAGACCGTCATTTCCGGGCCCATCCGCCATTTGGCCGAAACGGCCCGGCAGGTTTCCCTTCAAAAGGATTACACGGCACGGGCCGCCAAGCTTGCCGATGACGATCTCGGCCAACTCACGGATACATTTAACGAGATGCTGGCAGAGATTGCCAGCCGCGACGAGAAGTTGCTCGAGCACCAGAATCATCTCGAACAGGAGGTCGCCCATCGCACGGCCGAACTCGTCGAGTCTCGGGACAAAGCCGAGGCCGCCAACCGCGCCAAGAGCGAGTTTCTGGCAAACATGAGTCATGAGATCCGAACGCCGATGAACGGCATCATCGGGATGGCGGAACTCGCCATGGATCTCGCCGTTTCCGAAGAACAGCGCGATTACCTCAACACCGTCCGCACCTCGGGCGAATCGCTGCTCGATATCATCAATGACATCCTGGACTTCTCGAAGATCGAAGCTGGGAAGTTCACTCTGGAAACCAGTGAGTTCAACCCGGATGAGCTTCTCCAGGAAATCCTGCGGATGGTGGCGATACCCGCGCAAGAGAAGGATCTGGAGCTGCTTTACGATCTGCGTGTGGATCTGCCCGAAATAGTCCTCGGAGATCCGGGCAGGCTGCGTCAGGTAGTGGTCAACCTGCTCGGCAATGCCATCAAATTCACTGAGCGGGGCGAAGTCTCGCTGACCGTAGCCGGTATGCAAAGAACGGGGCAGAGTCTGCGCGTAGAGTTTTCCGTGTCCGATACCGGTATTGGAATTCCGCCGGAGTGGAGGGAGCGTATTTTCGAGGCCTTCGTCCAGGCGGACGGCTCCAACACGCGGCGCTACGGGGGCACCGGCCTCGGATTATCGATTTCCTCGCGGCTGGTGGGCCTGATGGGAGGCCGCCTGTGGGTCGACAGCGAAGTGGGGCGGGGGAGCACTTTTCATTTCACGGCAACTTTCGGTATTCCGCACCCGCCCCGCCCGGAAACGCAGACGCCGGGAACCGAAGGCTTGCGGGATTTGGCCGTTCTGGTCGTCGACGATAATGCCGTAAATCGCCGTATTTTGTGCGAGATGCTGTCGCGCTGGCATATACGCACCGTGGTTGCCGATTCGGCACAGCAGGCCCAGGACAGGATCCGCCAGTTTGCCTGCGCCGGGCAAGGCTTCGCTCTGATGCTGCTCGATGCGCAGATGCCGGGCATGGATGGCTTCAACCTGGCATGGCCAATTCAGCAGGATCCGAAGCCGCCGATTCCCCGGATCCTGATGCTCAGCGCGCGGGACGTCAGACCTTCAAGCCTCCAACTTCCGGAGGCCCGCCAATCTGTGATGAAGCCGGTAATGCGGCAGGCTCTCCTCAAAGCTATCCTTAGGGTCCTCGACGACGGTTCTCCGAAACCGGCTGCCCCGATACGCAGCGACAGTCCGGCTGTGCCCGAGCGGCCGCTTCATGTCTTGCTGGCGGAAGATAACCCGGTGAATCAGAAGGTCGTGGCCCGGCTCTTGCAAAAACAGGGGCATTCGGTCGTGGTTTCATCCAATGGTCACGAAGCCATGACCGCGTTCGCCCGCGAGCCATTCGACCTGGTCTTGATGGATGTACAGATGCCGGAGATGAACGGCTACGATGCGACGCAGATCATTCGCCGGCAGGAGTCAGGCACAGGCCGGCACATCCCTATCGTGGCGCTGACCGCGCACGCGCTGAAAGGAGACCGCGAACTCTGCCTCGAGGCCGGCATGGACGACTACCTGTGCAAGCCTGTGCATTTGCACGAGCTGATCGCAGTACTGGAGCGTTGGTGCAAATCTGGTGTAACATGAACCAGGAAATTTTATGCGAATGCGGCTCTGGGTGGTGTTCTTGGTTGCGGTGTGGGCGCCGGTGGCGTCCGCGCAGCGCGGCGGCAATAACGGTCCCCGGGGCCAACAGGAAAGCGCCGATGACCAGTATGGAGCCTTGACCAACCGCCCTTACACGCAGAGCAAACTCGATCGCCTCGGGGATATGCTGCGTCTGAGCCGCGACCAGAAGAACGGCGCCCGGGAAATCTTCGACGCGGCGCAAAAGGAAGCTGCGCCGCTGCGTGAAGAGATCATAAAGGGCCGTGCCGCGATTGCCGTCGCCATGATCTCGGAAAAGCCTCAGGCAGAGATAGACCAACTGATTGCCACCTATGGCAACCTCATGGCGCAGATGACCGGATTCGAACTGCGGGCCTTCGCGAAGCTCTGCGCTACGCTCAACCCCGATCAACAGAAACGCGTGGGGCCTGTGTTTGCGTTCATGTCGGGTATGTTCAGCAGCCGCAATTGGAACACAACTGTAAACTGACCCAGGCTAGTTTCGACCGCGGCAGGGCAGTCTCCAGCCGGTAAAGAAACCACAAGAATTGCCCGTTTTTTGATCGTCCGTCGCGCGCAACAGTGATATACTCCCCAGTACAGAAAAGCCTGTAGGGGAAAAGGGGATCATGAGGTTAACACTCGCTGCGCTGCTCACTTTCGTGCTATCGATTTCCTGTCTCAGGGCCCAAACGGCGGGAACTGGCGGACTCACGGGAACTGTTCGGGATGCAACAGGCGCCGTGCTGCCCAACGCGACCGTCACTCTGACGAACAACGCGACCAACCAAGCGCGAACCGCGAACACGGCCGCCGATGGAACGTATCGCTTCAGCCTGCTGGAGCCAGGCGCTTACCGCGCCCGATTCAGCGTTACCGGTTTCAAGACTGCCGAAATCAGTTCCATCACGATCAATGTGACCGAGACGCAGGTTGTGGACCGGAGCCTGGAGGTCGGCGCGCAGAGCGAACAAGTCACAGTGGAAGCTCTGACGGAAACTCTGCAAATCGCCAATTCCACGCTGGGTACCACCGTGGCCGGAAATACGATCACTGCGCTGCCGCTGTCCAGCCGCAATTTTACGCAGGTTCTCGGCATGTCGGCTGGCGTTGCGGTGGAGGCGAACAACGGCGCGGCTTATGGCCGGGGCTCGGCCAATATGAGCGTGAACGGCGCGGCCCCGGAAAAGAACAACTACCAGTTGGATGGTGTCGGGTTGAACAACGCAGCCGGCAACAACAACGCGAGCGATGGAGGCCTTTATACAGGCATTGCCATTCCCAATCCGGACGCGATCGAAGAGTTCAAGATTCAGACTTCCACCTACGACGCCAGCTACGGGCGGAATCCCGGCGCCAACGTCAACCTGGTGACCAAATCCGGCACGAATCAGGTCCACGGTTCGCTGTTCGAGTTCTTCCGCAACCAAAGTCTCAACGCCAACGACTTTTTCTACAACCGGGACAATCCGGCGAGCCAATCCACAAAGCAGGTGCTGAAACAGAATCAGTTCGGAGGAACGGTGGGAGGGCCGATCAAGAAAGACAAAGTGTTTTACTTCGGAAGCTTTCAGGGGACGCGGCAGCGGAACGGAGTTGCCGCCCAAGGTGTTACCAATGCGACCTTGTATCCCGTTCCGGATAATCGGGAAGCCGCCGATTTTCCGGCGCGCCTGGGCGCCGCGATCTGCCCCGACAATCACCCCGGGCAAGCCGGTTATACCACGCGGGCGGGGATGCAGGTGGCTTGCGACGGGTCCAACATCAACCCGGTGGCCGTCGCCTTGCTGCGCGTGAAGCTTCCCAGTGGCAGTTACTACATTCCCGGTTCCGGAACCAGCGGCCGGGTGCAGAGGCTGTTTAGCGTTCCGGCGAAATTCACGGAAAACCAGTATCTCGCCAACGTCGATTGGATCAAGAGCTCCAGGCACTCGCTCGCCATGCGGTACATGTTTTCCGACGATCCCTACGTATTTCAACTACAGCAGCAGTTGCCGGGCCGTGTCGAGACGGACCACCGCAGCAATACGTCGGCCGTGCTGCGCCTTACCTCGCTACTGTCCAACAACATCGTGAACCAGGCTCGCGCTTCCTTCCAGCGCGTGATTCAGGATGGTTCGGACGTGTTGCCGTACACCAACCAGCAGATCGGCATGAAGGCACTGGAAGACATTCGCTGCTGCAACGGAACCACCGGCGGTACCTACACCCAGCCGGCACTGATCAGCATCGGCGGAGCGTTTGACATCGGAGGCGTGCGGCAGCCTTCGTTCGCTCCCTCCAATCAGACGCAGTGGGCCGATCAGATTTCCTGGAATAAAGGCGCGCACACGCTCCGCGGCGGCTTCGAATTCGAGAACGTCCGCTACCCGCTGGTGTATGCCGGCCTCGGCCGCGGTTCGCTGGTGATGCCTTCTTTCGCCGATTTCCTGATCGGCCGCGCCGGCTGCTCGCCGTCCAACACGACTTGCAGCGTTGCCAATCCCGGGCTCGATCCCAATGGATATCCCACCAACGGCTCAGCCCTCAGCAACTTCGCCACCTGTCTTTTCTGCGTGCGCAGCGGCATCAACGGGATCATCCACAACTATCATCTGTTCAACATCAATACTTTTTTCCAGGACGACTGGAAAGTCAACAACCGGCTGACCGTGAACCTCGGAGTCCGTTGGGAGTATGACGGCGTATTGTCGGACAAATACGGAAACCTGACCAACCTCTGGGCCAGCCTTCTCCAATCCGTTCCGCTGCCGCCCAGCGCGCCCTCGACCACGGATCCGAAGGCTTACATCGGGTACGTCGTTCCTTCCAACTACGACCCAAGCGCGCATGGGCCGCTTCCACCCGGTGTGAAGCAGTTTAATGGTCTCTACACGACGGAAAACGGCGTGCCGCTCAGCAATTTCGCCCCCCGGTTTGGTTTCGCCTGGCAGCCCACCGGCGGCCGTCTCGTGGTGCGCGGCGGAGTCGGCCTCTTCTACGATCGCGTCGGCATCAACCGCATGGTGCACGCCGTCCAGGAAGGCAAGCCCTACGCCGATACCACGGGACTACAGAACGACATTGCCAGCTTACAAAGTCCATTTCAGGATCGGCCGCTGGCGCTTGCGCCGCGGTATTTCAACTTCCAGACGTTCGCCAGCTCGAACCTGAACTCGCCGTTTTACGACAGGCTGCACACACCCCTCGTACGGCAGTACAATCTCGGATTCCAGTATGAGTTTTTGCCCTCCTACGTGCTGGAAGCCGCCTATGTGGGGTCGAGCGGAATTAACATCAACGATTACAACCACAACATTAATACGCCCGATCTCGCCAGCCCTTCGCATCCCATTAACGGGTTCACCACCAATACCGCGGCCAACTCGGGTGCCCGCACGCCCTACTTGGGATTCCAGCCGAACGGTCTGCAGCAGAACGGATTCGACGGCGTGTACAACTACAACAGTCTGCAGCTCACCGTCCGCAAACAGTTCTCGCACGGACTGGCATTCCAGGGGGCGTACACCTGGAGCAAGGATCTCTCTGATGTCGCGTTCGATGCCGCGAATCTGAACAATGCGCGCGATCTGTGGCAGCAATACGGGCAAGCACCGTTTAGCCGCCCTCATCGTTTCGTTCTCAGCTACCAGTACGAATTGCCTTTCAAGCGTAATGGCGCGATGAGCAAAGTGGTGCAGGGGTGGGCGATTGGAGGCTTGACTACCATTCAGAGCGGCACGCCCCTCACCTTGTTCGATAACCGGGCCGGCAGCGCTTATGGGACTCCCGGCAGCGGCACCGTAGAGCAGGGCATGAGCAGAGCGCAACTCTGCCCGGGAGCGACTTACAGCCAGATCGCCACCGCAGGCGACGTGAAAAGCCGCCTGGGCAGTACAACGAATCCCAGCGCTACGCGATTCTTCAATGCCGCTTCGTTCTGCGCGCCGCCGGTGATCGGCGCCGACGGATCATTTGATTACGGCAACGCCGGCGTCGGAATCGTGCGCGGGCCGCACCAGAACAACTTCGACTTTCAGGTGACGAAGCTCACGCGGATCAATGAGCGGCAATCGCTCCAGTTCCGGGCGGAGTTTTTCAACTTGTTTAACCATGCGCAGTTCGCAATTCCGGGATACACGCAAGCGCCCAACAACTTCTCCAACAACGGGCCGCTCTTTACCAACGGCACGCTCCTGGGCGTAATCACGCAAACGTCGGTTGCTCCGAGGTTAATTCAGTTGGCGTTGAAGTACAGCTTCTGACGAACTCTACGGGACTATCGCCGTGTACTCTTTGAATCCGTCCCCTGCGAAGCTCAGGGACGAACCGCCGTGCACCGAGACTTGTCCGGTGAAGTGAGCCGTCTGCTCGTAGATCACCACGTTGGCGGAAGGCGGCGGCAGTCCCGAGCTGAGCGGATCGCTTTGGTAAACGTCCATCACCACTGAGACCTGCGCCGTTCCGTTATCCGCCTGGAATACCGATTGCGTCGGGTAGTAAATGCCGTTCTGAGGGTCGAACGCCCATTGCGTGTGCGTCAGCGTGTACTGGGTATTCGTAAAACTGTAACGCTGTCCGTTGGCTGAAACGCTGGCGATGCCGCCGGGTTTCACGGGGAAATCGCCAAGATCGAAAGCGAGGCCGGGCTGCGAATACTGCGCCCAGTTCCACGGGACGCCGGTCAGGTTCCATTCGCCCCAGTTGTGGTCATGATAGCCGGGAGCGTTAATGTTGTAAGTGACTCCATCGACCGTAAGCGTGCCCGACACCTGCGCGCGCGGCATATACAAGAGCCAGCTCATCAGTTCCCACGGCTCGCTTCCCACATTGATGCGATTGGCCGCGTACCAGGAGTCCGCATCGCGCTGGTACGAGAGCGCCCATCGTAACCTGCCGTCGCGGCTGGAGCCGGATATCTGATAAAGATCGGGACTGATAACGCCGACCTGGTTGGCGGCGATGGAAACGTCGGCTTTGTCGTACGCGGCGGAGAATGTGCGCGATGCGTACCGGTCGTTCTCCGTGACGATGTTGCCGCCGAGGTAAACCACCGAAGTCATTTGCGCCACCCCGATGCCTAGCGCGCCTCCTCCCAGGATGTTGGCGGGGTTCGTGACGAAGTACGTAAAGATCGCCTGCAGGTGGTTCGTCGAATCGTACACATTGAAGTACCACCATTCGGTGTAATCGGCCGGGTGGCCCGCGCCGGTCCAATACCGGAAGTGATAAGCGTCTTCCGCTTCCGGAACGGGCTGCTGCGCCGCCGCAAGACCCGCATGGAGAATCAAGGCAAACGCCGCTGCCGTTTTGGAGCGATTGGCCATGCCGGTATTATGCCACCATCATCACGGCGGCTTTGGTTAGAACGGCCGGTAATGGTCGATCATGAGGATATCGCTGCCGCTCTGGTCGAGCTGGGTATAAAGCAGGTACCGCCGGTCGGGTGAGACGGCAAGCGCGGAATCGCCTACCACGGCAGGCTTTTCAAGAGCTGCCATTCGTTGGCTTCGCATGCTGGCGAAGTCGCAAAAGAAGATGAGTGGCGGCCCCCCGCCGTCCGGGGGATTTACATAGTAGACGCCATCGGCTGCGAGTGCCCAATAGCCCCAGTATCCGGGTTTCAAGCCGGGCAGGAAGGCTTCTTCAAGACCGTCGCTGAGGCGCTTACGCCAGAGTCCGCCAACATCCCTGCCCTTGGCGTAGTAGAGGTACTTGCCGTCCGCCGATTCCGCTGCAGCGAACCCGCCCTGTAGGGTTACTTGCTCCTCCCCACTGCCCGATGCGCCCATACGCCACACCTGCCAAACACCGCTGCGATTGGAGGCGAAGTAGATCCAACGGCCGTCTCTCGACCAGCGCGGCACCACATCCTCGGCGCGGTGCGAGGTAACGCGGTGCACGGCGCCGCCGGTGGCGGGAATGGTGTAGATGTCGGCCTGGCCTTCGGGCCGGCTATCGAAGGCGATTTGCATACCGTCGGGAGACCAGTGCGGAGAGCCGGTAAGCGTTCCTCCGAGATGCGTGAGTTGGATTGGATTGGCTCCTTCGCTGTCGCTGACCCATATCTCGGTGCTGCCGGAGCGATTCGAGCGAAATGCGATCGAGCGGCCATCGGGGGAATACTGCGGGCTGGAATCGTATTGCGTGGAAGAGATGAGTTTCACCGGCGCCGTTTTGCCGGCAAGATCGCGCCGCCAGATGTTGGGATCGGTGGAGACTTGCGAATAAACCAGCCGGCGGCCGTCGCGTGAGAACGCAGGATCCGCCGCATTGGGTCCCACCAGCGCTATGCGGAGGGGAGTGCCGCCATCGGGCGCGACATACCAGAGGGCCGGGCTGCCTCCGCGATCGGAGGAGAATACGATGCCGCGGCTGTCGCGCGTCCACGTCAGCCCCACCATATAACGGTTATCGAAAGTAATCCGCTGCGCCGGGCCGCCGGTGGCGGGAACCATGTAAGCGTCATCCACGCCGCTGGCCACTGCACGAATGAACGCGATCCATTTGCCATCCGGCGACAACGCCGGACTGACGTCGCCGATGATCCGCTCGGGCGGCAGTGTGAGGTCTTGCCGCCGTCCGTCCGAAACACGAATGCGCACAATGCGGAAGGGCAAAGAAGGTGAGCTGCGGTCGGTAACCGCGAGCCAGCCGCCATCGGGAGACCAATCGAGATAGCGTCCGACCGCATCGACGCGATTGGGAAAGACATCGGCGATCTTGCGCGGGACGCCGCCGGGCAGCCGCGCCTCCCAGACACCCGCCTGCTCGCGGCCGGTACGGAGCCACGCGATGCGTGTGCCGTCCGGCGACCAGACAGGGCTGCGATCGGCATCCGGGCCGTTGCTGAACCGCTGTGGAGTTCCGCCATCGAGCGGCTGCACGTAGACATGCGGGTTGGCGCCTTCCTCGCCGCTCCAAACATATGCGAGGAGTTTGCCATCGGGGGATAAGGCCGGTTCAAACTCGGGTCCCGGCAGGCTGGTGAGAGGGACCATCCGGGGAGGTTCGGCAGATCCCGACATGCGTTCCCGCACCTGTGGGACGACCAGCAGCAATGCAGCGGCACTCAGGGTCGCCGCTACAGAGACAACCGCCGCCCTTTGGCGCCGGAGGAGCTTGACGACACGATAAGCGAAGCCGCGGCTGTGCGCGAGAACGGGTTGGCCGGACAAGTATCGTCCAATGTCCTCCTCGAGCAACCCGGCGAATCGATAGCGTCGCTCGGGTTTTTCCTGGACAGCCTTGAGCACGATGCTGTCCAGGTCGCCCGCGAGATCGCGCCGTCCCGCCAACCGGCTGGGCAATCGCGGAGTTCCGGATTCGGTGGACGGCGGACGGAAGGGCGTTCGCGGCGCATAAGGCCGGCTTCCGCACAGCAGCTCGCAAAGTACCACTCCGAGGGAGAAGACATCCGAAGCAGGCGAGACCGGCTGCCCATTGATCTGTTCCGGGCTGGCGTAGTCCGGAGTCATGGCAGCCCCCACCGTCACCAGAGACTCATGGGTCGGCAGAGTATCCGGATTGAGGATCTTGGCAACCCCGAAATCCAGGAGCTTGGGAATGCCGGCGGAGGTCACCAGAATGTTGGTGGGCTTGATATCGCGGTGGACGATTCCCCGGCTATGCGCGAAGTCCACCGCGGCGCACACTTTGCGAAAGATCTCGAGCCGATCGCGAACGTCAAAGCCCTGCTCGTCACAGTAGACGTCGATGGGTTTGCCGCGGATGAATTCCATTACGAAATACGGCAGACCATCAGAGGTGGTGCCTCCATCGAGGAGACCGGCGATATTGGCGTGCTCGAGCGAGGCCATGATCTGCCGCTCCACTCGGAAATGCCGGATAACGCGATCGAGGGCCACGCCCCGCCGGACCACTTTGATGGCGACATCCCTTTGGAACGCCTGATCGGCGCGGATGGCGCGATATACCGAGCCCATACCCCCGGAGCCGATCTCTTCGACTATTTCGTAGGCGCCGAGACGGGCGCCGATCATGGGATCGCGTGGTGCGGTCAGCGGAGGCGTCTCGAAGAAATCGCCGGCCTCCTCGTGCGCATGTAGAAGCGATTCGACCTCCTCTTGCAGTTCCGGATCGCCCTCACAGACGCGGCCCAGGTAAGCGGTCCGGTCCTGCGGATCGAGCCGCACGGTAACGTCGAGAATTTCCTTTATGCGCTGCCAGCGCTCAGCGTGCATGGGCCGATTGCCTGCTGATCTCCCGGAACAGCCAAGCCTTGGCCGACGTCCAATCGCGCTTCACCGTAGCGGGCGACATTTGCAGGACTTCGGCCGTTTCCTCGACGCTGAGACCCGCAAAGAAACGGAGTTCCACGAGCCGGCTCTGCCGCGGATCAATCTTGGCCAGACCTTCCAGCGCGTCATCGAGCGCGATGAGGTCGAGATCGCGGCCCCCGGGAACTGAGAGAGCCTCATCCAGAGAAAGCTTGGGCGCGTGCGCGCCGCGTTTCTCGGCAAAACGGTTGCGTGCGTAGTCTACCAGGATGCGGCGGATCATTTGCGCGGCGATGCCGAAAAAGTGGGCGCGGTTTTGCCAGCGTACACTGCGCTGGTCTACCAGTTTCAGATAGGCCTCATGGACAAGGGCGGTGCTTTGCAGCGTATGGCCGGGCCGTTCCTGGTGGAGGTAGCGCTTTGCCAGGCGGCGAAGCTCTTCATAGACCAACGGAGTAAGCTTTTCCAGTGCCTGCCGGTCCCCATTACTCCAATCCGCGAGCAAACGCGTAATCTCGTGCTCGGAGGTCATTTGACTCAAATTATCCCATAGCGTGAGCTGGCGCCCCCGCAAATTACGCGTATCTGATTGGAGGGCGTTATGGAGCGCTTGCTGGATCAGGTAAAGCGATTGTGGTGTATCCACATGCACGGGGAAATCATGTGGCCGTTCGAAGGCCGGTACATGTGCCGGGTATGTCATCGCGAGTATCCGGTGCTCTTCGAGAGCGCCGGGGAGGCAAACTACCGGCCTCCCATCCGGCTTTCACCAGCCCCCGCTCACCGGCAAGCTTGAAGTTTACCGGGCGCTACCGGCCTGGCGCGCGATCAGCAGGAAACCTGCTTGACGCGCGTCGGAGGCGAGTTGGGGAGCGGGCGCGGCGCCCATTTGTACCTGCGCGAGGCGAATTGTGAACTGCGCGCCGGCACAGCCCAGGCGTGCCGCCTCCGCGAGCGCCCGCTCCAAAATCGAACCAGCCGCCTCTTTTCGGCCCATTGCGAATTCGATTTGCGCGGAAACGGTGTCGCGCAGAAGCAACAGCCGGACATCCTTGCTATCGCGCAGCAGAAGGTTGGCGGCATCGAAAGCCTGGCGCGCCTGGCCGGCGCGGGACCGGACCAGACGTGCCCGCGTCGCAATGAGCAGAGCTTCCGCCTCCAAGGCATCCGCATGTGCGGCTCGAAACCGGGCGGAGGCCTCTAACGCCGCGCTCTCCGCGGCATCGGCCTGCCGCTCTTCCAAAAGCACCTGCGCCAGGATCAGCCGGCTCTGCGCGAGCGAGATGAGCTCGCCGAGTTCCTCCCGCAACTTGATGGATTCGCCGATGAGCGTACGCGCCTCGGAGATTTTATCTTGCGCCAAGGCTACCGGGGCAAGCGCGGCCAGCACCTGCGCGGTGTTGTTCCGGTCGCGCTGTTCGCGGCGAACGGCGAGAGCCTCTTCGAGCATGGAGCGGGCGCGCGCCAGGTCCCCTTTGTCGAAAAGGGCCAGACCAAGGTAATACTGCGCCAGGGCGGTGCCGCCCCGGTCGCCGATGGAGCGCAGTTGGGCGGCCGCCTGTTCGTTCTTGGCGAGCGCGTCCTCCAACTGGCCCAACTGGCGCTGGATGTTCGCGAGACGGCCCAAGGTGAGTGCGGCGCTGCGGCTGTCGCCTAGCGTGCGCCGCAGCTCGAGCGCTTCGGAGGCGGATTGCGCCGCGCGCGGCAAGTTGCCTGTGATATCGAAGACATTGGCCAGGTTGTAAAGCGCCGCCGCCACGCCGGCCCGGTCGCCGACGGCACGCCGGATCTCGATGGCTTGCTGATGCATTTGAAGCGCACCCTGAAGATCGCCCTGGCGCCGGCGTAGAACTCCGATGCTATCCAGATCGGCGCCGATACAGCCCTGATCGCCCGTGGTGCGGCAGACCCCGAGCGATTCTTCGTAACGCGCGCGCGCTCCGGCGACATTCCCGAGCTGTGTGAGGACGGCGGCCGATTCCACCATAGCCCAGGCCACACCCTGGCGATGCCCGGCAGCCTGGTAGAGCTTCTGCGATTCCGCCGCCGCGGCCAGAGCGCGCTGCGGGTCGCCCATCTGAATGAAGATACGGGTTTCGAGGAGCCGGGCGCGGGCTACCAGAATGCGCAAGCCCTGCGTGGTGCCGGACTGGGCTGCGCGCGCGGCCGCGGCTCGAGCCACCGGAAGATCGGAGACAGAGAGGGCGGCATCGGTTTCGGCGAGATCGACGCGGGGGTCGTTGGCGCTGGAACCGAGTACCCGCAGGCCCGCGATGGTTTCCAAAGCCGCGCGCCCCGTGCCCGCTTCCGTCTGGGCGGCCGCGAGGCACAAACCGTACTCGATGTTGTCGGGGAAATCAGTCCGCAGCGTGCGATACGTCTCAACGGCTTTGGGCCAGTTGCGCGTTGTTTCGAAGTACTGCCCCTGGATGGAGAGCTGGTCTTCGCGCGAGAGGCCGGCGGAGAGATCGAGAGCTTTCTTGGCCTCATCGCGGGCTTCCACATCGTAGCCGAGCAGGCTGGAAGCGGCGGCGAGCGCAGCGTGGGAAAGCGCATGGCCCGGAGCGGCAGTGACCGCATTGCGCAACAAATCCCGCGCCGCGAGCGTATCGAACGTGCGTAGCCGCTGGAGGCCTTCGGAATAGTTGCGTGCGGCATCGCCGCCTTCGGGAAGAGAACTGCGCAACGCACTCGATGCGGCATCGAACACTTCCCCGGCTCCGAGCTGGCGGCGAAGCGTGGCGCCGGCTCGCGCGACGAGGGGTAGCAACTGGGAAGCAGGCTCCGTCTCGGAAACGGAGGTGACCAGATCGCCGGTCTTGGTGTCCTGAAGACGGAGGTCGAGCCGAACCTGTTGGGCGCGGCCCTCGCCCAGCGCCAGGTACGAGCCGAGCACGACATAATCGGCGCTCAGGCTGCGGCGCAGCCGCTCCAGCGTGGCGCTGGTGAAGGTTTGCGCGTTGGGTAGGGCAAGCTCGAATTTTACGCGTGAGACCAGTTCCCCGGGAATCGTGCGGAGATGCCCTCCGGCCGCCAGCTCAGTGGATAGCATTTCCGTCAGCGCAGTGCCCAACCACTCTTCAGAGGGTTGACGCGAGAGGTTCTCGAATCCCAGCACGGCGATAGACGGGCGCACGGCGATGGCGCGAGTGCGGCTGCGATACCACAACACACCGGGCGCCGCCATGAGAAAGAGCACGAGCAGCGCCGCGGCGGCTCGCTTCCAGCTCCAAGTGAAGAACCAGCTATAGAGCGGCCAGGGCCGGTGAGCCTGAATTGGCTGGCCTTCCAGGTGGCGGTGGATATCCGCGGAGAACGCCGCCACCGATGGATAGCGCCGGTCGGGGTTCTTTTGTAGCGCCGTCAGCAGAATGGCATCGAGATCGCCGGCCAGAGTGTTGCGGAGTGATTGTGGCTCGGTGGCGCGGCGCGCGGCAGTCGAAACCGAAGTCTCCTGGCGCTTCACGGCAACGCTCGGAAGCTCAGGCGGTTGATGGCAGATGGCATCCACCAGCGCGTGCGCCGAGGGCTCGGACGTGCGGTAAGGCGAACGCCCGGTCAGCAATTCATAAAGGACCACGCCCAGCGAGA
>PSRJ01000170.1 GCA_003175985.1 Terriglobia bacterium
TGCAAACGCCGGGAGTCATTGTCGTGCTCTACGAGGACCAGAATCCGTACCGGCAAATCTACACGGATGGGCGGGTACTTCCGAAAGACCCGCAACCGGCGTGGCTAGGATACTCGGTGGGAAAATGGGAGGGCGATACATTGGTAGTGGATTCGGCGGGCTTCAATGATAAGGGCCAGCTGGATGCCGCCGGGCATCCCCAAAGTGAAGACCTGCACCTTCGAGAGCGCTTTCACCGGCGCGATTTCGGCCATATGGACCTGGAGTTAACAATCGACGACGCGAGAGTGTACACGCGGCCGTTCACAGTGAAGGCGACAGAGGTTCTAATTCCCGACAGCGACGTTTTGGAATTCGTCTGCACGGACAACGAGAAAGACCGCACGCACCTGCCGGGCCAGTGAAATGGCTAACGACCGGACATAGACAACGGCCCATAGTGGAAGGTGTTTCAGTGGAATCCCACCCCGGCGTTACCGAAGATCAATCTGTCCAGATAGTATGGCATCCCGCGATTGAAGCGGTTTTTTGGGTAGGCCGCTGGGTCATAGTCGCAGGATTAACAGCCATTGTCTGGGAGTTTGCGGTCAACCGTTTGCTCCGCGCAGACAGGGTTTTGGCGCGGGGTGTCGTGGTGGCTCTCGTACTGGCATCGCTGACGCTTGTGGCTATTCTGCTCGATCTTTTTGGAAGCATTGCCCAGCATGCGTGGGTCAACTATTCGGGCCGAGTTGCAAAAACGATCTTCGCCGTAGCGATCATAGTATTCCTTACCATCACCACGCCATACGTCTGGTTCGTGGTTTACCTGCTGAGACGCGAGTGGCCACATATCTTGCGGTGGTTTGGGGATTCCCAGTTCCTTATCGCTACCGACACGGCGGTCTCTCCAGGTTTAACGGCTTGGGTACTTCTGATTGGGACCAGTGGCGCTTTATTGTGGCTCACTTACTTCGTTTGGCGTCGGAATCCGCTCTACTCATATCGCCATTCAATCGACGTCCTTGGATTGCAAAAGTGCATAGCCGGTGTATGCTTGATGGCTTACCTTCGACTGCTGGTGCCACGGAGAGATTTCTTCCTGGACGCCCCTGTCGTGAGTTGGATTCAGGGACTCGGCATCGCAATACTTGTGCATCAGGTAATCCCCATTGGCATGTTCGCAATCTCCATTCCTGTCCTTATTGTCATTATCATGATTCCTAGGTGGGCAGACTCACTTGCTCCCCCGCTCTGGATTTTCCTGGGTACGAGCGAGTTCAATGCGTTTCGAATGTTCTATGGGCTTCGGGCTACATGGAGACGGCACGGGCTGACGCTTCTGGACCGGACCAGTGCAGGAGGCAGGCAATTCTACGATACTTGGAGCTGGCGTCTCCGAGGTTGGTTCTACAACCCCGGCACAGCTCGAATCTGGAGCCTGCGAACACGACCCCAGATGTGGTTCACCGCCTTGCGATTTCTGACGGCATTCGTGCCTGTGATCGTGGTCGATTGGCGACGACCGAGCAAAATCGTTGAGTCTGAGGTCGAGTGGCTGGCGAGCCGGGGTTTTATGGATAAAGTCTATATGGTCGTCTCACCGGAAGCAGCTGGTACAACTGATGGGTCGATTGCCGGTGCGAAGATGGTCGTGGAAGAGGCATTAATGACATCGCAATGGGCCGGCGGACGTCTGCTGATACAACCTCCCGCAGCCGAGAATCCTTAAGGACGGTTCCTGCGGCCGGTAAGACTTGTTCGCTGTAACTAGCGGAAGCCAAACCCGCCGACAGCCACTCCCAGTTGGCGCGAATCGGGGGCCTTGTAGCCGGGGCTCGCCCGGAACGTTACCGTGACGGGTCCCGGGGGCCTCTCCGGGACATTCCAGCGGGCCTCCTGCCATCCCTTCACGGCAAATTGCCGCGGCGCCAGTTCCTGCCCGTCCACCACGAGGCTCACCGTAACCGGTCCTGACTTTTGGAGCAGTTCCGGCCCCACGTTCACGCGAAGCGCAAACTGCCGCGTCCCCGCGGGACGCCAGAGGTGCCCTTTTGCGAAGGGAGCAATCCAACGGTAATCCCGCTCCCGCTCATACCAGCCTTCGTCCAATTGCCAGATGGGCGTGGCGGCGTTGATTGTCACGTAAGAAGCATCCTGCAATTCGGGCGTGTGGGTCACAATGGCGGCTTGACGCGCCGGGGCGTCCCAGGTCAGCAGGGCGACCCGCCCGCTCTGGAATGACTGGCGGGCAGCAGGTTGCTCCGCCGCATAGATCTGCGGCTGGTCCGCGCGAAACAGAAAGCGGATGGCTCCCTCCACGCCCCACTTCGCGAAGCCTTCGGGCGCACCGGAGTACACGATGGTATCCACTCGCGGGTTTGTGGCGGAGTACTTCGCCAGCGTCGTTACCCATTCGCGCGCCAGATCGTCCCTGGCCAATGTGGCCCGGCGCTGCGCGCGCAAAGCTGTGTAATCCAATGGCAACCACAAAAGGAAAAACGCAGCCAGGGGGATGGGGCCAACGGCTTCGGCTAAACCCGCGAACGCAACCGCAAGCCCGGTGAACGGCAGATAGCAGTAGGCGCTGAACAATCGGCCCGGCAGAAATAGAAGCGGGGCCAGAAACAGAGCCAGCATGGCAAGCCCGAACCATACCCGGCGATTCCGCGCCCACCACAACGCCGCGGCGGGAAACACGAAGCCGAGATAGGGCACAAGCAGAACACGTCCGGCGTAATAAACGCTCGTCTGCGCCAACGCTACCGCTGTGAAATGAAAAGTGTAGTCGTTATTCCGGTTCGGGTTCAAGAACAGACCCTGCACCCCGAATAAAATCGAGACCAGAAAGAACGGAAGCAAGGGCTTCCAGCGCCGCTTTCCAAACCAGTATTCATAACAGGCGAGCACCAGCGGCAGCAGGATGGCGATTTCTTTCGCCTTATAGGCCAGCCAGAAGGCCGCGAAGCTCAAAATCCAGCGGCGCTGCGCAAAAAGAAGAATGCTGGCCACGCACAACGTTGTGCAGAATACGTCAAAGACGTACATCGGCTTCCAAACAGCATCGAAGAGCGCCATGTGGAAAGCGAAGAATGCGCAGGCTGCTGCGGCGGCCCACGGAGGCGCATCCAATCTTCGCAACAACAGCCAAAGCAGCGAGACATTCAACAAATGAACGAACTGTAACAACAACACATATGCCGGAAAGTTAAGTCCGAAGAGTTGCGCCGCTTCACGGAAATAGAAATGGCCAACGGGCCGGAAGTTATTTTCCGCGAATCGCGGCGTGACCAGGCCCTTCAGATAGTCGGCCGGAGAGATCTGCGTGGTCCAACTGATATTATCGAGCTCATCGTCCTGAAAATAGCCCTTGTAGGCGCCGCGGTTCACAATCAGGAATGTCACGGCCAACAAGAGGAACAGGCCCATTCCCACGCGTTTCGACATGCCGACCATTATTGTAGTCGGCGGTTATGGGTTCTTAACGTGGATCGTGATTAATCGGGCACGGCACGTTCCCCACGAAGGACCCGGCACCCGATTCCCCGGAAACCTTTTGGCTTTACTTTCAGGGTCTTAGGATGGTAGGCTAAGTGTCTCATAATGCGTACAGTTGACTTGATTCAGCGGAAACGCGACGGGGAAGAACTCGCTCCCGAAGAGATCGATTTTCTGGTGGAGGGTTATACCACCGGCGAAATTCCCGACTACCAGATGTCCGCGTTCCTGATGGCCGTGTTTTTCGCGGGCATGACCGATCGCGAAGTCAGCCGCCTCACCGAGTGCATGCTGCGCTCGGGGGAGACAGTGGATCTTTCTTCGGTCGAGGGCATCAAGGTCGATAAGCACTCTACGGGCGGAGTGGGCGATAAAACGAGCCTGATCGTGGCGCCACTGGCAGCTTCGGCGGGCGTGGTCGTGCCCATGATGTCGGGACACGCTCTGGGCCATACGGGCGGCACGGTGGACAAGCTGGAATCGATCCCGGGCTTTCGCACCAATCTCACCCCCGATGAAGTGCGGGCACAGCTTAAAGAGATGGGGCTGTGCTTCATAAGCCAGACGGACCGGTTGGCGCCCGCCGATGGCAAGATCTATTCGCTGCGCGATGTCACCGCGACAGTGGAGTCCATTCCGCTGATCTCTTCTTCGATCATGTCGAAGAAGCTGGCGGAGGGCTTGGACGCCCTGGTGCTCGACGTGAAGGTGGGCAACGGGGCATTCATGAAGAAGCAGGTGGATGCACGCCGCCTGGCCCAGATGATGGTCGGTATCGGACGGCGTATGGATAAGCGTGTCCAGGCCCTGATCACGGATATGAGCCAGCCATTGGGTTATGCCGTGGGCAACGCGCTGGAGGTGATGGAAGCCTCCCAGACGCTCCAGAATGCCGGTCCCACCGATCTGACCAAGCTCTCCATAGAACTGGCCGCGCGCATGATCTTCCTCGCCAAGAAGACACCGACTCTGGATGACGCGCGCCGGCTGGCCGAGCAGAAGCTCGTGGATGGCTCGGGCTACAAGAAATTCAAGCAGGTGGTGGCGGCTCAGGGCGGTAATCCTCAGGCGCTCGACAAGTTTGAGCTTCTTCCGAACGCCACCGGCATGCGAGAAGTCACTTCGCCGCGCGGTGGATACGTCACTGCGATCGATGCCGAGGATATCGGCACCGCCTCCAACATGATCGGCGCGGGACGGGACCGTAAGGAAGATCCGATCGATCCGGCGGTCGGCATCATCCTCGAGGTCAAAGTCGGCGAAAAGGTGGATGCCGGTTCGGTGCTTTGCCGCTTGTATTACACGCGTGAGGAGCGCGTGGAGGACGCTGCCGAGATGGTGGAGGACGCGTTCCGTATCTCCGCCCAGAAGCCCGAAGAACGCGAGCTGATCTTGGAAGTCGTGGGATAGATGGGCCGTTTCACGGGGCTCCTGGGACTCGTCATCATTATGGCCGCCGCGTGGCTGGTGTCCACGCAAAAAACCGCCATCAAGGGCCGCATCCTGGCGTGGGGCCTGGGGTTGCAATTCGCCTTCGCGCTGCTGGTGCTGAAGACGGATTTCGGCAAGGTCTTCCAGGCGATCAGCCGCGGTGTGAACGCTGCTATCGGTTACGTGGAGGCGGGCAGCACCTTCGTCTTCGGCCAACAGCTCGGCTCGCCCTCCGGTCCGTGGGGCGTCGTGTTCGCGTTCCAGGTGCTGCCGATCGTGATCTTTATCGCCTCGTTCTTTTCCATCCTCTACTACCTGGGAATTATGCAGCAGGTGGTGCGGGCGATGGCGATCGGGATGCAAAAGACCATGGGAGTCAGCGGCGCCGAGTCGCTCAACGTGGCAGCCAGCATCTTCATGGGCCAGACGGAAGCGCCGCTGACCATCAAGCCATTCATCGCCGGCATGACGGAGTCAGAGCTGTTCACCATCATGACCAGCGGCATGGCGCACGTTTCCGGCGCGGTGATGGCGGCGTACGTGCTGATCGCTCACGTGGAGATTACGCATCTGTTGACTGCCGTGATCATGACCGCGCCCGCCACCATCATGCTCGCCAAGATTTTCATCCCGGAAACCGAGAAGCCGGCCACTGCCGGACGCGTAGAGGTCAAGGTCGAAAAGACTTCCGTCAACATCATCGACGCTGCCGCGCAGGGAGCGGGCGATGGTTTGCGGCTGGCGCTGAATATCGGCGCCATGCTGATCGCATTCATCGCGCTCATCGCCATGGTCAATGGCATCCTGGGCTGGGTGCATTCGGTGCCGTATCTGGGCTGGGTGCCGCCGACCCTCCAGCAGCTTTTCGGGATCATTTTCGCGCCCCTGGCATGGATCATGGGCGTTTCCTGGAAGGATGCCGCCAGCATTGGGAACCTCCTGGGAACGCGGCTCGTGCTCAACGAATTCGTGGCTTTCACACAACTCGGCCCCCTGAAAGCCAGCCTCGATCCGAAATCTTTCACCATCGCTACCTACGCTTTGTGCGGTTTCGCCAACTTCAGCTCCATCGCCATCCAGATTGGCGGAATCGGGGCGCTGGCGCCCAACCGCAAGTCGGACCTGGCGCGCTTCGGTATCCGCGCCGTGGCCGCGGGCTCCATGGCGAATTTCATGTCCGCCTGCATTGCGGGAATGCTGCTGTGATCGAAGAAGCCAGGCAGTATATCGAGAACAGTACGGATGTCCGCCCGGTCATCGGCGTAGTCCTCGGCAGCGGTCTGGGCGCATTCGCGGCCGAGCTCACCGAGCGTGTCGACTTGCCGTATTCGGAGCTTCCCGGCTGGCCCGGATCCACAGCCGTAGGCCACGCCGGCAGATTGATCCTTGGCAAGGTGGGCGATATGGATGTCGCCGTGATGGCCGGACGCGTACACCTCTACGAAGGCTATTCACCGGCGCAGGTGACTTTCGGTGTGCGCGTGCTGGGAACGCTGGGAGTGCGTTCCATGGTCTTCACGAATGCTGCCGGAGGCATCAACCAGTCGCTCACACGCGGGGGGCTGGTGCTCATTTCGGATCACATTAATCTGCAGTGCTCCAACCCGCTGGCCGGGCCGAACGACGATGCCTTAGGCCCGCGGTTTCCCGACATGTCGGAAGCTTATTCGGCGGAGTACCGCGCAATCGCGAAAGCCGTGGCGGCGGAGCTTTCGATTCCGCTGGCCGAAGGCGTTTACGCCGCCGTCCTCGGCCCTTCTTACGAAACGCCCGCCGAGATCCGGTATCTGCGCGCGATCGGCGCCGACCTGGTCGGAATGTCCACAGCCCCCGAGGTGATCGTCGCCAACCACATGGGAATGAAGGTACTGGGCATTTCCTGCGTCACCAATATGGCGGCAGGCATTTTGGCGCAGAAGATATCACACGACGAAGTCCTCGAGACGGGCGCTATGGTTCGCGATACTCTCGTGCGCTTTTTGAGGGCTCTTTTGCCGCGGCTCGAGCCCGGTCCGCCGCGCGCGCGCTCATGACCGTAGACGCTCTCGTCGCCGCCGCGCTCGGCGCGCGCGAGCATGCCTTTGCTCCCTTCTCGAAATTCAAAGTAGGCGCGGCCCTGGAAGAAGAATCGGGACGGATTCACACCGGCTGCAACGTGGAGAACGCCACGTACGGCCTCACCGTCTGTGCCGAACGCGTAGCTGTTTTCAAGGCGATTTCGGAGGGCGCCCGCCAGTTCCGGCGTGTCGCCGTTGCCGCGGCTACCGATGTGCTTACCCCGCCTTGCGGCGCCTGCCGCCAGATCCTGTGGGAGTT
>PSRJ01000096.1 GCA_003175985.1 Terriglobia bacterium
TTGTATTATGTCTGACTCGGGTGATCGAACCGGCGCCGCCATGGATCGGCGCGCTTTCCTGGCGGGGACTGCCGCGGCGCTTACAACGGCGGCTGCAAGGGCGGCTACGGCGCTTGATCTCAAGCCCATCGAATCGGAAATCACAAAGCGCCACGATGAATCGGTGCGCCGGATTCAGGATTGGATCAAACAGCCCACGATCGCCGCTGAAAACAAGGGCATCAACGAGGGTTGTGAACTCATGATGCGGCTGCTGCGCGATGCCGGATGCGGCCAGGTCATTAAGTGCCCGACTGATTTGCATCCTGGTGTCTTCGCCACGCTCGATGCAGGGGCGCCGAAGACGCTGGCGGTCTATATCATGTACGACGTCAAGCAGGTGGATCCCTCCGAGTGGTCTTCGCCTCCGTTTACGCCGACTCTGGTCGACAAGGCCGGCTTGGGAAAGATCCTGGTAGGCCGGGGCGCTGTGAATTCGAAAGGACCCCAGGGAGCCTTCTTGGCAGCCGTGCACGCCATCCGCGGCGCCGGGCGAAAACTGCCCGTGAACCTGGTTTTCGTCTGCGAGAGCGAGGAAGAGATCGGCTCGCCGCACATCACGCAAATCGTGCACCGGCCCGAAGTGATGGCTGCTCTGCGGAAATCGAGCGGCGTGCTGACGCCATCCTCGGCACAGGGACTCGATGGCATGGTGACGATGTCGTTGGGGGCCAAGGGCGTTGTGGAACTGGAGCTCGTTTCCAGCGGTCAGAAGTGGGGCCGCGGGCCGAATCAGGATGTGCACTCGAGTAACAAAGCGCGTCTGGATAGTCCGGCGTGGCATCTGGTGGAGGCGCTTGCAACGCTCGTTTCACCCGATGGCAACACACCGGCTGTGGATCACTACCTGGAAAAGATCCGCCCCGTCAGCGCGGCCGAAAAAGCGATGATCGACGAAGCGGCTAAGCGTCAGAGCGAGGAGCTGGTCAAGAAACAGCTCGGCGTACAACATTGGGTCCACGATGTGAGCTTTCGCGAGTCGTTGGAAATGTTGTGTTCCCGGCCAACCATCAATATAGAGGGCCTGGTGGGAGGATACACGGGGCCCGGCGGCAAGACGATTCTGCCGCATAGAGCCGTGGCCAAGATGGATCTGCGGCTGGTACCCGACATGACCGCGGCGGATGCGCTGGCGAAGTTGAAGGCTCACCTGGCCAAACGCGGCTTCGGCGATATCGAAGTCAACATGACCGGCGGCTACGATCCGACCAGCACTTCTCCGGACTCTCTGCCGGTTCGCATAGAAACGGCAGTCTACAAGCGCAACGGCATCGACCCGATCGTCTGGCCGCGCACCGCCGGCTCCTGGCCGGGATATGTGTTCACCGGCGAGCCGCTAAAATTGCCCGCAATCCAGTTCGGCTTTGGCCACGGCAACGGAGCGCACGCACCCAACGAATATTACCTGATAGAGTCGGGCAATCCCAAGATTCAGGGCATCGACGGCGCCGTACGCGGCCACGTGGAGTTTCTGTACGAACTCGCCGCCGCGAGTTAGTTGTCACGAACGGTTGTGAAGACCGATCTTGTGAACTGAAAGGAGTTCACCAGGTAAATTACCTGTTCAACCTGTAGCCGAACGGGCGTGAGCATCGGTAACGGTGCCGACGTGTCGGGAGGCGAACCCGTAACGCACTTGAACCCGATTCGGCCTCGATAGGAATACTGATCCTCCGGTTCGACCAGGGGAGAGTGGGACGCGGGTCTCTCCCGTCGCCCTCTCTCCTACTCTACCGGCTCGGTAACCGACTGCACTGTGAATTCAGCCATGGAGCCGCGGGCGGCATCGGGTGCGATCCAGACTTGAACGCGCCCCGGTTCCGTCACCCGGCGCCTGCTCTGATCGTAGAAGGCCAGGTCGTCCGAAGAAATTTGAAAGCTGACGCGCCGGCTCTCGCCCGGTTTGAGCAGCACGCGTTGAAAACCGGCGAGTTTGCGGACGGGCTGTGCCACGCTCGCCGCGACATGATGGAAATACAACTGGACGGTTTCGACGCCATCGCGCGCGCCGCGATTCACAATCTCGGCGGAGGCGGTGATGGGCTGTGCGGCGCGCAGCACGGGGGCGGACAAGCGAACCGGGGAGTACTCGAAGCGCGAGTAGGTCAGCCCGAAGCCGAAAGGGTATTCCGGGGTGAAATCCACGTCAATATATTTTGACGTATAGCCGGCGGGCTGCTCTGGATTTCCCAGAGGAATCCCTAACTCCTTCTCCGAAGCCGGCCGACCGGTGCGTAGTTCGGAGTAGTAAATCGGGACCTGTCCCACGGTGCGCGGGAACGTAATCGGAAGGCGTCCGGAGGGCGCGGCGTCGCCGAAGAGGAGCTTGGAGATGGCGGGCCCGCCCATTGCGCCGGGATGCCAGGCATAGAGCACCGCGCGGGCTTGGGCAGCGACGTCGTGAAATGTCAGAGGCCGGCCCGCCATGAGGACGGCCACCATCGGCTTGCCAGCCTGGTGGATGGCATCGACCAGCGCGGCCTGGGCCCCCGGCAAATCGAGGAACGCCCGCGAGCGTGCTTCGCCGGAAAGGATCTGCTCCTCGCCGAGGAAGAGCAGCACGATATCGGCGCGCCGGGCGGCTTCCACGGCGGCGGGGAATCCGTCCGTCGTTCGATCGCGGCTGTTTCGCAGGCCCGGCGCGTAGAGCACCCGGCCGGTTCCCATTCTGTTCCGCAACGCAGCCAGCGGCGTTTGTACAGCATCGGCAACGGCGTCCATGCTCCAGGTGCCTACCTGATCGAGACGGCTGTCGGCGAGGGGGCCAATCACTGCGACCGTGCGAACGGAACCGCTGAGCGGAAGCAATTCCCCTTCATTCTTCAGCAGAACGGCGCTTTCCATTGCGGCTCGTTCGGCAATAGCCAGCGATGCGGGGCCGGGGCTTACTTCCCGGGGAGCGATGGTCTGATCGAACAACCCCAGCCGGAACTTCAGCCGCAGGATGTTGCGTACGGCTGCGTCAATCAGGTTCATGCCGATACTGCCGCTTTCCACAAGCTGCTTCAGACGATCGACGTAGGAGGTGCTGACCATCTCCATATCGACGCCCGCAGTGAGAGCCTTGGTGGCGGCATCGCGGTCATCACGGGCATAGCCGTGCCGCACCATCTCGGGAACCGCCTCGTAATCGCTCACCACGACGCCATCGTAGTTCCACTCACCGCGCAGGATATCGCGCAGCAGGAAGCGGTTTCCCGTCGCGGGAACGCCGTTGAGCGCATTGAAAGCGGTCATAAAGCTGGCGACGCCGGCCAGGCGGGCAGCATGGAACGGCGGGAAGTAGACTTCACGCAAGAGGATTTCGGGGAGCCAGACGCTGTTGTAATCGCGGCCTGCTTCCGCAGCGCCATATCCCGCGAAATGTTTGGCGCACGCTGCCAGGGAGTCCGGATCGGCAAGCGAACGGCCTTGGAAGCCGCGAACCATGGCGGCGCCCAGCGTACCGGCCAGAAACGGATCTTCCCCCAGGCTTTCCGCGACGCGCCCCCAGCGCGGGTCGCGGGCGATATCGAGCATCGGCGCGAAGGTCCAACGGATTCCTTCCGCAGTCGCTTCGCGCGCGGCCTGCCGTGCCGCTTCTTCGATGAGTTCGGGGTTCCAGGATGCGGCCTGTCCAAGCGGGATGGGGAAGATGGTTTTATACCCGTGAATGACATCGCGGGCGAAAAGCAGAGGAATGCCCAGGCGGCTCTCTTTCATCGCGATGCGCTGCGCTTCGGCCCGGTCCGTCACGCTGCCGGCATTCAGAAAAGAACCCCATCGCCCTGCGCGGATTTCGGCTTTGAATTGTTCCGAAAGCGGCGTCCGGATGGACGTGGATTGAGACATCTGGCCGATCTTTTCGTCCAGCGTCATGCGCGAGAGCAGGGCCGTGACGCGATCCTCCACGCTCATGCCGGATTGGGCAAGCAACTCGCCGGCCAGCAGTCCGAGTGCCGCGGGCAATCGAACGGAATTCATACCCTTATGGTAGGATTCGCCGCGGTCGCGCGTAGTATGGTTACGAACTTATAGTCGCCAGTCCGACAGCATCCATGGCGCGGCGCGCCTCTGGGGTGGACATTACGGCACTCCAGACGCCGGCGCTGCGCATATTTTCCGCCATCAAGAGGATAATCCCCTGGTCGATGCCGAGGATGTACCGGCTATACCACTTGTCCTTGGGATGAAACGCGTCGCGAAACCCGTACTTGGTCCAGATCTTGTTGCCGTAATCGTCGTACATCTTCTGCAAAACGGCCCCGCAGATCTGTGGCAGGAAGACGAGGGAGCCACCGGCGGCGCAGGGGACCAGGGTGCCATCGGGAGGAGTGTTCTCCGAGCACCAGGCACGATATCCCATGCGTGAGTCCGACGCGGTCACCCCCCACATGTCCGGACCGTACCAGGGGAACTGCTCCTTGTAAGAGAGGCAGAACAGGCGATGCGCTTGTGTGGCGCGCACGGAGTTGTTGAAGTAGTTGGCGAAGGCATCGCGCCGGCCGCGAAAGTCGAACCAGGCGTGAGAGTACTGATGGACAAAGAGAGACGCCCCGGCATCGATGAAGAAGACGCCCTGATAGTCATGCATGGGGCGCGCGAAGGCCCGCCAGCAGGAGGCGGGTATGGGATGACTCTTCGACCCGATCGCCAGCAGATACATGGCGAGGACTTCCGAATAGGCATCCCAACGGTATTGCAGGAACCCGTTCTCCGGCGTCCAGCCATGGCACAGGGTTTTTCCCCCGTTCAACATCCAATCCCATTCGGTGCGATTTAGCAGTTCCTCCGCGAACTTGCGGATCTCGGCATCTTCCCAAAATGCCGCGGAGTGGAGCACGCCGCAAAGGAGCCAGGCGGTATCGATCGATGAGGCCTCACTCTTCCAGATCCGCTTGCCGGTATCGGAATCCATGAAATGGTAAAAGAACCCGCGCTCCTGCGGCGCCGTCTCGCAGAAGAAACGCAGCGTGGTTCGCGCACGAGCTTCGGCGAGACTCGGATCGATATAGCGGCGGCTCGCGGCGATGCCCAAGGCGCTCAATCCGAACCCGGTAGCGGCAATACTGGCCGCGCTGGGCGCGTACGGCTCATCCGGTGAAGCGCGGTCGCGAACCAGGCCGGTATTGGGATCGGCCATTTCGTAGAAGTAGCGGCAGGCACGCCGCTGAATCTCCTCGAGCAGTTTCTCACTCGCGGATTTGGATTCCGTGGAAACAGTCTCCATGGCATGAATCATCGGGAGCGAAATGCCGCCGGCAGCCAGGGATTGAAGGAATTTACGGCGTGAGGGATTGCGAACCAACCTCCTTTCATTTTAACCCGAACTCTGCCGTTAGTGGCCGCAAGATTACCAAATGCCCGCCGCCGCCGGTGATTGCATGCAAGCGGGGGTTTATGGGGCCCTGCCGGCACCTCCCGGAAGCGATATACTGCTTATTTGCATGCAAAACTGATAGTGGTTGAAGGGCACAACGGCTGCAAGGAAGCGCCGCAATCTTATACCGCAGTGTGGCCGGAGGGCGCCGGAGCCGCGATTGGAGCAGCGCTTTCGGGCAGCAGCATAGGGCGGCCGGCCACTACCAATATCGATCTGAAATCGCTCATCATCATGAACGAGCTGCATCGCACGCGCAGCGTGTCTCAAGCAGCGGAAAACCTGCGGGTTAGCCAGTCGAGCATTAGTATGAGTCTGGCCAAACTGCGGCGTCAATTCAACGATCCGCTGTTTGTGCGCACCTCCACGGGAATGGAGCCCACACCTCACGCCCTCGAAGTGCTTACGTTGCTGAGCAAAGCCGAACGGCTGATTCAATCGGCCTTGCAGCACCAGGTGATTTTCGACGCCACCACGTCGGAGCGGATCTTTCACATCTGCTCGACAGATATCGCCGTGCTGACGCTCTTGCCGACGCTCATGCGGAGGCTTAAGGAGATCGCGCCTTCCATTCAAGTCGATCTCCTGCCCATGTCGGATTCCATTCCGCGCCTTTTGGAGTCGGGAGAAGTGGACCTCGCGGTTGGCTTCATCTCCCCGATGGGCGCTGGTTTTTACCAGCAGAGGCTGTTTCGCGACCGTTTCGTTTGCGCAGTGCGGGCGGGGCATCCGCGGGTGCAAGACGAGCTGACGCTGCAACAGTTCGAGCTGGAAACCCACCTGACGGTGGCAACGCCAGGCACGGGCCACAGCGTGCTGGAGCGAACGCTGGCCGCTAAGAAGATCCGGCGCAAAGTGGGGCTGCGAGTTCCGAGCTTCCTGGGTCTGGCTCCCATCCTGACCAATACGGACTATCTGGCCGTGGTTCCCGAGCAACTCGGCCAATCCTTTGCGAGCACGGGCCAAATCCGGTTGCTGCAGTTGCCGTTCGCCATCGCCCCTTACTATATCCTTCAGCACTGGCACGAGCGGTATAACCACGATCCGGCCAACGTCTGGTTCCGAAGCGTGATGGCAGAACTCTTTCTGCGGTAAGAGGAGTTGCATCCCCGTTTTGACGGGGCGGCAACCGCCCGGTATAATCCAACTCTCCATTCGAGGGAGGGCTGATGGGCAAAGAAAAAGACAGGCACGTTCCGTCCCGGCGCCGTTTTCTTAGGGCGAGCGCGGGGGCTTCGGCGGCAATCGGGGCGGCACTCGCGGGCGGCCCGGCCGCCGGTGTGCTGGCGGCTCAGAATGCTGCTTCCGAAACTGGGGACGATACCGCTTTGGCCCTTGTCAACGGCCGTATCCATACGGTCGATGCCAACAATACCGTGGCCAACACGGTGACAATCCGGAACGGCCGCTTCGTGGCGGTGGGAGGCCGGGCGCCGAAGCCAGCGCGCGACGTGCGGGTGATCGATCTCCGAGGCCGGACCGTAGTGCCAGGTTTGATAGAGCCGCACGTCCATATCGTGAGTCTCGGAAACCGTCCCGGCTACCACACGGTCCTGGAAAACACTACTTCGATCCGCGAGGTGCAGGAGGCTCTTGCCGTGCGGCGCAAAGATGCGCCGGAAGGGGCATGGATTACCTCAATGGGCGGCTGGCATCCCAATCAATGGGTCGAGCACCGGCACCCGACACTCGCCGAACTCGACCAGGCAGTTCCCGACCGGCCCGTATTGCTCTTTGAGCGATTCACCGGCCCTTGCGCGACCAACAGCCTGGGCAAGAAATTCTTCGATGCGGCCGACGCCGGAGCCAAGGTTCATCCGGATATCCTTCCGGTAAAGGTTTCAGACAGCGGAGCGATTGCGGCGGCTGGATTTACGGGCGGTGGCCCCTCGGCTTCCGCTTTGTTTTACCTGCGGCGGATGCAGACATTTGCCGATCGGAAGCGAAGCACGCTGGATGCCATGAACTATGCGGCGACCGTGGGGCTGACCGCACTTTTGGATCAGGTGTTGTTCCCCACGCCGGGCCCCTTGCACCCGAACCAGATTCTCTCGAACCTGGATCAATATCGCATGTATGACCCTTGGCTGGAACTCCACCGCGAGGGGCGGACAATCGTCCGATTGCAGATAAATTTTCTGCAGAATCAGAGCGATCCCGAGTTGCCCGAATTAAAGGAACGGCTGCGCAACCAGTTTCCGTTTTTCGGCGATGACATGCTGCGGACCGGCGCAATCGGGGAATGGGCTGCCCCTTTGGCGAGCGGCGCCGCGTGGCGCAATGCGCAGCGGCTTGTTGCGCAGGCCGGCTGGCGCAATGAAAACGCCGTGCAGAATCTTGCAGGCTTGCGCCAGGTTGTCGAGGAGTATGAGACCGTCAATCGGGAATTCGACATCACAAAACTACGATGGGTGGTTCACCACGTTCCGGAGGTCGACGCCGACCTGCTGAGCAGGCTAAAGGCGCTGGGCTGCGGTGTCGAGATGGGTGCGTTTCGATGGGTTACGTCGTCGGACCCGAAGGTGGTGGCGGGTCCGCCATTCCGGACGATTGTGGATCACGGCATTCAGGCCGGTATCCATGGCGATGGCGTCCATATCGCGCCACTAAACCCCTGGCTGCACATTTACTACGCGACCACGGGACGGAACTCTTTTGGCGATCAGGTGAACCCGGGACAGCAACTGACACGGGAGGAAGCCCTCCGGCTCTTCACAAGGAACAATGGCTGGTTCCTTCGGATGGAGAACAAGATCGGCTCGATCGAGCCGGGCAAACTGGCCGATCTCGCCGTGTTGGACCGGGACTATTTTGCGGTGCCCGATGCCGATATTAAGAAGATCCGCAGCGCCCTCACGATAGTGAACGGAAAAATCGTTCACAATACCGGGATAGCCTGATGGGAGGTTTCTTTGCATGCAATCGGGCGCTGGCGCTGATATATTACAGAAGAGAAGATGTTTCGGGTTCGAAACAGTGGTCTGCGATGGAGCCTGGCGCTTCTTGCGGCTTGCGGGCTGGTGGCGCTCTGGGCACAGCCTGCCTCCGATACGGGGCGGACCTCAGCGAAACTGATTCTCGACCGTTACTGCGTCACGTGCCATAGCGACAAGCTGCGCACGGGTGGGCTATCGCTGCAGTCCGCGAATCTGGACGAGATCCCCGTCCACGCCGAAACCTGGGAAAAGGTGATCCGCAAAATCCAGGTCGGCGCCATGCCGCCGCAAGGCATGCCTCGGCCGGATGCGGCTTCGCTTGAAGGACTTGCCACATTTCTCGAATCGGCCCTCGATCGCGCCTACTTCGCCAATCCTAACCCCGGGCGAAGCAGCGTGCACCGGCTGAATCGGGCGGAGTACGCGAATGCCGTTCACGACTTGCTGGCGCTTGACGTGGATGCTACTTCTCTGCTGCCGCCAGATGACGAGAGCAGCGGTTTCGACAACATCGCCGACGTTCTGAAGGTTTCACCTTCGCTCATGGAACGGTACCTGGCGGCCTCGTGGAGCGTCAGCCGGATGGCCGTGGGAGATCCCAGAATTACGCCGGCAACCGCCACCTACCGCGTTCGCCCCGATCTTTCGCAGGACCAGCACATCGATGGGCTTCCTCTTGGAACGCGCGGCGGCATCCTGGTGCGCCACAATTTCCCGCTCGATGGCGAGTACGTGATCAAAGTCCGGCTATGGCGGAACACGTTCGACTTATTGCGCGGAATGGAGGATCCGCACCAGATCGAGATCAGCCTGGATGGCGAGCGGTTGCGCCTGGTCACCGTGGGCGGCCGGGAAGATTTCGGGAAAATGGCGGAGAATCCCGGAACGTTCGGCGCCGATCTCGATCAGCGATTGACGGTTCGCCTGGCTGTTAAAGCGGGCGTCCACTCCGTAGCTGCCGCTACGCTCTTGCGGAGCCACGCCTCCAAGGACGATCTGATCAAGCCGTTTCTCCGGACGACAGTGGACGGCTTGGATATTACCGGCGATCCATCGGTGGACCGCATGACCGTCGAAGGGCCTTTCGGACAGGCCGGTGTGAGCGACACGGCTTCGCGCAGCCGTATTTTCATCTGCCATGCCTCCAGCTGGCAAGACGAGCTTCCGTGCGCTCGAAAGATACTTGGCGCCTTGTCACGGCACGCCTACCGGCGGCCCACGATCGATAGCGATCTGGAGACGCTGCTGAGCTTTTACCAGAGACGGCGAAACGCAAACGGCAGCTTCGAAGCGGGGATCGAATCGGCGCTCCAGTACATTCTCGCGAGCCCCGAATTTCTGTTCCGTTTCGAAGCGGACCCCGCGGCCATTCCCCCGGGCGGAGTGTATCGCCTGACGGATCTGGCGCTCGCGTCGCGGCTCTCCTTTTTCTTATGGAGCAGCATCCCCGATGACGAACTGGTGAATCTGGCAGTCCAAGGGAAGCTGCAGCAGTCGGCGGTTCTGGAGAAGCAGGTGCGGCGCATGCTAACGGACCGTCGGTCGGACGCGCTAATCGCCAACTTCGCGGAACAGTGGCTTTTTCTGCGCAACTTGAAGAGCGCCGCTCCGAACCTGGATACGTTCCCGGACTTTGACGATAACCTGCGACAGGCAATGAAGCAGGAAACGGAGTTGTTTTTCGGCAGTATCATGCGGGAAGACCGGAGCGTCACCGATCTATTGAATGCCGACTACACGTTCGTCAACGAGCGGCTGGCACGCCACTATGGAATACCGGGCGTTTATGGCAGTCAATTCCGCCGCGTCCCGGTGACGGATGAGGCGCGGCGGGGACTGCTGGGCCAGGCCAGCATTCTCACCATCACCTCTTACGCCGCGCGAACGTCTCCGGTGCAGCGCGGTAAGTGGATTTTGACGAACCTGCTGGGCACACCGCCGACGCCTCCCCCTCCGAACGTGCCGGAATTGAAGGAAGGCGGCGACGACGGCAAGCCGCATTCGCTGCGGGAGCGGATGGAAGCGCACCGGACCGACGCGGTATGCGCCGGCTGCCACAAGGTGATGGACCCGATCGGCTTCGCGCTCGAAAATTTTGATGGTGTCGGACATTGGCGAAACAGTGACGACGGGGCGGCTATCGATCCCGCGGGGACGCTCTTCAATGGCGCGCGCGTCGACGGCCCGGCCTCTCTCCGGCGCATGCTAGTCTCCCGTCCGGATGTGTTCGTGGGAGTCATGAGCGAGAAATTGTTGACCTATGCCCTCGGACGCGGCGTGGAGTATTACGATATGCCCGCGGTCCGGCGCATTCTCCACGACGCAGCGGCGCAAGATTACCGCTTTTCGTCATTGATTCTAGGTATCGTAAACAGCGTGCCTTTTCAAATGAAGGTGAAACCAGCGCCGGCGAGTCAGACGGCAGCTCTCATGCCTCCGAGGAGGTCGTTCCAATGAGATTCATCACCAAGAAGCATATTCCACGCCGCACTTTTTTACGCGGCTTAGGTGTGACTTTGTCGCTCCCCCTGCTGGATTCCATGATTCCAGCGCAGACGCCGCTGGCGAAAACCGCGGCCCGGCCGCAGTTCCGCATGGCGCTTTGCTTCATTCCTCACGGTGCGGTGATAAGTAACTGGACGCCCGTCGGCGAGGGGGAGGACTTCGAGTTGTCCCGCACCCTGATGCCGCTTACCCCATTTAAGGATCAGCTCGTGGTGGTCAGTAACCTGGCGCATCGCAACGCGGCGCCGGCGGGGCCCGGCGACAACGGCGGCGACCATACGCGTTCCCCAGCGGTGTTTCTGAATGGTGTCCATCCCAAGCGCACGGACGGTGCGGACATCCGGGCAGGTACAACGATCGATCAGATCGCCGCGCAAAAAATCGGGCAGGAAACGCCTCTGCCTTCGTTGGAATTGGCGACCGAGGACTTCAGCGGCCTGGTGGGCTCCTGCGATGTGGGCTTCAGTTGCGCCTATATGAATACCATTTCCTGGCGTAGTCCCACCACGCCTCTGCCCATGGAGATTAACCCGCGCGTTGTGTTCGACCGGATGTTCGGGGACGGCGCCACCGCGGAGGAACGGCTGGAGCGAATTCAACAGGAACGCAGCATCCTCGATGCGGTGACGGGAGACGTGCGGCGCCTGCAAGGCGGACTGGGCGCCACGGATCGTAACCGCGTAGCCGAGTATCTGGATACCGTGCGCGAAATTGAACGCCGCATTCAGTTGGCCGAGAAACAGAATTCGAATCCGAACATCGCCGTGCCCTCCACTCCCGCGGGAATTCCCGATGATCACCAGGCGCACACGAAGCTGATGTTCGACCTGATGGCGGTGGCGTTTCAAGCCGACATCACGAGGATTTCGACGTTCATGATGGCGCGGGAAGTCAGCTACCGGACCTTCCCGATGCTGGGCATCGCGGAGGGGTTCCACCCGGCCTCGCATCATCAGAACAATCCCGCAAGGCTGGACAACCTGACGAAGATCAACACCTATCATGTGAGCCTGGTGGCGCACTTCCTGGAGAAGCTGCGCTCCACGCCGGATGGCGACGGGAACCTGCTGGATCATTCGCTGGTGCTGTACGGAAGCGGAATGAGCAACAGCAACATTCACAACCACTCGCCGCTGCCGGTGGTAGTCGCCGGCGGCGCGGCCGGCAAAATGAAAGGCGGGCGTCACCTCAAATACCCGGACAACACGCCGATGGCGAACCTGCTCTTGTCGATTCTGAACAAGGCAGGCGTTCCGCAGGAAAGCATCGGCGACAGCACGGGACTTCTTTCGGAGGTATAGCCGCGATGAGAACGACTGTTGTTTTGGCGGCCCTCTGGTTTGCCGCAGCCGCGCATGGAGAGTCTCTCTCGGCCGCGGAGGCGGCGCAGAATCAGGATTGGGTGGCGTTGCGCGCCCTATCGCAGCAGAGCGCTAACTTGAACGCGGCTCAGCCGGACGGCACTACCGCGCTTCACTGGGCGGCTCACTGGAACGACTTAGCGGCCGTAAAGCTGCTGTTGTCGGCCGGCGCCAACCCGAATACGGCCAACCGCTATGGGGTGACGGCGCTTTCCGAAGCAGCCGGGTTGGGTAACGGCGCGATTGTGGAGCTGTTGCTCAAAGCCGGCGCCGATGCCAAGACGCTGACGACGCCGGATGGCGAAACGGTCCTGATGACGGCCGCCCGGAGCGGCAATGTAGAGGCGGTGAAGGCACTCTTGGAACACGGGGCGGATGTGAACGCGAAGGAGAGCTACCGGGGCCAGACTGCGCTGATGTGGGCCGCCGCGGAACGGCATGCCGCGGTGGTAAAGCTTCTGCTGGAACACGGCGCCGACTGGAAGGTGCTTTCGCTGGAACGGGACAACAAGATGCCCAAATTGAGCGCGGCGTCTTCGGTTACCCCGATGGCGCGCGGCGGTCTGACCGCTTTTCACTTCGCCGCCCGCGAAGGCGACATCGAGTGCGGCAGGGTCATGCTGGATGCGGGTGTAGACATCAATCAGGTGGATGCCGACGGCACCAGCGCGCTGGTGATCTCGATCCTGAACAAGCACTATAGCTTCGCGAAATTCCTCCTGGATCGCGGCGCCAATCCTAACATCGCCGATTCGAGAGGCCGAACCGCCCTGTACTCTGTCCTGGATATGCGCAACGAGGACTACTCCGCGCTCCCGTCGCGCAAGGAGGACGATCCGCTGCCCAGCCTGGAGCTGGTCAAAGCGCTGCTGGATCGCGGCGCCGATCCGAACAAACAATTGACCAGGAACCTTCCCGGCAGGAGCGGCATGGATTCGGGCGATGTGACTCTCGACGCCGGCACCACTCCGCTGATGCGTGCTGCGCGCGCAGGGGATTTTGCCGCGATGCGCCTTCTGCTCGATAAAGGAGCCGACCCAAAACTGGTCACCAAAGACGGCAACAATGTACTGCTGTTCGCGGCAGGTGTTGGCTACCGGGACAAAAATACGAAAGGGAGTGAGAGCGACGCGCTGGAAGCGTTGAAAATCACCGTTGGCCTGGGGCTTGATATCAACCAGGGAAATGACAAGGCTGAGACTGCTCTCCACGGGGCCGCGTTTCGCGGAGCCGATTCGATCGTGGAATACCTGGTCAAACAGGGCGCGCGGCTGAATGCCAAGACGAAACAGGGATTCACGCCGCTCGACGTCGCTATGGGTAAGAGTGTGGTGACGCAATTGCCTGTACCGCACGAGAGCACCGTGGCGCTCCTGCGGAAGCTGGGTGCGGAGGAAGGCCGCGACATTAAGTAAAATGGTGGGTAAAACAAGAGTGGGGTCCATCAGTATGCGTTACGGAATGTTCCTCACGGTTGCCGTTGTCTTTATCGCTTTCGAGCCTCGCATGGTTGCGGCATCCAGTGCGGTCGCCGATGCCGCGATGGCGGGGGACAAGGCTGCCGTACGCCAATTGCTGCAGCAGAAGGCCGACGTCAATGCCGCCCAGCCGGATGGCGCGACCGCGATCCAGTGGGCTGCGTACCGGAACGATCTCGAGTTGGCCGACATGTTGATTGCCGCGCGCGCCAACGTCAGCCTGGCAAATGGTGATGGCGCTACCCCGCTTTGGCTTGCCGCGGAAAATGGAAACGCGGCCATGATTTCGAAGTTGATTGCCGCGGGGGCCGATCCCAATGAACGGCGGCGGCCCAATGGAGAGACGCCTCTCATGATGGCCGCGCGCAACGGCAGTACGGCCGCGATTCAGGCGCTCCTGGATCGCAAGGCGGACGTCAATTTGAAGGAGACCCTGAGAGGAACGACTGCCCTGATGTGGGCGGCGGACCAGGCGCACCCGGAGGCCGTGAAACTGCTTTTGAGCCGCGGCGCCGATTTCAATGCAGCGACGGCGCCGGATACGCGGAACTCCCGCCTCAATATCGCCCCCACGGTTCAGCAGCGAATCGCGCAGGATGTGAACTTCGGATCGCGGAAGGCAGGCCGCCGGTCCAATGGCACTCCCAATGCCGCGGAAGCGGATGCGCCCGTCCCCGATGATTTCGCCGCGTTCTTCCGGGAATCCCAGGTCAAAGACGGCGGCGGGCTTACGCCCCTCACCTATGCCGCCCGCGAAGGTTGCCTGGAGTGCGTGCAAACGCTGGTCGAGGCCGGAGCCGATGTCAACCAAGTGACCAACTACGGCTGGACGCCACTGTTGACGGCGACGCAGAACCGTCACTACAAGATCGGGGCCTACCTGCTCGATCACGGCGCCGATCCGAACCTGGCAAACCGGGGCGGCTGGATGCCGCTGTACCTGGCCACCGATAACCGCAATATCGAGAGCGGCGACTACCCGGTGCGCAAGCCGGACATGGACCACCTGGATTTCATCAAGCTGCTGCTCGATAAGGGCGCGAACGTCAACGCGCGGATATGTGGCGCGCTATCGACCGAAAATGAATGCAAAGGCGATACCACTGAGACCCGCACCAACTTCACGATGCAGTGGCTCTACGAAGACGGGGCGACTTCTTTCCTGCGCGCGGCCCAATCCGGCGACGTCGCCTTAATGAAACTGTTGCTGGCCCGCGGGGCCGACCCCAAGATTGCCACGGCGCACAATGACACAGCCTTGGCAGTGGCATCGGGAATCGGATGGGTCGAAGGCGTCACGTTTGAATGGTCTCCCACGGAAAGCCTGGAAGCCGTCAAGATGTGCCTGGACCTGGGGATCGACATTAACGCGGTGGATGACCAGGGCCGCACCGCATTGCATGGGGCTGCCCACAAGGGCCGCACGGACGTAATCCAGTTGCTCGTCGACCACGGCGCCAACCTGGAAGCTCACGATTACGGGAGCCGCGATACTTTCGCTGGAGCGATGAAGGGAATGACCTGGATTCCTCTGGATTGGTCCCGGGGCTTGGTGCGCGTCGGCGTCCAGTCTGCAATCCCTCACCCGGAAGCCGAGAAACTCCTGGTCAAGCTGATGACCGAGCGCGGGCTCAAGATTCCTCCTCCGCCGGCATCCTCGATCTGCCTGACTAAGGGCGTGAACGGCTGCCAGTAGCTGCCGGTCATTTCCCCCAAAGTTTGGCCGAGGCGATTTCCGCGCCTTCCGCCAGCGCGCGCAGCTTCAACCAGCAAATGGAAGGATGCACAGGACCAAAACCGGCAAAGGTGCCGAAGCCGCAGTCGCTCCCGGCGATCACTCTTTCCCTTCCCACCAGATTGGCGTAGCGCACGATACGCTGCGCCACCAGTTCCGGATGCTCGACGAAGTTGCAACTGGAATCGAGCACACCGGGCGCGAGCACTTTATCGTCGGGAAGTTCCTGGGTTGCCCAGATCTCCCACTCGTGCTCGTGCCGGGGATTGGCGCCTTCAATCAGCAGGGCCATCGGGCGGGCTTTGAACAAGAGCGGGAGCACCATTTCGAGCGGAATGTCGTAGGTGTGCGGCCCTTCGTAGTTACCCCAACAGATGTGCAGACGGATTCGATCGGGCGGGAGATTCGCCAGAGCGTGATTGAGAGCTTCCACCTGGATCTCGGCAGCACGCAAAAACTCCTCATCGCTTAAGTCGCGGAACCGGCTATGGCGGCCCATGGCGAGGTCGGGGCAATCCACCTGAAGGAGCAGGCCGGATTGAACGATGGTCTCGTATTCTTCGCGCATGGCCTCCGCCAGCGCCTCCATGTAGGCCTCGTGGGAAGGATAATATTCGTTCGGCTGGAAGACGGCTACGGTGCCTGGAGAAACGGCATTCAGAAAGCCTTCCGCGACACCGGCGCTGGCGAGAGCTTCCTTCATGCGGGCGATGTCTTTCCGCAGCGGCTCCCGGTTCCTGACCTGAATCGGACCCTTGCAAATCGGCCTCAAATATTTCGCCGAAGCTCCTTGGGCCACTAGCATATCCCGGTATTCGGGCAACTCATCGATGTCCCGCGGTGTAGGCCGCGCCGAGTCGCCCTCGAAGCCCGTGAGACGATGGCGGATGTAAGTCGCGTAGCTGATCTTGCTGGTTTCGCCGTCGCTCACGATATCGACGCCGGCATCGATTTGACGCCTTATTATGTCATGAACAGCATCGCCCATTACTCGGTCGAAATCATTGGGGTCATAAGGTTCGCCGCGATCCTGGGCAAACAAAAGGTCCACGACCGCCTGGGGCCTGGGAAGGCTGCCTACATGCGTAGTGAGAATCCGCTCTGTGCTGGTTTTCATTATTTCGATGCCGCGGCGAGGTTACTTTGCCTTCTTAGCGCCTTCGCCTTCCGTGTAATGTTGCAGGTCCTGCTCGCCTTCCACGCAGGCGTATTCCATCTGCTCGTAATTCTTTTCCTGGTTCCGTCCCAGATCGAAGGCAATTTTCCAGGGCCGCGTGTAGACTTTTGAGTCTTCGAGAGTGGCTTCGTAGTGTATGGTGTCGGCGTCGACGGGCGTGTAACGTTCGACGACGTGCAATGCATCGCTATGGAAGTTGCCGGACATGTCGAACCAGGTCTTTTCGTTCTGATTGGTCACGTCCACCACCAGCGTGTCTCCCTCCCAATGGCCTCGGGAATCGCCTTCGAACGTGCGGATCGCATCGGGGACATGCGGACGTCCGTCCAGCGGAATGATGCGGTAGGAGTGGAACGCCTCGTAAAGCAGGACGGCATAGCCCGGGGGCTGCAGGATATGGAAGCCGAACGGAGTGTACATTTGCCGCGGCACGCCGGAAAGCCAGCAGTGTGCCTGCGGGTCGTCGAACAAATGGTGGGCAACGATGTCCTTCTTCTTTTCGAGCGCCCAGGGCTGGTAGGGAATCTTGCCATCCGGAGGGTCGACCACGACGCCGCGTCCGGCGGGGACGCCGAACTCCGCCCGCTCGTGAGTTTCCAGGTCAAACGCGGTGAAGAAGTTCCGGGTCTGCCAGTAGCCTTGAAAATTCGGTTTGCCATCCGGCAAACGCGTGAATGGGCCGGCGTTCACGGGGGCAGGGCGTTGTCCCCGGCGTTCCTGGCCCTGTGCCCGGGAAGGAGCCGGCAGCAACAACGCCAGACCCACCGGCGCCGCCACGAATGCAGCCAAGAAATTCCTGGTCATTTGCCCGCCTTCGCCTCCTCCAGATATACGTGGCACTCGTACTCGTAGAGTTGCGCGTTCTTTTCGGTATGCCGGAACAGGGGAATGCTGATTTTCCAGGGCCGCGTGAATGTCTTTGAGTCTTCGATGGTGGCTTCGTACTGGAGCGTATCGGGAGAAGTGCGTGTGTAGCGCTCCACCACGTGCAGAGCTTCGCTATGGAAGTTGCCGGACATGTCAAACCAGGTGTCGGCGTTATTGTCCGCCACGTCGACGACGAGCGTTTCCCCTTCCCATCGCCCCCGCGAGTCGCCCATCCAAAACTCTATATCATCCAGGTGCGCGGACTTGTTCATGTGTACCGTGCGGGAAGCGTGCACGTATTCGTAGGTCAGGGCAATGAAGTCCGGGGTCTGGAAGATCTGGAATGGATAAGGAATGTAGGTTACTCGCGGAACACCCGGAAGAAAGCAGTGGTTCATGGGATCGGCGGCCGCGCGGTTCTTGAAGTTCTGCTGCTGCTTTTCGACAGCTTCGGGCCGATAGGGAATCTTACCGTCGGACGGATCGACGATGACGCTCTCGCCGGCGCGAAGGCCGAGCGACGCGCTGTGGGCCTCCAGGTTGCCGTAAGCCGTCGAGCGAGCTTCCCAGATTCCCTGCAGGTCGGGTTTCCCGTCGGGCGTGCGCGGCGCCCGGTACGACTTCGTTTGCGCCGAGGCGGAGAGGACCAGGACGAGGCAAGCGAACAAGCGGTGCGCCGGGGTCATTTCTTGGGCTCGGCGGGCACATCAGGGGCGTTGGAGCCGGCCAGCATGCGCTTCCCGTTGGCGAGCGTAACCGATCTGGCAGTCATAGTGTTGGTGCCATCTTTCGCCATGAATCCTTCGATCGTTACCTCGTCACCGTCTTTTAGGCTGTCGCGCCGCCAGCCTTGCCGGTACAGAATATTCGGCGGGGCCGTTTCACAAGACCAGTTGTTCACCTTGCCGTCCGGCTCGGTGACGTCGATCCGTACCCAGGAATGCGGATTCACCCATTCGACCTTGGTGACTTTGCCCTTTAAGGTGACTGGTTTGTTGCCGTCGTATTCCGCGGCGAAGGAATGATGCGCCAGAGCGGGGGAAGCCGCCAGCAGCAAGCCTGCAGCCCCGGCCAGAAACAGGAATCTGATGCGCATAGGGGACACCTTCGCCTAGACAGTCGCCGCCGTGGCAGTTTGCGGAACACGAATCGGTTCCAATTCGGCCATGATCTCAGCGGTGCGGTTTTCGAACCATGGCGGCAAATGCAGCTTCTGGCCAAGATGGGCTTCGTCCTCATCACGGAAAAAGCCAGCGCCGGAGTTGCAGCAGCTCTCCACGAGAATCCCGCCCGGACAGCGGCAGTACATGGAGTGGAAATAGAAGCGGTCCTTGATCTCGGAAGCGTCGGTGTAACCCAGTTCTTCGTAAATGGCCTTTTGCTGCGTCAGAGCTTCGTCGTCGGCCCCCCAGAGGGCGATGTGGTGAACCGTCCCGGCGCCGAAAACCCAACTGCCTGCGGGACGACTGGGTTCGTGCAACAAGGTGACGGTTTTGTTCGCCCCGCCTGTTCCGGTTTCAAACCGGTGATAATTGCCGTCTACGCCGGTCTTGCGGAAACCGAGGGCCTCGATGAAGAAGCGCTCCGTCTCTTCAACTTCTCTTACCGAGAGCACGGCGCCGTGAAAGCCTCGCACGCCTTCGCTTTTGGCGATCTCCGGCGTGCTCCAGGCATGGCGGTGGTCTTCCTTATCTTCCATGACTTCGAAGCCGATTCCAGATGGATGCCGGAAGCGGATGAAGGATTGCCCGAACCGCTCCTTGACGGGATCCTGATCGACATTGTGCTTCTTGAGATGATCTTTCCAGAACGGCAGCGTGCCCTTGGCAACCGTGAACGAGGTGGCCGAGACCTGGCCGGAACCGGGACGCCCCGCCTTACGAGCGTACGGGAATGTAGTCTGCACCGACCCGGGCTCCAGGTCTGCGTTGGAGTAGTACAAGTGATAAATCGGGATCTTACCGTCCATCAGGACAGTCTGCTTGGCCATGCGGAGGCCGACGATCTGCGTAAAGAAATCCACATCTTCCTGCGCGCCGCCGACGCACGCAGTAATGTGGTGATATCCGGTCAACGGGTAGGTCATAATTCTCTCCGGTCTTGGATCATTGTAACTCTGAAAAAGTCAGCGTCTGCATTCCCGGTCCAAATAATGCATGCAATGCATCCGGCCCGGTCAAAAGGTGATCAGTTTGGCGCCCGCCGAATCGGGCAGTGGCTCCCGGCTCCTCAGGGCATGCTCCAGGTTGCGCCGTGCGATGCGCGCATGTTCCCTCGTGAGCATTTCCGCGCGCATGCTTTCTCCGCTTGCGATCGCTTCCACAATCGTGCCGTGTTGATCCGCCGAAATGAGAAACAGCTCATGCAAATCCGGGGAAACATACTGGCGTTGCAAGAATGCGCTCGGCGAAGCAAACGGCAGCGAGCAGACCTGGTTGACGGCGCGGCGCAGCATGCGGCTCTTGGAAAGATCCAGGAGGGACCTATGGAACTGCGCGTTAAGATCGATGTACTGACGGAAGGCGTCCATGGTCAGCTTCCGCCGCCGGACGAGAATCAGAATCGCGCGGCTGGCATCCTCCATTGGCCGGAGGTCGCGAACGTCTTTCAGGCGTTCCGTGGCGAGGCGCGCGGCCGTGCCCTCCAGCAATCCGCGCAGCTCGATTGCGTCGAAAATGTCTTCGGTCGAGAACCGCTGTACCACAAAGCCGCGCGTGGGCCGCTTTTCCAGCAGTCCTTCGTGAGCGAGCCTTTCGAGGACCAGCCGCAGTGGAATGCGGGAGACTTTGAGTTGCGCGGCCAGTGGAATTTCGCGGATTCGCTCTCCCGGACGGAATTTGCCTTGAATCAGCATTTCGCGCAAAGCCAGGGTTGTCCTGGCGGTCTGCGAAGAAGCTTTCTGTTCGCCCAGTGGGCCGCCCTTCCGAATCAGCGTGGGGCTTGGTTTTCGTTCTTTGTTCTGCATGCGGCCTCTAGCGCACCCATCGGGAAGCGGGCGCGCCGGATGAGACGATGCTATTTTCCCACCAGGTGATGGACATCACGCTCGTTTTCCTGGCAGATGTACTCCATGAGTTCGCCCTGTAACATTTCCGGGTGAGTTGTGAACTTCCAGGGATGCTTGTATGCCTTGGAGTCGTCCACGGTATGTTCAATCTCGAGGTGGCCGAGATCGAGCCGGCGAATCCGTTCGGTCACGTGCATGTCTTCGGTCGTCGGCAGCCCGGACTCATCGATCCACGACTTGCCGTTAAAACCGACGGTATCGATCACCAGGGTGTCGCCTTCCCAATGACCGATGGAATCGCCGAGCCACGAAGGATTGATGTCCTTCGGATGGGGCCGGCCGTCCATGAAGATCTGCCGCCAGACATGGGCGCCGCCTTCATAAACGATCAGAATCAGCGAGGGAGTCTGCATGATCCGAAATGGATACGGAGTGGTGCTCATCCGCGGGACACCGGGGGGCATACAACGAGCCTCGGGGTCGTCCTTCGAGTTGCTTGCCTTACGTTCGTTGTAGATCTTCTCCGCCCAGGGTTGAAAGGGGATTTCCACGCCCGTCGACAAGAGGTCGACATTCTGGCGAATCGCGTTTGGCGCCCAGGCGCCGGAAAGGTCCGGTTTGGCATCCGCGCTCCGGGGCGCCGGTCCCGAAGGCGGCCATCCGCTATTTTTCTCCGTCTGATTGAGATTCACAAAAGCGGCGTTCCCGGCCAAGGAGCGATTCGGCCCCTGGGTCTGCCCAAACACCGGCGACGTGCCCAGCACCAACGCCATCACTCCAATGAGACACGCGGGAAAGTTGTTACGGATTCGCATGCGTCTGTCCTCCGGAAAGGCCAATTCGGAACGGATTTCGCTTGCCTCAAAACAGGCGCCGGCGACGGCTCCTGATTTGCATGCAATTGAAAAAATTATAGCTTTCGGCCATTGTGAGTGTCAAACCGGACCCGTATACTCGGAGGATCTATGAAGCGGAGCGAGCACCGGATTCTTACTACCCACGTTGGAAGCCTGATCCGGCCGCAGGAGCTGCGCGATCTCGATGCCGGCGCCGAAGATCCAGGCAAACGCGAACAGTATCACGCCGCGCTGCGCCAGGCGGTGGGCGCCGTGGTGCGGAAGCAGGCTGAGACCGGCATCGATATCGTGAGCGACGGCGAGTTCGGCAAGGCTAGCTGGTCGAACTACATTCTCAAGCGCATCAGCGGGTTTGCAGTGCGTCCCGAGCAGAAGCGCACGCTGGTCTGGCTCGGCAGGGATCGCGAGCGTTTTCGTGAGGCCATCGCCCAGGACCTGCCCCGGCTGTTGACCGGTGTGCCGACCGAAGTGTGCGTTGCGCGAATTGCCTATCAGGATCGCGAGCCCATTACACGCAACCTGGATAACTTCAAAGCGGCGCTGGCAAACGTCAGCGTCGAGGAGGCCTTCTTTACTGCCGTGGCGCCGGCGAGTACGGCGTATGACGGTGTTAACGAGTATTACGCGAGTGAGAAGGACTATATATACGCCATCGCCGACGCCCTGCGCGAGGAATATCAGGCGATCTACCGCGCCGGGCTGTTGCTTCAGGTGGACGATGCCGTGCTCGCCAACATGTACGACGAACTGGTGCAGTCCAGCCCGCAGCGCTACCGCGAATGGGCCAATTTGCGTGTCGAAGCCCTCAATCACGCTCTCGAGGGAATCCCGGAAGAACGGATCCGTTACCACGTATGCTTCGGCAGTTGGCACGTCCCCCATGTCGCGGATGCACCGCTCGAAGAGATCGTCGATCTGATTCTCAAGGTCCGCGCGGGCGCCTATTCGATCGAAGCGGCCAACGTGCGCCATGAACACGAGTGGCGCGTCTGGGAGAACGCGCGGCTACCGAAGGGAAAGATTTTGATTCCCGGCATTGTTTCCCATCACACGATTACGGTGGAACACCCGCGCCTGGTCGCCGACCGTATCATCCGTTTCGCTCGGCTGGTAGGCCGGGAGAACGTAATTGCCGGAACGGACTGCGGCTTTGCGCAGGCCGAGTTCATTCAGCGTGTGCATCCCACGGTCATGTGGGCTAAATTCGAGAGCCTCGTGGAGGGCGCCCGGCTCGCCACGCGGGAACTTTGGAATTAGAATCGTCTACGAGGATGCTGAAAAAGGCCGTGAGACCACCGCTCCCTGACGGTCGCGGCTCGGTAAGCGCACGCAAACACGTGAATGCTTCTAGTGCGGTAAATCGCCGGCCGGCTTCTTCTGGGTGATCTCGTTGTAAGTGTCGGTAACCTGCGCCGCTAGCGAGCCCCCGACCCAAGTCTTAACGCCCTCCGGTAACTGTATCGACGTGACTTGTTTGTCCTGTTCCTTTTTCACCAGATCGGTTAGTTTCTTGCCGCTCTTGACCGCTGCGGCGACTGCCTTGTGCAGCTCCACGAAAAACGCACGCTGTCCGGTCAACACGTCGCGGCTACCAGGCGCACCATGTCCTGGCAGCACCCGATCTACGTCCAGCTTGAGCGCGCTGTCGATCACTTTGGGCCAGTTGCCGATGTTGCCATCCGCCGTGAAGTTGTACGGGCCATTCGCTACCGCGTCACCCGTACACAAAATCTTCTCCTTAGGCAAATATACGAAGCCGTCGCCGCGCGTGTGAGCCCAACCGTAGAAGCGAAACTCCACGCGTCGCGTCCCATCCGTTATTACGTGTGGAGAATCCTTGAACGTTTCCTGCGGAGGTTCAGGAGCGTCGCGCTTCATCTCGGCGACATCCGGCCGGGATTTCGCGGTATCGCGCCAACGCGCCGGCTCGTAGCGTTTCATCTCGTCCGCCACCCCGGAATACGCGATGGTGATGGCGCCCATTTGAGTCCATACCGCATTCCCGTAGGCATGGTCACCGTGATGATGCGTATCAAAGACGTATTTCACGGGTTTCGAGGAAACCTTCTTCGCATCGGCTAGTGCCGCGCGGGCGCCGCTCGGAAAATTCGCATCGACCACGATCAGATAATCCTTCATCTCGATGATGGTGTTGTTGCAGTGCCCCTGATTCTGGATGTCGCCTTCGCGGAACCACACTCCCGGCGCAATCTGTTTCAGCGTGTTCGGCTGTGCCTCGCTGCGCGTCACGATCAACGCCAGCGTCAACAATGCCGCAAATCCCGCCGCCGCCGCCAGCCGTATGAAACTCATCTCAGACCTCCCACAATCCCGATATCAACAATCCATGTACCAACATGTCCGCACCACCGATAATATCGCCCGAAAGGCGATGGGGCTAGACCCGGAAGACGGAGCTAAAAGCTCACTTTGAGGCTGAACCGGATCGTTCGCTCATCGATGCCGTCCCGTCCTGTATTTGCGATGTTTATCGCCTGCATGAACGCCCCATTGCTAACCGAGTTGGCGGCCGTGGTTCCGGTGGAACTGCTAAAGCCAGGGCTCGCATGGTGTGGCGTGTTCCCGAGGTTAAACATCTCGGCCCGGAAACTAAACGTCCATTTCTCTCTAAAGATGAACCTCTTCTCCACGCCCGCGTCCGCGTTGATCAGCCCGGGTCCCCTCAAGCTGTTCTGGCCGCACGACCCGAAGCGGCCGGCCTTGGGCACGGCGAAGGCGGAAGGGTCATACCAATGCAAGATATCTCCGGTCTGCCGGGGAGTACTGAGGCAGTCGGCAAACTGGAAGGAATTGACTGCGTTGAGTGAGGCGGCTGAGGCGACGGCGCTAAACGGGCGTCCACCGAAATCGCTGAACAGACCGCTGAGCTGCCAGCCACCCAGGATGCCGGCGGCCTTGCCGTTCGACACCCAGTGCTTACCCTTGCCAAACGGCAGCTCGACAACCGCCGTCATCTGGAAGTTTTTCGCGATGTCGAACGGCAAGGGCCCGTAGTTCTTGAATCGGTATAACCAAGGCATGGCTGCCCCGCCTTGGACTGCCGAGGGGATCTGGAATCCCAGGTTCTTGCTAAAGGTGTAGCCTACGCTTAGGGTCACACCGGAAAAACGAGCCTGGGTGCGCCCCTGCAAGGAGTCATACCTGGTTGTTCCCATGATGCCGAGCAGCGGGGTGCTGGCAATTCTCCCATCATTCGCGGCTTGCCCATTGAGACCCGGGGTATTCAGTAGTTGCCCGCCAGTTCCCGTGCCGATCGGAGACCAGTTCTCCTCGAGAGAAGTCATCGGATCTATCTGTCGTGATCCGGCGTACGCAACCGAGGCGGTCCAGCCATCCTTTATCCGCTGCTCGATCGTTAAGTTATAAGTCTCGATGTATCCCCGCTTATAGGTCGCCGGGTCGAAATCGAACAGCCCTGCGGTACCGGGCACGGGCACTTTACCGGTACTCAGATCGGGCGTCGGGGGAACGGGGATCCCCTGACGAAGGGTCGTAGCATACGAGAGGCTGTTAGGAGGAAGAAGGATCTGCCCTAGTATGTAGGGATAGTTTAACCGCCGGTTGGCAAGCGCGAAAAGATTGATCGGATCAGTAGACACGCCGAGACCAGCTCGGATTACCGTTGAGTTTCCGAGGCGGTACGACACTCCCAGCCGGGGAACAATCCCCAGCTTGTATTTGCTAATGCCGCAATCAAACGGGGTCGCTCCAACTCCGCAGATCACCATATTGTTGGTGGCGTTGTCGTAGTACTCCATGCCGTTGCCCTTGCGCCCCGGGTACGGATGAAAGTCGGCGCGGACTCCCACGTTCACTGTCAACCTTGGCGTAACTTGCCATTGATCACGGGCGTAAAGGGCGTAATATCTTGTGCGGGTATAGTAGTAGTCGGGGAACTGATAGATCTTGCCGGAGTCTTGCGAAAAGCCCAGCAGAAATGAGGCAAAAGCGTTGTAGTCGTTCGCCGCGGGTCCGCCGGCCAGTTGCGTTGTTCCCTGAACAAAGTGGAACCCCCCGGCACTGCTAATGAAAGCTCCGCTGGGGGTTTGATACTGACTCTCGTTAGAACTCTGAAAGTCAGAGTCGAAACCGAAGCGCAGGTTGTGAGCTCCCTTGACCCAACTGAGATTGGCGTCGATGTTCATCTGCGGATCAAAGTAGTCTTGGGGTTGAAACCTGCTCACCGACCCGAGAACCGCGAAGCCATCGATTGTGATGGTCGGCAAGCCGCCCTGCTGTAACGCCTTGTACGGCGGCTGCCCGGAAGTGTTTAACCCAGGGATTTGCATCAAGGTCCAGCCCAGGTTTTGATTCTGGGCTGGTTGCTTGCTGTAGGCAATATTCACGTCATAGCCGAAATGCGCATCGAAGATCACGTTCGGGCTAATGATATACGTCCCGGACATGGTGCCGTTGAAAACGTTGGTGGCCCCCAACCCGCCGGCGGTGTTGGTATATGACATATTGGGCCCGCCGAGATCGCCGAACTGTTCCGGCGTCGTCCAATAGTTGTTGCCCCAACCCAAACGGGCAAACATGCTGAGCTTCTGGGTCGGGTTCCAGGAGACTTTGCCGTCGGTTTGGGCGCGCCGCAAATACGTGTTCCCATTCGTTAATAAGTTGTTGGCGAGACCCACGGCTCCCGTTCCGGCCTGATTCGGTAGCGACCATTCCGGTCTGGCGAGCAAGGCCTTCACTCCGGAATCGATCCGATCTGCAGGAATGATATTTCCAACGAACGGTAGCCTGCCGGCGCCGTTCGCATTGCCAGTGAGCGGATCGTAGATGGGATTTGGAGAACCACGCAAATCGCCCGTCCTCATCGCCTGAGTGGGGACCTGCGCAAGGAACGGAGCGGTCTGGCTTAGTCCGGTGCCCTCGAAACTCAGGAAGTAAAACAGCTTGTCTCGTTTGATCGGTCCGCCGATCGTACCGCCGTACTGATTGTTGATGTACTTCGGACTGGGCTGCGTACGATCGGCCGCCCACGCGTAGGCCTTGAGGTGCTGATTGGTGTGGTCTTCAAACAAGCTTCCATGTATGGTGTTGGTTCCGCTCTTGACTGTAATGTTCACCGCGCCGCCGCCGGCGCTTTGTTCGGCATCGAAGGAATTGCCCGAGACGCTTACGCTCTCGATCGCTTCCAGGGCCGGAATAAACTGGGCCACGGCGAGAGCAGTCATATTAAACGTGCCGGTACCATCCACCCGGATGCTGTTAGTGCCTTGAGCTCCGCCATTGACGCTGAACGTCAGCCCGCGGTTGGAATTGGCGGTAAAGGAATTCGAATTCTGCGGCGGGGAGACACCCGGAAGCGTGATGAAGAGCATTTGGTAGTTGCGGCCGATCGGCACGGGCACGTTCTGCAGCGCACGGATGTTTAATTCGTCCCGGACGTCTGCCCGGTCCGTTTGCAAAGTGATCGCCTCCCCGGAAACGGTCACTTTTTGGTTCAATTGGCCAATCGTTAGCGTCACGTCTCTCCGTGTTACCTGTTCGGGCGAAACACTGACTCCAGTTACAGTGGTGACCTGAAATGAGGGCGCACTCACAGTGACGGTATAGGTTCCAGGCGGCAGCGTCGGCAGGTTGTACACGCCCGCCGAGCTGGTCAGCGTATCGCGAGTAAAGTTTGTTTGTTGATCGGTAGCCACGACCCTCGCGGCTACGATCGCCGCCTGGTTCGCGTCCGTTACGTTTCCAGTGAGGCTACCCTGGAGCAGTTGTGCATGGGCTGGGTTAACAAGTTCTAAAGCGCCCATGACGGCTAAAACAGACGCCAGAAACATCCCTCGTCCATGAAAACGTGTCATATCGCAGCCCCCTTTGCTGGGTTGTCGCCATGCTTGCCCACCAGCGTCGCACCGCAAGACTATGCGAATCGGGGCTCGTTGTCAAACCTCAGGACCGCTTGCAAAATGGGCGCCCCGCTTGACAGGGATGAAAGGTTTTATCAGAATTGGCGGCGAGACGACTCCACATGAAACTCTTTCTGATTTGCACTGTATGCGTAAGCGCCGGGCTCTTCATTGTCTCGGTGAAAGCCCAGACACCAGGCCTGATCGAAGGCCAGCCAGTCGATAAGCGGCCGCCCGAGAAAACGGACAACAAGCCCACATTCCCGGAGCAGACGCGCGCGCCGTACCACGCGACCGCGCCGTTCCAGATCACGACGCTGATCGACACCCTGCCGGCGCCCTGGAGCCTGGCATTTCTGCCGGACGGGAAGATTCTGCTCACCGAAAGACTGCCCGGCAGCATCCGAATCCTGGACACCAAAGGTGTGCTTTCGGAACCGGTGGCGGGCGTCTCTGCCCTGATGGCGCCGGATGCGAAGGACATTGGCGTGCTCGACGTGGCCCTCGATCCGCACTTTGCAACCAATCACCAGATCTTCTTTACGTTTTACGATTACATCAACGGCACCAACAGCAATACCTGGATCGCGCGCGGGCGGCTGGACGAAGCGAAATGCGCCCTGATCGACGCGAAGGTGATCTTCCGAGCGCAGCCGGCAATGCCCTCAAAGAGGCTGGGGGGCAAAACGGGAGGGCGCATAGCCATCGCGCCCGATGGCACATTGTTTGTAACCACCGGCGACCGCTCCGATTCGCCGCCCTGGGACGTGGCGCAGCGCTTGGATAATCATCTTGGCAAGATCCTCCACATCACTGCCGACGGGGCGGCTGCACCCGATAATCCATTCCTCGGCAAACCCGGTGTGCTGCCGGAAATCTGGGCCTATGGCGTACGCAGCCCGGAAGGCCTGGCCTTCGACCCGAAAACGGGCCGTCTATGGGAAAACGAGCACGGTCCGCGCGGCGGCGATGAGTTAAATATCATCGGCAAGGGCAAGAACTATGGGTGGCCGATAGCGGTACATGGCATCGATTATCCCGGTAAAGCCATCGGCGAAGGCGTTGTCCACAAGGACGGGATGGAGGACCCGGTCTACTACTGGGATCCCGTGATCGCACCCTCAGGCCTTGCGTTTTATACCGGCACGCTGTTCCCGCAGTGGCAGGGGAGCCTGTTTGTCGGCGGCCTGGGAGGGAGAATGCTCGACCGGCTCACGATCGTCAACGATCACGTCGTAGCCGAAGAGCCTCTGCTGACGGAATTGCACAGCCGCATCCGCGATGTGCGTGTGGGGCCCGATGGCGCCGTGTATGTCCTGACCGACAGCGGCACCGCCACCGTGTCCCCTAACACACCGCCGACCAGCAAGCTTCTGAAACTGACGCCGAAATAGGTGCGCTTCAAGACCGTTCATGAAAGCGCCGCTTGAACCTGAGGTAGGATGAATCGCATCCTGGATCTCAAGCACTCCCGCCGAACGTTCATGGCCAACGGGGTTGCCGCAGCCGCGTCTGCAGTGGCCGCGCCGCAAGACCTGACCGCCTTGACACTTCGGCAGGCCGCCCGGATGGTACGCGCCAGGGCGGTGTCACCGGTCGAGCTGACGCAAGCCTGCCTGCAGCGAATCGAGCGCTACAACCCGCGAGTGAATGCGTTTATCACGGTCACTCAGGAATCGGCGCTCGCAACGGCGCGTGAACGGGAAGAGGAAGCGCGGAAGGGCAAGTGGCGCGGACCGCTGCACGGAATCCCATTCGCTCTGAAAGACAATATCGATACAGCCGGCATTCGCACCACCGGAGCCAGCGAGTTATTCAAAGACCGTGTTCCGGCGGAGGATGCCGAGGTCTCCCGCCGGTTGAAAGATGCCGGTGCGATCTTGCTGGGCAAACTGAACATGCACGAGTTCGCTTACGGCGGCACATCGGCCGTCAGTTATTTCGGGCCCGTTCGCAATCCCTGGAACCTCGACCGCGTTTCCGGAGGGTCCTCGGGCGGGTCGGCCGCGGCGATTGCGACGGGACTGTGCTTCGGTACGCTCGGCACCGACACCGGCGGGTCGATCCGTATCCCGAGCTCGCACTGCGGCGTTGTCGGCTTGATGCCCACCTACGGCCGTGTCAGCAACCGCGGGGTCATACCGATGGCGTGGACGCTCGACCATGTGGGCCCCATCTGCAAGACGGTAGAGGACGCCGCGCTCATGCTCGCTGTCATTGCCGGATATGACGAAATGGATCCGACGACCTTGGACACCGCGGTCCCGGATTACACCGCTGCCCTCAAGATGCGCGTCTCGAAACTGCGGATCGGCCTGCCGCGCGCCGGCTTCTTCGAGAACCTCGACCCCGAATATTCGAAAGCGGTGGAGGCCGCCATTGAAGTCCTGCGCAGCCTGACCGCAGGCGCCACCGATATTCAATTGCCGCGCGCGGTAGCGGCGCCGGTCATCTGGGGACCGGAAACCTACGCCTATCACGCGAAATGGCTGACCGAATCGCCCGAGAAGTATCAGGCCGCGACCCGGGCGCTCATGATCCGGTCGAATGAGGTGAAGCCGGAAGTGTACGCCGAAGCGCGACGGCAGGTCGATTTGGCGCGCATCGAGATCAAGCGCGTGTTTCAGCGCGTTGACCTACTGGTCACGCCCACGATGAAGGCTCCCCCCGCGACGATTGCGGCCAGCCTGAACGCGCCCGCGCCCAATCCCGCGGCTCCAGGTGGGGGCGGAAACAACGGAAATCCGTGGGCATTTGATGTCTACGGTGTCCCCGCCATCACTCTGCCTTGCGGTTTCACGAATGCCGGTCTGCCGATCGGACTTCAGATCAGCGGGGCGCCATTCGCGGAAACCGTGATGTTATCGCTCGCCCACGCCTACGAGCAGCGAACCGAGTGGCACAACCGGCGTCCGATGTGAGCTTGACAGCACGCGCCACACGGCAACGAGCTACTCCCGGTTATTTCGCCGGCAGCTTCGGGACAATACGCGGATATACCTTGCAGGCATTTCCCTCAAACAGCTTGTGCCGCTGCTCTTCGTTCAATGGAATCGCGTCGATGTATCGCTTCGTGTCGTCAAAGTAATGACCCGTCCCCGGATCGATGCCGCGCACGGCTCCTACCATTTCAGAGCCGAACAGGATATTGTCGAGCGGCACGACTTTCAGCAGCAGCTCGATTCCCGGCAGATGATACACGCATGTGTCGAAGAATATGTTATTCCGAATGAGGTCTCCAAGCGGAGGCCGCTTCATGTCTTGCGCGAGCCCTCGATAGCGTCCCCAGTGGAATGGTACAGCTCCGCCGCCGTGGGGAATGATGAATCTGAGCGTCGGGAAATCCTTGAACAAGTCGCTGGTCAGAAACTGCATGAATGCTGTGGTGTCGGCGTTGATGTAATAGGCGCCGGTGGTATGGAAACTCGGATTGCACGAAGAGCTGACATGCACCATCGCCGGCACATCCAAGGCGACCATTTTTTCGTACAAAGGATACCAACTGCGGTCAGTAAGCGGGGGAGATGTCCAATGTCCTCCCGAGGGATCGGGGTTCAGGTTGCAGCCAATGAAACCGAGTTCGTTCACGCATCGCTCCAACTCTTCGATCGAATCGGCGGGTGGCGTCCCGGGCGATTGGGGTAACTGGCATACACCTGCGAAATTGCGCGGATACAGAGAACAAACTCGATGGATCAGATCGTTGCAGTGTTGCGTCCAGTGTAAACTCGTAGTGGCATCGCCGATATGATGCGCCATTGCGGAGGCACGCGGCGAGAAGATGGTCACATCGGTCCCACGCTCCCTCTGAAATTTCAACTGTGCGTTCTCCAGACTCTCGCGAATCTGGTCATCGCTAATGTTCAGTTTCCCCGTGGAAGGAACGTGCGAAGGGTCCTTCAGTGCCGCGATTTGGGTATCCCGATAAGCCTGCAATTCTTTGGGCGCGGTCGTGTAATGTCCGTGGCAATCGATGATCATGGTCTGTACGGGATGCTAACAGGTATTCTTCACATGGGTCAAACTTGCGTTCCGGAGTGCGAGGGCTGGTCGACCGGCTAGGGAGCGGTCCGGGGAATACGTGACGAAGCTGCGCGCTGAGATCGTGCTAGACTGGCCACCGGCGGTTATCGCGAAGAGGAGGAAACAAAAAGCGTGGAGAGCGTGCTGGCAGCGGTGAGGGTCGCTCCGAGCAAGACTGAGATCCGCGAATTTCCCATGCCGGATATCCCACATGACTCCGCCTTATTAAAAATGGAGGTCGCGGGGATCTGCGGAACCGATGTGAAGATGTATCGGGAACCGCCTTTCAGCGCCCCTGTAGTCATGGGCCACGAAAACATCGGATACATCGCGAGGGCCGGCAGTGAGTTCAGCAAACGCCAAGGATTCAAGGAAGGGGACCTGGTGTTCCTGGAGCACTATGTCTCGTGCGGCCAGTGCGAGTGGTGTCATCGGGGCCAATACCGTCACTGCGAAAACACCGACTGGCGGTACAACCCGAGCGCTATTCGTTACGGCTATACCGCCGCCGATGTACCTCCGCATCTATGGGGAGGGTTTGCACAATTCGTTTACCTTCCCTGGAACGCCGTGGTTCATGCTGTACCGAAGGGCGTGACACCGGAGTTGGCGGGCTTAGCGACGCCGATGTCCAACGGAATCGAATGGGCGCTGTTTGACGGTGGCGTAGGTTATGGCTCTACTGTCCTCATTCAGGGTCCGGGCCAGCAGGGACTGTCCCAGACAGTGGTCTCGAAGCAGGCGGGTGCGAGCCTCGTCATCGTCACAGGCACCTCGCGCGACGGTGCGCGGATGGAGGTTGCCAAAGCTCTAGGCGCCGACTATGTGATCGACGTAGAGAAAGAAGATCCTCTGGCGCGCATTAAAGAACTGACAGGCGGCAAAGGTGTAGACGTCGTACTGGATTGCACTTCCGGCGCCGGGACCTTCCCGATTCTGCTCGGCGTGGAAGCACTCAAGCGCAGAGGTGGGACGATGGTGATCCAGGGCGAAATGACGGAATTCCCGAATTTCCCAATCGGCCGGATTACAGCAAAGGCCATCACCATCAAGAGCGCGCGCGGCCATAGCTTCCAGGCTTGCGAACTGGCATTGCAGCAACTCGCATCGAAACGTTTCCCGCTGGAGCGAGTCACCACCCACAAGTTTGGGCTCAAGGACGTGGACCTCGCCATTCGTTCAGTAGGCGGCCAGGGAGTCCCGGGCGTAATCCACGCATCGCTCATGCCATGGGAGTGACCCGGGAGTAAGCAATGCATCTTGAGAAAACCAAGGGCCACGATGTCTGAGCTCACGCTGAGAACCGTCACTCGAACTCAAGGCAACAATAAGGCTCTTAAAGATGGCACAGTCAAGCCGCGGACCTGCCAATTCGAGTTCGTGGAGGTGGACCCGCTAATCGAGGCCTTCCGCCGCATGGTGCGTGGGCTCGAGTTCGACGTCTCCGAAATGTCGCTGACCACTTACGTCACGGCGCGTACTCATGGGAAGCGGATGATGGGCCTGCCGATCTTTCTGGTGCGGGCGTTCCATCATGGCGCCATCGTATACAACACGAAGTCCGGTATCAAAGGCCCCAAGGATTTGGAAGGGAGGAGAGTCGGCGTCAACCGCGGATATACGGTGACCACCGGCCTGTGGGCTCGCGGGGTGCTGCAGCACCAGTACGGAGTTGACCTGGAAACGATTACATGGGTGCTCTCGGGCGACGAGCACGTTGCCGAGTATCGCCCACCGTCAAACGTAGTGCCGATTGAAAAGGGAAAGAAGATGGCGGACCTCGTCGCATCGGGAGAGTTGCCTGCGGCGATCGGCGTCGAGGCGGAGTCACCGGATGTGAAGCCGCTTATTCCGAAAGCCGCGGAAGCGGGCATCGAGGCCCTCCGCAGCACGGGCCATTACCCGATCAACCATCTGATCGTGGTCAAAGACGAAGTTCTCGACGCGCACCAGGATCTGGCGCCGGATATCTTCAACGCGTTCGCCGAGGCCAAGCGCGAATATGTCCGGCGCCTCGAGAGCGGCCGTATCGAAGACCCGACGCGCGTTGATGAGTTGCACCGGCGTGTCATGGAGGTCACCGGCCGCGACCCGTTACCTTACGGCATCGAACCGAATCGACAGGCGCTCCAGGAGTTGATCCAGTATTGCCTTGAGCAGCGAATCATCGCGCAGACCATAGGTGTTGAGGAGTTGTTTCCGGCCAACACGCACGGGCTGTTGGGATGACTGAGGAATCCGATAGCGTGATACGCTCATCGAGGAGCAGCGATGCAGTCCAGCGAACCCAGAGTCACCATTGCGGCCCTTCAGCAAATGAAGCGGGCTGGGCAAAAGATCGTCGGAGTGGTGGCCTGGGATTTTCAGATCGCGCAGATCGTAGACCGGGCCGGCGTGGAAATCGTTTCCGTCGGAGACACCGTGGGAACCAATCTGTGGGGGCACTCCAGTCCGCTGTCCGTCACCATGGAAGAAATGATCGTGGTGTGCAGGGCGGTTTCCCGCGGTGTCAAACGGGCCATCGTGAGCTGCGACATTCCTTTCGGCCCGCTCCAGGAGGGTATTGACAGCGCTCTGCGTGCGGCCATAAAGCTTGTGAAAGACGCGGGCGCAGACATGATCAAACTAGACGGCGCGGCGGATTTTCCTGAAGCGGTGCGCGCGATTGTGCGCGCGGGTATCCCCGTTTTCGCGCAGATCGGTATGACGCCCCAAACTGCTCTGCAATACGGCGCTTCATACGGTGATTTGTTGACGCCCGGCGCACAGGTGCCTGCGGACATGACAGCAAAATTCGTCGAGCAGGCCAAGCGGCTGGAAGCGGAGGGGGCCTCGCTTCTCGACTTTACGCTCTCGGGGCCGGTGGCAGGTCCCGCGGTTGTGGGCGCCGTTTCGATCCCTGTAGTCGGTGGTCTCGGCGGGGGTCCATGGCTTGACGGACGGATGCGCATGGCGCACGCCGCCATCGGCTACGCAGCCAGCGCGCTCGATGTGAAGACCGAAGCTTACGCGAATGTCGCTCGGGTCACCCTGGAGGCCATCACGGCGTATGCCGAGGATGTGCGCTCAGGGCGGCAGATCAAAGGTGGAATACCCGTCAGACCGGCGCCTTGAGTTGGATATCCCGCCCTCTTTATTAGCCCACTGTCTGGATGTAGAATTGCCCCATGCAACATCTCATCTGGTCGCTCATGATTTCCGTCCCCCTGTTCGCTCAGCAACCGGGCGGCGCGACAAATCCAGCACAGTCTCCGAAAAACCTGAAACTCCTAGACCCGAAGACCGACGTCCTGTTCCACATGCAGACCTTTGCCGCGGCATTGGGAGTGCAATGCACCTATTGCCATGTGCAAGGCGATATGGCGTCCGACGCCAATCCGAAAAAGGAAGTGGCGCGCAAGATGATCGGAATGGTCCGGCTGATCGACACCAGTTTCCCCAGTAGCGCGGGAGTTTTCCCCGATGGATATCACGAAGTGGATTGCAGTACGTGCCATCGCGGAAATGTAAAGCCGGAGATCGTGGCGCCTAGGAAGTTCTACAACCGGGCGAACTCGCTCGGTAATCCGCCGCCTGCGCAGACACCAGGGGTTAGCTTGAAACTCCTGCCCGTGGAGACGCACGTGCACGGCGCCGATTCCTTAATGGGCGAATTCCGCGACGCGCTCAACGTCGACTGCAACTATTGCCACGGCGGCGGAAAGCCGCAGGAATGGGATCTGAACCCGCGCAAGGACATCGCGCGCAAAATGATCATGCTGGTGCGGCAGATTAATGCGAATTTCCCTGGCACAGGCGTCTATCCGCAGGGTGAGCAGAAGGTCACCTGCTGGACCTGCCACCGCGGCAACCCGCATCCGGAGAGCGTCAGCAACAAGCGCTACGATGCTCCCGCACCGAAGCGGTAGTTAACGCGAGCGCCGGATCAAGTTTCCGAGTGTCCCAGGGACGGATCTCGATGTACACACCCGCCATGCGAAGGATTCTGCCGGCAGCAGTCACGGTGGCTCTTGCCGGGGCTCTATTGCAGAGCCAGACTCGCAACGAAAAAGTCAAACCGTTCGAGGTCTCGGAAACCACTATCGAACAGGTCCACGCCGCCTACAAATCCGGTGAACTCACTGCACGCCGGTTGGTCCTGGCCTATTTCGAGCGCATTCGCGCTTACGATCAGCAGGGCCCCAAGCTCAACGCGATCATCACGCTCAACGAGAAGGCTCTGGAGGAGGCCGACCGGCTGGACGGCGAGTACAAGCGCTCGGGTTTCGTTGGCCCGCTCCATGGCATTCCGATCCTCGTGAAGGACGAGATCGACACTGCCGGCATGCCGACGACCCTGGGTTCCGTGTTGTTCAAGGATTACCGGCCGCCATTGGATGCATTTGTGGTGGCGCGGTTGAAGAAGGCGGGGGCAATCATTCTGGGGAAGACCACTCTGAGCGAGTTCGCTAGCGGCGATACCTACGGATCGTTGTTTGGGGCAACTCGCAATCCCTACGATCTCGCGCGAACCGTGGGCGGTTCCTCGGGCGGTTCGGGAGCGGCCGTTACCGCGAATTACTCCACAGTCGCCGTGGGAGAAGAAACCGCCGCTTCTCTTCGCCGGCCCGGCGCCTGGAATGACATTGTCGCGATGCGGCCGACGGCGGGACTAGTCAGCCGCACAGGTATGTACGACGGGTATCCTTCGGAAGCGGCGTCGATGGGCCCTATGGCCCGCACGGTAAGAGACCTGGCACAACTGCTGGACGTAATGGTGGGCTATGATCCCGAAGATCCACTAACCGCACTTGGCGCCGGCAACGGGCCGGAGAGCTATAGCAGCGTGCTGGATCGCAACGGCCTGCGTGGCGCGCGCCTGGGCATCCTGCGCGAACCGATCGGCACCGCATCGGAGCCTGGTTCCGAAGATTTCAAAAAAGTAGACGCCGTATTTGCAAAGAACATCGCGGAACTGAAAGCCGCCGGCGCCGTCCTCGTCGATCCCGTCACCATTCCCAATCTTAAAGAGCTGCTCGGCAAGCGCGCTCCCAACTCGCCAACCACCGACGAAGCGCTACGCGTCTGGCTGGCACGCAATCCGAATTCACCGATCAAAACGCGTGCCGACATCCAACATGCGCCCGAGGTCGATCGGATCTTCCCTCCCACGAAAGCTCAGATATGGAAGAGCCCTCCTGAACCCGTGGATCTCGCCCGGTGGGGCGAATACGAGTTGGCTCGCCGGCAACTGCTGATTCATCTGTTGAAGGTCATGACGGACAACCATCTGGACGCGATTGTCACCAAATCCGTAGAGCATCAGCCCACGCTGATTCGGGACGGCATGAATCCGCCCTACGTAACAAACAAAGGAGTGCCGGCGTTAAACACATTCCTGGTCTACGTTCCCGCAATCACTGTGCCTTCCGGGTTCACCTCCGACAGCTTGCCTACCGGCATCACGTTTCTAGGCAAACCGTACGGCGACGCGGAAATGATCAAGCTCGCGTATTCGTATGAACAGAGCACGCATCATCGCAGACCCCCGAAGACCACTCCGCCTTTGCATTAGGAGGGTGCTGGAAAAAGGCCGTGAGACCACTGCTCCCTGACGGGCGGGGTTCGGTAAGCAGCGGGCGGGGAGGTGGGATTGACGTGGGGGGCAGTTCGCGGGATGATTCTGTGAATACCGGCAAGAGGGTGAGCAGCTCCGGTCTGGACTGTTGCCGACAGGAGGCGAAGGGTATGTTTGATCTCCGAGCTTTGAAGCGCGCGGCCATGTCGCTGGCGCTGGCAGGTTTGGCCAGTGCTATTCCGACGCTGCAGGCGCAGACTTTGAAAGCAACCGTTCTGGGAACAATCACCGATAGTTCCAAAGCGGTTGTTTCCGGCGTGAATATCTCCATTACGGAAGTCAACACCAACTTCCAACGCACGGAGATCACCAACGAAGAAGGCTTCTACGTTTTTGCGAACTTGGACCCCGGCAATTACCGCTTGGAAGCGCAGCACCCGGGCTTCCGCAAAGTGGTTCGCACCGACATCGGCCTGATACCGAATACCACCGCGCGTATTGATCTGGAGTTGACGCCGGGAGCGGTCTCTGAAGTCGTCGACGTCACCGCCGAAGCGCCGCTTTTGCAGACCGACCGGTCAGACACAGGCTCCAGGATCGAAACGCAACAACTGAATACGATACCTTTGCTCAACAATCGGAACTATCAGAATCTCCTGCTGGTGGTTCCCGGGGTCCAGCGGGCTTATCGCTCGAACTCGGCGTTTTTCAACTCCCAGGAACATCTTCAGTCTGTCGTGAACGGCTTGGACCAGCGCAATAACTACATGATCGAAGGCGTCGACAACAATGTGGAGAACCTGACCGGTATCGTCCCGCCCGCAGACGCAATTGCCAGCGTCGAAATCAGCACCACGAATTACGATCCGGAGCTCGGCCGGGCAGGCGGAGCAGTCACCAACGTGACACTCAAATCCGGCACAAATGGATTTCACGGCTCTACGTTCGCCTACCATCGGGATAATGACCTGCAGGCCAAGAACGTCTTCGCCAGCACCACGCCACACAGCGTTTACAACCAGTTTGGCGGCAGTTTCGGGGGGCGCATCCTCCGCGACAAACTGTTTTTCTTTGGGGACTATCAGGGGAGCCGGGAGGTTTTTGGCAATACCAACTTACCTACGATCCCGACTGCTGCGTTCCGCCAAGGCGATCTCAGCGCCTCCTCCACGACAATCTACGACCCAGCCACCGGCAACCAGGACGGTACGGGCCGCATACCATTCGACGGCAATCAAATACCCATTAGTCGCATCAGTCCGATTGCGTCAAAAATCCTCAACTTCATTCCGGCTCCGACTCGCTCCGGATTGGCAGCCAATTTCGAGAAGCCGACCTCGCAGAGCAAGTCGATCGATCAATTCGACGTCAAGATCGACTACGTGGCTTCGGCCAAAGATCGACTCTTCGTGCGCTATAGCTACCAGCGGGCCACTGTATTTGATCCCGGCCTTTATGGGCCAAACGGCGGAATTTACGGAGGGCCTCACAACAGCGGCTTTCAAGGCAGCGGCCCTTCGCGCAACCAAAGTCCCGGCCTCAACTACTCTCATATTTTCAGTCCGACATTGGTGACGGAGGTTCGGTTCGGCATCGTGCGGAATCGCAACGAGGCGATTAACATTGATCACGGTTTGACCACATCACGGGACATCGGCATACCGAATGTGAATCTCGACGACTGGTCGAGTGGTCTGACTGAAATCCGGATCGACGGTTATGACAATCCGGTCGTGGGTTTCGTCAATAGCCTGCCCTGGAAGCGTTCCGTGACGAATTTCAATTATGTGAACAACTGGACGAAAACGAAGTCGACGCACCTGATCAAGTGGGGCTTCGATATTCGCCGCGAGCGTCAGGATTTACTGCAAACCCAGGTCTTCAACCCACGCGGCCGGTTTCAGTTTACGGCTGGCCCAACCGCGCGGAATGGCGATCCCAGGACCAGTTTTGGTAATTCTTTCGCGGCATTCCTGCTGGACCAGCCCAATCAGATTGGCCGCGATTTGGCGATCATCTTTCCGGCCCGCCGCAACACCATTTACAACCTCTATTTCCAGGACAAATGGCAGATCTCAAAGAAACTGACCGTGGATCTGGGTATGCGGTGGGAATACTGGCCATCCAGCACGCCGCACTATCCCGGCGGTTTCTCCAACTACAACCCGTTCAATAACACGCTGGAACTTGCGGGCCTCGGCAGTGTGCCCAATGATTTGGGGATCGAAAGCCAAAAGAAGAGCTTTGGGCCACGGCTTGGCGCGGCTTACCGGCTGGACGAAAAGACAGTGCTGCGCGGCGGTTACGGCATCAGTTATCTTCTGAGGACTACCAACGTCTACAATTTCCCGGTCTCGCAAGCCAACCAGTTCAATCCGGCCAATTCCTTCGTGGCGGCAGGGTCCATGGCGGCGGGCGCACCCACGCCGAATCCCGTCCTGCTACCTTCCACGGGCGTCATCGTAACCCCTCCCGATCAATCGTATGTCTATATGCCGAAGGATCGGCCCCAGGGCTACGTGCAGTCGTGGAATGTCGCTTTGCAACGAGCGCTCCCGTCTAATTTCGCCGTCGAGTTGGCATTCGTGGGCAACCATGGAGTGAATATCCCGACCAGCAATAACATAAACATCAATGCCGGTCTGGTTCCGGGCTTGGGAGCCGCCGGCCGGCCTGAGAATATCCTTTTCGGCCGAAAGTCAGACACGAATGAGCCTTACGCCGCCCATAGTTACTATGATGCTCTGCAAGCCAAGCTGAACCGCCGCTTCTCAAACGGGTTCATGCTCACCACATCCTACGCCTTTGGAAAATCCATCGATTTCAATGGCAGCACCACGGGCGGCAATTTTAACAACATCAACTTCGCTGCCAACCGAGGCCTAGCCGACTGGGATCGCCGGCACATCTTTACCCAGAGCTATGTCTATGAGCTTCCGTTCGGGCGGGGAAAGTATTGGGCGCATACCCGTCTTTTGGCCGCTCTGTTCGGCGGATGGCAGATCAACGCGCTCTGGACATGGGAAAGCGGTTTGCCTCTCGATGTCGCCATCAACAATGCAAGCCTCAATGCTCCGGGCAATATCAACCGGCCCAACGTAACTGGCCCGGTTCAGATCTTCGGCAATATTGGTCCAGGCCAACGGTATTTCGACACCGCCGCGTTTTCGGCTCCGCTGCCCAACACTTTTGGCAACGCCGGCCGCAATGTACTGCACGGTCCCCGGCTGTTTGAAATTGACTCCTCGGTTTTCCGAAAAATTCGGCTGACGGAGCAATGGAGCCTGGAATTCCGCGCTGAGGCATTCAACGCTACGAACACGCCGCATTTCGACCGGCCTGACAGCAACTACAGCGATGCCGCTTTTGGCCAGGTTACGACGGCGCGCGGCAACCAGTCCGTCCAGGTCAACGAGAACCGGCAACTGCAGTTCAGCCTTCGGCTCATGTTTTGACGCGGGGCGCGGATAACTCACAATCCGGTAGACGAAGGCGTAGAACCCGGCCTGATATTTTGGTGTAATCTGATTGAGGCGCATTATTTTAGGTCCGAATCCTCCTGGGTGATGGAGGAAAAGGAGGGGAAGTTATGCGACCCGAGTTCTTGCGGAACTTCAGGACATCGGCGCGCTGGGCCTTGCCGCTCATCGCCGCTGCTGTTGCGATCACCACTCTGGCCCAAACGGGCGCTGTCACCGATAAGGATGTGCGGCCGATTCTGGAAAAGAAATGCTTCCAGTGTCACGGCGACAACCTGCGCATGGGCAACCTCGATCTGCGGAGCCGCGAATCCATGTTGCAGGGGGGCAGTGCCGGTCCCGCTTTAGTGCCGGGGCGGGCCGCAGAGAGTTTGCTGTACCAGCGCGTCACCGGCCAGTCAACTCCCAGAATGCCGATGGCGCCCCAGCCAATTCTCACGGATAGCGAAGTTGCGATTTTGAAGCGCTGGATCGATGAGGGCGCGAAATGGGACTCGGCTTCACCGGCGGTGAGCGCCGCGCCTGGAGACAAGGCAGGCGCCAGCTACGCCGAGTACAAAGAGCGCGTAATCACAGACGAGATGCGCCATTGGTGGGCCTTCCAGAAGCCGGTCCGCAACACGCCACCCGCAGTCATGCCGGAGCGTTGGTCCAAGAACCCCATCGACATGTTCGTCAAGGCCAGCATGGATGCCAACAGCCTGACACCCGCGCCGCAAGCCGACCGTGCCACGCTGATTCGCCGGGCCTACCTCGACTTGATCGGTCTGCTGCCGAGCCCGGCGGAGGTGGACACTTTTGTCAGCGATCCCTCTCCACGAGCCTATGAGGATCTGGTCGAACGCCTCCTTGCCTCCTCGCATTACGGCGAGCGGTGGGGCCGTTTCTGGCTGGACGTGGTACGTTTCGCCGAGAGCTCCGGTTACGAACATGACCGGACTTTGAACACCGCATGGCGCTACCGCGACTATGTCATCAAGTCTTTGAACGACGACAAGCCCTATAACCGGTTCGTGATCGAACAGCTTGCCGGCGACGAATTGGACCCGCCTACCGAGGAGAGCCTGGTGGCCACTGCTTATTACCGCGTTGGCCCGCGCGTGCGCTTCCGGGAGAAGGACAATCCGTACTATCGCTACGACTACCTCGACGATATCATCCGCACTACGTTTGGCGGCTTCATGGGTCTGTCGGTGCAGTGCGCACGCTGTCACGACCACAAATTCGATCCCATCACCCGCATGGACTATTACCGGTCGGTGGCGATGTTCTTCGGTCATGTGAACTACGATCATCTGCTCGTTCCGAAGAAGGATGCGGACGAATGGGCCGCAGCTACAAAAGAAATTCTCCGGCAAATCGCGCCGTTGAAGAAAGAGATCGCCCAGATCGAAGCTCCATATAAGCGGAAGCAGTTTGAAGAGACTGTGAAGAAACTGCCCGAGGACGTCCAGTTGGCGATCAAGACTCCCGTGGAGCAGAGGACGGCGGGACAGAAATTATTGGCGGCCCAATTTGAAAGCGGCCTCGACGTGGATCCTGATGCCAATGCGGACGACGATCTGGCGAAGATCGTGCTGGCCGCGACCGACGACAACTTCTACCACTATTCGCCGCCGTCCGAAGCCCAGGGATCCCAACGGAGAGGCCTGAAACTGAGTGACGCCGACGAACAAAAGCGAAAAGAATTGCAGAACCGGATTACGGAGCTGCAGAAGAAGATGCCCAAGGCGCCGCCCGGCGTCGAAGGTGTTCGCGACGGCGACTATCGGCTCGCGCCCGACGGCCCTGGCGACGTTCCCTTGCCGGGCAAGAGCCGCGCCGAATACGGAGTGAAATGCTGCTACCTGCCGGAGCCCGGACAGGAATACCATGTCCCCGACGTGCATTTCGGCGCCAACGGACTGAACCTCGAAGAGGACGTGAAGGGGCCGGTGGTTCAACCGGGGTTCCTGCAGGTGCTCGTGAACGGCACGCCACCGCCACTGGCGGATCCACCGAAACGGACCGATTATGTATCCAGCGGAAGACGGCGCGCTTTGGCCGAGTGGATTGCCTCGCCGGAAAATCCCTTGACTGCCAGGGTGATGGTCAACCGCCTCTGGTATTGGCATTTCGGTACGGGTATTGTGGCCACGCCAGGCACCTTCGGCAAGATGGGTGCGCCACCCAGTCACCCCGAGCTGCTGGATTGGCTGGCGACTGAATTCATCCGCCAGGGTTGGAGCATTAAGCAGATTCAGCGGCTGATCATGAACTCGGAAACCTACAAGATGTCCTCCCGCTTCTACAATGCAGACGACGTGGGGAAAGATCCGACCGATGTTTATCTATGGCGGTATCCGGTGCGGCGCCTCGAGGGCGAAGCTATCCGCGATATTGTGCTGTCGGCTAGCGGCAAGATCAATTTCCAGGCCGGCGGCCCGTCGTTCTTCCCGGCAATCCCTCTCAGTGTGCGGGTGGGTTACGCCAACGGCCGATGGGATCTGACTAAAGAAGAGCCGGCTACCTGGAGACGCAGCGTTTACTCGTATTGGAAACGCGGCATGAAGGTTCCGATGTTTGACGTTCACGATCAGCCCGATCAGAACTTCACCGCCGAGAGACGCAATATCAGCACCGTGCCCACTCAGGCTCTGATGCTCTTGAACGACGAATTTACGCTGCTGCAATCGCGTTTGCTGGCGGAACGTGTGATGCAAGAAGCTGGTTCGGACCTGCCAACGCAGGTGAAGCTACTCTATAAGATCGCCCTCAGCCGGCAGCCCACCGAGAGGGAACTCAGAGACGATCTCGAGTTCGTAAATCGTGAGCAGGCAGCCCAAGCCGGCAACTCCGAAGGCACATATTTGCGCGCCATGAGCCGCCTGGCGCACGTGATGATCAACAGCAACGAGTTCGTCTACATCAATTAGCCGGAGGTGAAACCTATGATGACCCCGCTTTGCGACGATAGCATGGCCAAGAAGCAACGGTACATCAGCCGCCGCGATTTCTGGTTTAAGGCCGGTATGGGGATTGGCGGGCTGGCTCTGATCGACCTGTTGAACCGCGATGGCCTGCTAGCCGCTGAGGCTCCGCAGGCCTGTGTGGCGTCGGATAGTGTTAAGGATTCGCCATACCTGCCGAAGCCCACGAATTTTAAGCCGCGGGCGAAATCCGTGATTCACCTGTTCATGAGCGGTGGTGTGAGCCAGGTAGATACGTTCGATTACAAGCCGGATCTCCTGAAATATCACGGCGTGGCGCTGGGAAGCGGTATCGCCGGCGTACAAGGCGACGGGAAGGTAATCGTGCGCCAGGGGTACCCGGGGCCGCTGATGAGAAGCCCGTTCCAGTTCAAGCAGTACGGACAGTCCGGGACCTGGATTTCCGAGATTTTCCCGCACATGTCCACGATCGTAGACGATCTGGCGTTTATCCACTCGGCCACCGGCAAGTCAAATGACCACGTGCTGTCGCACTACGAGTGGAACACCGGCATGATCCTAATGGGTTTCCCCAGCGTGGGAGCCTGGGTCACTTATGGCTTGGGGACCGAGAACCAAAACCTGCCGGCCTATGTGGTGCTCTACGATCACCGCGGCGGGCCGTTCAGCGGGCCGACCAACTGGGGCTCCGGATTTCTACCCGCCGCCTACCAGGGCACCGTTTTCCGCTCGGTGGGCGATCCGATTCTGGATCTCAAGCCGCCCTCCGACTATATGTCCGTAGAGCAGGAGCGGCGCGAACTCGATCTGCTGGCAAGAAAGAATGCGAACCACGCTGAGATGCACCCCGGCGTTTCCGATCTTTCCGCACGCATTTCCTCGTATGAACTGGCTTACCGGATGCAGGGCTGCGCACCGGAGGCAGTGGATCTCGACCAGGAGAGTGAGGAGACTAAGAAACTCTACGGACTGGACGATAAAATCACGGCGCCCTTCGGCCGCCAGTGCCTGCTGGCCCGGCGCCTCATCGAGCGCGGTGTGCGCTTTGTGCAACTGTACAACGGGGCGATCGTCAACCAGAACGTAGACACCTGGGATGCGCACAGCAGTATTTCGGAAAATCATCGGATGCACGCGGCGGAAGTCGACAAGCCCATCACGGGCCTGATCACGGATCTGAAGCGGCGGGGCCTGTTCGATGAAACCGCGCTTCTGTGGCAGTCGGAGTTCGGCCGCATGCCTATTTCCCAACGAGCCCTGGGCCGCGATCACAACCCCGGATGCCAAACGATGTGGATGGCGGGCGCCGGCATCAAGGGCGGGCAGCACATCGGTTCGAGTGACGAGGTGGGGTACAAGGCCGCGGACCAGGTCATCTGGAATCACGATGTGCATGCTTCGCTGCTTTACCTTTTGGGTATGGACCACAAGCGGCTGACGTTCTACTTCAATGGCCGCAATATGAGACTGACGGACGTAGCCGGTGAACTGATCCCGCAGATTGTGGGGCACGGGAAAGTCGCGGCCTGATCGAGCCACCGGAAATCGCAACAAGCCTGGCTGAAGCTGGGGTGAGGCTTCAGGAGAATCTTATGTTGAAACAGATTGCCTTCGGGCTCTTTTTGGTGAGCCTTGCCGTTACCGGCGCCTTCGCTCAGGAGGCTGGACAAATCGTGGGGTCAGTTCGAGACCAGAGCGGCGCGCTGATTCCGGGCGCCACCGTGACCATCACCGAAGCGGGCACGACCCTGTTTCGCAGCATGACAACCGGGAGCAACGGCGAGTTTGTCTTCCCAAACTTGCGGCCGACCAGCTATATCGTTTCGGCCGAGGCTCCCAGTTTCCGCCTCTTCCGCCAAACCGGCGTAACCCTATTGGCCAATCAAAGTTTGACCATCAACATCGGTATGGAGGTCGGGGCAGTCACCGAAACCGTGAATGTCGCCGGGCAAGCTTTGCAGGTAGATACCAGCACCTCCACGCTGGCCGAAGTTGTGGACGAGGCCAGGATTGTGGAACTGCCGCTGAATGGCCGGGACGCCGCCAAGCTCAGTACGTTAGTGGCGGGCACTATTATGATCTCGACGAGCACGGAAACCGGCAAGGGCATCCCCGGCAATTTCTACCTCTCGGCGAACGGCTCGGGCACCGGCCAGGTCTCCTATCGCCTGGATGGCAATACCAATACCGATTTCTATTTCCAGTTGAACCAGGAGTTCCCGTTTCCCGATGCTCTACAGGAGTTCAGCATCCAGACGAGCAACTTCAGTTCCCAGTACGGCAACAATGCCGGCGCCGTGGTCAACGCCGTGACTAAATCGGGCACGAATGAAGTGCACGGCGGTGCGTTCGAATTCGTTCGCAACCGGGAATTCAACGCGCGCGACTTCTTCGCCCCCACGCCCGATTTCTTGAAGCGCAATCAGTTTGGCGCTTATATCGGCGGTCCGGTTTATATTCCCAAACTCTACAACGGAAAAAACAGGACATTCTTCTTCGCCGGCTGGCAGGGTACTCGCTTGCGCAATGTGAATACTGCAAAGAGCGCGAATGGACCGACAGTGGACGAAAAGGACGGCAATTTCAATACCTGCGGTTCACCCTGCACCAATGCGACCCTCAAGGACGCCTCGGGCAGCATTTTCCCCAATAAAACGGTTCCGGTCAGCCTCTTTGACCCGGTCGCAGTAAGTTTCGCGAATCGGCTGCTGCCTG
>PSRJ01000016.1 GCA_003175985.1 Terriglobia bacterium
GCGAGCCGGATCCGATTGAGGACGTGCATAGAGCTATTTTGGATCAGGCGTTCGATTCCTGGAAGACGTTACCGCCCGCGCCCGCAGTATAATAACGTCCGGCCCAAATTCGCGGCCACTACACGGAGAAATACCTATGCTGGCAATCGACGAAATGAGCATCACCGACGCGGCGCTGGATCAAATGTCCGCAACCCCTAATCCGCGCTTGCAGGAGATCATGTCCTCCCTGGTGCGGCACTTGCATGCTTTTGCGCGGGAGGTCGACCTGAAGCCGGAGGAGTGGCTGGAAGGCATCAGGTTCTTGACGTCCGTCGGTCAGAAATGCACGGAGTTCCGCCAGGAATTCATTCTGCTCTCGGACACGCTGGGCATGAGCGCCCTGGTGAACGCCCTGCATGACAAGCGCGCCACCGCGGACACTACCAAGTCGAGCCTGCTGGGCCCCTTCTATCGCCAGGATTCGCCCACTCTTCCGCTAGGCGCCAACATTGCCGGCAAAGGGAAAGGGATGCAGGTAGTCATCTATGGACGCGTGGTGGATTCCGCCGGCCGGGGCGTGCCCAATGCTTCCGTCGAAATCTGGCAGCCGGACGACGAAGGCTGGTACGACCTGCAATTGCAGGATCCATCGCAAATGGACTTGCGCGGCCGGTTCTACACCGATTCCGAAGGCCGCTATTACCTGCGCACCATTGCGCCGACCGGATACATGATTCCCATGGATGGCCCGGTGGGAGATATGATTCGCGCGCAAAAGCGGCACGGCTTCCGCCCCGCTCACATTCACTTCCTCATCGGCGCGCCGGGTTATCGCGAGGTGGTGACGGCGCTGTACCTATCCGGCGATGAGCACATTGATTCGGACACCGTGTTCGGCGTGACCGAATCGCTGGTGGTGAACGTCAATCACAACGATCCGGCCGCTCCCCTTCCGAACCTGCCGAGTATCAAGTTCGATTTCCAGCTCGCGGCGTTAGCCGGAGATGCGATGCTCGGCCGCGTAGGCGCCGATCCTTCGCAGATCGTAAAGAAAGCAGCCGACGGCGGTCACTAGAGGTCGCGCCATGAAACAACCTGCGTTGGGAGTGGTCGCCTCCGTCCTGGTGATGGCGATCTCGCTGGCCTTCATTTCGTTGTTCGCATTTCCCACATTTGCCGGCTGGGTCTCTTTCCTGACCATCTGTTTTATTCCGATGGAGATCGTCATTGGGGTGACCTGGGGCACTCAGTACCCGAAATTCGCGGGCGCTCGTCCGCAGCCGGCGAAGGGCCTGTTGTTGATGCTGGTCGCGCTGGCGACGGGTGCGGTTGTAGCGTTGATCCACTTCAACACCGTGGGCGGCTCGGTCGGGCCTCCCACGCCCATGCTGGCGATGTGCATCATCACGTCCGTGCTGACCACATTCTGGCTGGCGATCATGTGGGGTGGATGGCCTTTCACCAAGCTGATCAAGAGCCCAGTGGCAGCCGGTCTTGCCATGCTGGTGGCGGCGTATGCCATCAATTACCTGCTGTTCCGCACGTTCTTCAATTATGGGTTTATGCAGGGCGCTCCGGTGTACGTACCCTCGCTCGATCCCCACGGGCTATTCAATGCGTGGGATGCCCTGGTGTTCTACATCACCGTGATCGGGGTGATGTTCCTCTCGCTCAATTTCGATCTGTGGCCGTTCACGACTTCACAGGCGGTTATGCAGCAGCCGGTGCTGGGCATTGTTTGGACGATCGCGGCTTTGGTGATCGGGGGAGCCGTTTTCTACATTGGTGTGGGTCTGATGGGCATGGACGTGGTGGCGTTCATGGTGAAGGTGCCGATTCCGTTTATCTTCGGGACGATCATCGTTCTGAACATGATGCACGCTTCGCTGTTTGCCAAACTGGCGCAGCCGTTGAAGGGCTTGATGAACGCAATCGCCTCGGCAGTCGTAGGCAGCGTGCTGGCCATGATCTATGGCTCGCTAGCGCCCGTCATCACCGGTGCTGTCAATCCGGGGCCGCCCAGCTACGATTACGAGATCTGGCTGGCCTCAGCGCTGCTGGGCGTGACGTTCCCGTTCCTGATTTTTTACGCGGAGTTCTTCAAAATGTGGCCGTTGCTCAAGACCCAGCAGGCCAAAGCCGTTCCTTCCGCGCATGCCTGATGTCGAAGTGCCCGCCGCGATGTTCTGGGCCGGCAGGGTGTCCGCAGTCATACAGTCGAGCATCACCGTAGCACGGCCGTTCATCCTTGATGTGAACAACACGGTGGGCCGGCGCTTGCAGCCCAGGCGGTATGCTGACGTTTTGGACCATGGCAGCGATCCTGATCTGGGCTGCGAATCTCGGACTAATTGCATGGTTGTTCCGGGCGCGATCCTCCGGTACTCATGGTCCTGCGCCGGGTCGCAGTCGTAATCGCTTGAGACTCCGGTCCACTGGGTGACATTGCGCAGTGAGTCGCCAGGAAACACCTTCACAGGGAGGAATGTAAAAATGAGCCGGAGTATGAAACGCGTTCTCCATTCCCAGCGTACGTGTTCTCATAAATACGAGTTTTGTGTCAAGAAGCCCGGAGTTGTGTGAGATTCCCGGGTAGATGCTTTTGGCAGTTCACCTGCTAGGGATTGTCGGCATGAGGCCAACTTGCCATATTTCCGAGCGCGTCAAAGGCTGTTGTGACATTTGCGGATCGTGGCCGGACCGGCTGCACATGCCGGAGGATCTCCACGGCTGGTACTGCCCTCATTGCTGTCCCGCATGCAAGGCGCAGCCGGTGCTGCGGCCCCAGGCCCCGGTGGAGGTGCAGCAGCCGGCGCCACAGGCGGCATAGCTCGATACCGTGTGTACTCTGACATCGGCGGCGGGAGTGCGCGAGCTACCGTGATGCGTCTTCAGATCGCACTATTCCTTGTCGCCATTTTTCCTCTTGCTGCCGCGGATGAACAGCAACTGGCGCTCACGATTCGGGCGCAATCCGATTTCGACAGGGTCGAAGCGAGCACGGCACCGCAAATACAGGACACAGCCCGCTGCATTCAATCGCAGGCGGCCCTGCTGGCGGTTGCCGCAAAACCCGAGACCGCCCTGGTGCATTTTCGAAAAGGCTATTGCACCTTGGCGGAGGCTACCATCACAGGCAACGCGCGCGATTATTCCGAAGCAGCCGGCGAGTTCGACCGAGCGATTGAGGCATGGCCGGATCGCACGGTTCGCAACGGCAAGAATCCGATCCCTGATCCTGTGTCATCCGGCCTCAGAGTCCTGGATTTGATCGCAAAACTGAAGGCGCAGCCCGAGGCGGCCCGACCGGAGTCAACGCGCCAGGATCTTTCGGCTGCGATCGATCCGCCGGTCTGTGCGGCCAACTTGATGCCAATCAATCTTTGCGAGGGCCTGATTCAAACGGGCAGGCAGTGGCTCGGCTGGATGGCGTTGCGGCGCGACGACCTGTATGAAGCGGGCAAAGACTTCGCAGGGCTGCCTGCGAACCCTTGGGAACGCTGGATCGCGGGCCGGCGGGCGTTCGAGGACCGAAACTACAAAGAGGCGGCCGCGCGGTATAGGGAAGCCGTAGACCTCTGGAAAAGCGCTGCGCACGATCAAATGGCGCCACTGCCGGCGCGCTTGTCCCCCCAACCTGACATGGCTCAAATATTCGCCGATTTCGGCGGCGCACAACTCCTGAGCAGCGATCCGGCGGCCGCCATCGCCAGCCTGGATGCCAGTATCAAAGCGGACCCGAACCGCGCTCACAGCATCTATTTGCGCGCCCGCGCCCGGGAACTGCTGGGACAGACGGAACAGGCCTTGGCCGATTACAGCCTTGCCAGCCGGACGGCGTTCGCCAACGCCGCCGATCTGGCCTCCGGAGAGGCTCACCTGTATCGCGGTGTTTTGATGTACCGGCGCAAGGATTATGTTCACGCGGAAGACGAGTTTTCGAGCGCGCTCAACTTTGAGATCGCCGCTGCGCTGCGGCCCGATGCCGCGGCCTGGCGGCACATGGCCGCCGTGGCAAATGGCGCCTGCGCCGCCTCGCGCACACTCCTGGAGGAATCCCTGGCGCACGTCTCGCCTTACTTCCCCAAAGACGAGGCGCGCAAAGTCGCCGCCAACTGCCCGTGGAACTCGTCCCAGCCGTTGACCGGCTCCGTTGTAAGATAGCCGTTGTCACTAAGCCGCGTTATGTTACAGTTCAGGGTAATATGGCATCGCGAAGTGTCAACAAAGTGATTCTGCTGGGACATCTCGGCAAGGACGCGGAGACGAAGTTCACGCCCAGCGGCGTCTCCCGATCCAGCTTCACGCTGGCCACCAATCGCCGGTGGAAAGACCAGCAGACCGGCGAGTGGAAGGACGTAACCGACTGGCACAACATCGTTCTGTGGCGTTCCGAGAATGTGGCGAATTATCTGCTAAAGGGGAAGCAGGTGTATGTCGAAGGCCGCTTGGAGAGCCGCAGTTGGGAAGATAAAGAGGGCCAGAAAAAGTACATCACCGAAGTAATCTGCGACGACCTGATCCTGCTCGGCGGCCGCGGCGAGTCCGGCGGCGGAGGCGGTGAATACTCAGCGCCGGTATCGATGCCCCGATCCGCGCAACGCCCGCAGCCTTCGGCCCCGGCATCTACACCACCAGACGATTTCAGCCAGGGAATCACGGACGACGACGTTCCGTTCTGACTCGCTAGTCCCGCATTTTGGGGCTGCCGGCTGCGTTTGAGGTCCTGCGTTTACGTTTCGGCCGCGAACGCTTTGCGGAAACCAGGTAGGCAGGGGGACGGCCCCGCCGGCGGCCTCCTCCCTCGATGCGCTCCAGACAGGCAATCGCAGCGTCCAGATCTTTCAATTCCGCCCGCAATTGGGTCAGCACCTTGGCCAATTCCATAAACCGGCTACTGAGCATAGAGCGTTCCTGGCAGCACTCTCAAATCGGATTGTTCCGTGATTATATACTTGACAACAATTCAAGCTAACCCCATACTATAGCTTGGGGTCGCGGAAATGAACCTAATAGACGTTACCAAAAAGTTCGGGACTGCTGAAGCAGCCAACGATTTCCTGGAGCGGATGCGCTGGCCTGAAGGCGTTCGTTGCGTCAAATGCGATGGCACCAAGGTTTCCAAGTACGTGAAGCAGGCGAGCACCCGCATGCGCTTCAGCGCGAAAACTGGTTACGTAGAGAAGCCCGTCCCAGCCCGCATCCTGTACGTCTGCCGGGAGTGCAAGCGCCAGTTCTCCGTGACCGAAGGGACGATCTTCAACGATACGCACCTGCCCCTACAGAAATGGTTCATGGCCACGGCCCTGATGGTCAACGCGAAAAAGGGTCTGAGCGCGAAGCAAATGGAGCGCGACGTTGAGGTCACCTACAAAACGGCGTGGTACCTCTGCCATCGCATCCGCGAAGCGATGGAGAACGAGAACGGTGTTTTCGGCGGCACAGTAGAGATGGATGAAACGTTTATGGGCGGGCGCTACGATGAACGCCGCAAGCGGGCGCGGTATGCGAAGCAGCCGGTGATGGGAGTCATCCAGCGCGGCACCGAAGAAGAGCATTCCAAGGTTCATGCCTTCCCGATTCCGCACGTCCGACGCGAAGTGATCGCTGATGTGGTGAAGAACTATGTTGCGCCCGAAGCCCAAATCTATACGGACGAAGGCGGCGGCTACCGTCATCTGAAGGACAAGCACAACCACGCAATAGTGATCCACTCCAAAGGCGAGTACGTGCGCGGCGAGGTTCACACGAATTCCATCGAGGGATTCTGGAGCTTGGTAAAGCGCCAGATCATAGGCCAGCACCATTTCGTGAGCGTGAAACACCTGCAACGCTACCTGAACGAGGTGAGCTTCAAGTTCAACAATCGGGAAGCCGAGTCGCTTTTCCTGCTCGTCATCATACGGCTGCTGATAGGTTCCGCTCTGAAGTACAAGACTCTGATCGCCACGGAAGCTCCACAGCAGCGGCTGCTGAGCATCAAGGACGCGGCCGAAGAGCCGTTCTAAACGTTTTACTTGACAAAATTCGCCCAAATGCCGATACTGCTTTACAGGCAAGGATTATAAAGCATGACGGCGAACAGCGCCTTTTTTGACAAGTATTTCCCGCAACGTATTCAGCGGGCATTAGTTAAGTGCATATTCGAGAATTACAAGGAATCCTCACGCTATTGCTTCCGCCATTTTGGGGCTCCCCAAGCGAAGGATCTCAGCGGTGTCTACCGCCGGGCGAGGATTGAGGATGAATTCGCCGGGATCAGTGCCTTGTACAAGGAACTTACGGTCACGGCATTGACCTATCAGAACAACACTGGCTACTACAACGAAATCTCTTGCGGAGAGATAAAGCTCACGCAATCATGCATAAGCGACAAGAACGAGGTGCCAAGGCAGGCCTTGTACCGCAGCACGTTGGCGAGCGCGGGACAACTGGACCTCTTCGAATCGAGTGATGATGGAACCTCCCGATACCTCTATGCCATTTTGACCCATGGTGTGGATTTAAACTCTCCCAAACGAAACTGGCCGGCCTTCATCTCTGTTCAATTTCCGAATGCTGAGTGTACGGCATACCTCGACGACGGCATCGATCTGATGGCCCGATTCCCAGAGATTGTTGCCGAATACATTCCAAAGCTGCAATTCGGTGCCGGTGCTACCGTGACGAAGCGCCGACGCAAGAAGGAAGAGGGGGCATGAAAACCGGGGTTCCCGGATTCCAGGGTATACGGCTCCGACAGGCACGAGAGGCAACAGGGCTTTCAATTACCTCGCTCGCTGATGTGGTCGGGGTTTCCAAGCAGGCTATCTCTCAATACGAAAGAGGTACCGACGCGCCAAGCCAAGCTGTTTTTGATCGGTTGCGAAATATTCTGCGCCATGAGGCACAGTTTTTCTTGAAGCGCTCCACGCCGTTAACAGCAGGAACCTGTTTTTTCCGTTCAATGGCCGCCACAACTAAAACCGCTAGGGTAAAAGCGGAGGTTTGGCAACTCTGGGTACGGGAACTGATCTCATATGTCCTGACGTTCGTCGAGTTTCCGCCAGTGAATTTTCCTGTCTTTGAGGATCTTCCGATTGAGGCCACTTCCATTCCGTTTGAAATGATTGAATCTCTGGCCGAGGACCTTCGCGATTACTGGAACTGCGGAGACGGCCCTATTCCAAATCTTGTGGGAGTGGTCGAAAGCAACGGTGTCGTCGTCTTGCGGCACGATCTCACGGCTGAAACGCTTGATGCTCTCTCCATTTGGCTGGAGCCGGAAGGCTTCCCTCTGGTCGCACTGAATTCCGAGAAGGGTGTATACGTCAGATCCCGAATGGATCTAGCGCACGAACTCGGACACTTAGTCTTGCACCGACATGTAACGGCCGATCAACTGCGAAAGCCGGAAATTTTCCGCCTGCTCGAAGATCAGGCATTCCGATTTGGAGGGGCGCTCTTGCTGCCCGAACACTCATTTCTAGAAGAGCTTTACTCGCTGTCCTTGGACGCATTACTTTCTCTAAAATTGAAATGGAAAGTTTCGGTTGCCTTGATGATCCAACGGTTGCGTGATTTGAACATTGCCTCAGAGGACCATTATCGACGGCTGCGCATAAACTACTCCGCCCGAAAGTGGAACAAGTTGGAGCCCTACGACAACGAGACCAGCGTTGAGCAGCCATTATTCATGAGCAGCGTGGTGAGAATACTTGTCCAAGAGGGGATCCAATCTTTGGATCAAATTGTTGCAAATACCGGCTTCAGCCGGGAGTGGGTTCAGCGCTTGTTGAGCCTTCCGCCGAGCGACTTTGATCTGCAGCCCAAGGTATTGGAGTTCAAGCGTCGCGCCTAGTTTATCGGAGGGCGTCTAGCTGGTGCTAGGAGCGGTCTTATAAACCGCAAATGTCTTGCCGGGCATTGGGGTCCGATCCCCCCGCCCTCCGCTCAAAATCATACCACTCCAAAGCCGGGTACGGCGTACAATAGTCCCGTGGCCAATATCCCCAAAGTCCCGCAAGCCGAGTTTGAGGCCGCGATCCGCGCCTTGCTGAACACGCCACCGAAGCCGCTAGCCGAGGTGCCAAGCAAACGGCAGCGGGCTGCGAAGAAGGTGGGGCGGAAGAAGCGGGCCTAGACTCCACGGGCAGCACGAGCCTGTGCTCGCCGTCTTATTGCTTGCTGGATTACATCACAGGCGAGTTCATCTAGTTGGCCATCCGCTAGTAATGGAGCGAGACGGCGAAGCTCTTCGGCGTCAGCGGGATCGGGCTGGCGTTTTTCCGTGATGGCCGCCAGCACGCGAAGAGCAACCTTCATTGCGGCCAAACTATCTTGCATACGCCAAAAGTATACGCTTGTATCAGGGATCAGCGAATCGGGCAAATGACCTTTGTGGAGAAATGCGCCACCGGCCTGTCACCACAAGCTATTGTGGTCGAAAATGTGCGGTGTTGTCAAATATATAATCACGGATTGTTCTTAGAGAGGCATAATCGAATTTGAAGTTGGTATTTTACTTAGAAATCCGATGGGGCGCTATTCCCCCGCCGCTACGGCTGAGTCGGAGACAGGCTGCAGAGAATCGAGTGACTCCAGCACCCGCTCCAGCAGGATATCGGTCTGTAAGACCGTAGTCTTGAGAACATCGATCGATTGAGCCTGTGCGCTGAGGCGCTCATCGAGAGATGACATTGCCTTTGCGAGCAACTGTTCCATGGCTCCGACAATCTGGGAGGTCGATGGAATATCCGCGAGTTTCGCGGCGTGTTCGTGCAGCCGTTCTTCCACCTGCTCGAAGCGCCCCATCATAGATGCGCTCAGTTCGGCCAAATCGGTTTGCGTCCGGGCGAGAGTCCGCCGCAATTCCTCGATCTCCTCTTTGCTGGAACTCCCCGGCACCCGCCTTAATCTGGTCAACGCCCCAGCAGCTACTCCGGCCAAGAAAATTGTCACTCTGGGTATAGAATTCCACGGGCGGGCCATGAGTGTTTCCCTTATAATACGGTAACGGATCTACATGCAAGTACTAGATTTAGTAACCTACGTACTAGGTACGTTCGGCGATTGCGGGCTCCAGGTCAAACTGGCATTCTGGCTAAGAAAACCTCATGGACCAGTGGGGGTCGGATCGGGGGGATCGTTTCCGCAATAGTGCGCAATGCCTGCTGCTCGAATGTGACACTGACGGCAACGTAGTCTGGATGAGCGAAACCACGCGTCTGGCGCTGGGCCCGGCGGCAAATCGAATCAACAAAATTCCATGGGAGCTACCCGCGGCGAGTCCGGTAAGGACGGGACGAGGCAATGAACTTTGCTTCACTCGGCTGTGGGAACGGGACGGAAGAGTAATCGTGGTCGCCTGCGAGACCTATTCGGTCTCGGTGATGGAGAGTCTCTCCCGCGTTCAGGCACGTCTGTTGCGCCATTTTCTCCGGCTGCAGGCGATCGAGCAGAACCTCCATCACCGGGCGCGAAGGCGTCACCGCAGCGGCGCCAACCCAGTCCAGCAACTGGAGCGCGAACGGCAACGCCTCGGAGCCGAGTTGCACACCAGCGTGGGACAATTACTCGCTGCGATCCGGTTGCAATTGGAAGTAGTTGCCTGCGAGTCAGGCTCTCAGGAGCCCAAGGTACAAGCTGCCATGGACCGCATTTCCCGGTTATGCGGCGAGGCTCTGGAGCAGGTGCGCTCCGTTTCCAAGCGGCTGCATCCTCCCGAGTGGCAGAAGCTGAAGCTGGCGGCTGCCATCCGGCAGCTCTGGGATTTCAGCGGCATCCCCGAGCGGTTTCAGGGGCACCTGGAGATTCGTCCCTTCACGGATCCGGATCTGGATACCAAGGTATTTATCTATCGCGCGGCGCAGGAGGGACTTTCCAATGTGGCCCGGCATTCCGGCGCAACGCGCGTGAAGGCTGTGCTGGAAATGCGTGAGGACAAAATCGTCTTCCGATTGGAAGACGACGGGGTGGGGTTCGATCCGGCGCGATTGTACGCAGAGCCGGCAAGTCTGCGTGCCGGGCTGGGCTTGCGTACCATCCGGGAACAAGCGGAGAGCCTGGGAGGCGCGGTTGCCATCGAAAGCGGCGCGGACGGGACCACACTGCAGGTCGCCGCCCCTTTTTTAGCTGCGGGTGAATAATGAGGCTCGGCGAGTGGAAATAGAGAGTATGCCCGTAGCGGAGATTACCGTGATTCTCGCGGACGACCACAACATCGTGCGCGAAGGGATCGCGGCGCTTTGCGCGGCGCAGGGAATGCGGGTCTTGGGGCAGTGTTCCGATGGGAAATCCGCGTTTGAGTTGATTCGATCGCATGCGCCGGATTTCGCTCTCCTGGACATGCACATGCCTGTAATGACCGGTGTGGAGGTGATCCGCAGGTTACGCAGCGCCGGCTGTCCCAGCAAGTTGGTGATCCTTTCCATCAGTCGCGAAGAGGCCACGGTGCGCGAAGCGCTGCGCGCCGGCGCTGACGCTTACCTGGTCAAAGACGGACCTTCACGGCACTTGTTGGACGCAATTAACTTCATCCGCGATGGCGGGATTTATGTCTCCCCGCTGCTGCGCGGCGCAGGTCTGTTCGGGCGGGGCGCCGAGACTCGCGATACCGATCCCCTATCGACGCTGAGTCCAAGAGAAATGGAGGTCTTTTCCTACCTGGTCAACGGACTGCGCGCCAAAGACATTGCCGATCTCCTTAATATCAGCCCCAAGACCGTGGACACGTATCGAGCCAGCCTGATGCGCAAACTGAATGTTCACGATCTGGTGGGACTCGTTAAATTCGCAATTGAGAGGAATCTTACGAGCACTTCCGCGCAGCGCTGATGTCCACGCAGGGGCGATCGGCAGTTTTGAGGCGTTGGTAATCCTCAAGGGAGCGGATCAGGTTCTCAACGGTCTCGCGGCGGCGGTAAAGGCGCTCCAGTGCTTGACGGCGCAACAGATTCACCGGCGGGACACGGCTTCGTACGCTCGAACCGGGGGAGGGGAGCATGAGCGGCATGTCGTGTAGTTCTCCTAGCCTAGTTAGTCATCAGGGATTTCCTAGTGTCCTTAAAGACAGTTCCTAATGTAAACACCTGGGTGGTTCGGAAGCAAGCCTAAATTTTGGCCTGGACTCTCGCAGCGTCCTAACACCGTCGCAGCCCCCACAACTAATTGGGCTATCGGCGGGATCGCCGCATCATCTATTGAATTACCCGCGAATGGGGGTAATAGTAGATACCCGCAAAGTTTCCCGGGCAGTACGTTCCATGTTGACAGTGTGGCCCGCGGCCTATAGGACTTTCGAGGGGTTTTTCACCCAGGTTGCCGGGCCTTCACCCACTCGATCGTGGTCAACGACGGGCGGAGCACTCTCATGCCGGATTTTCCAATAGGCAGATAACAAAAGATTTCGGAATCCGTTTATGTCTTGTAGCAAATTTGGACGGGCGAGTGCATTGCAGAATCTGCTCGGTATTTGCGGCATTACCCCTCAAGCGTTCGAGTCGCCTCTCGGCCGCTTGCTGGATGGTGGGAGCAACTAGCTTTTATTGGAGATGAGTATGCGGATACGTTCCTCGGTTTTAGCGGTCAGTCGCTACGGAGCGGGGCTGATGCTTGTGGCCAGCGCCGTGGTTCTGATGAGCGCCCCCAAGAAAACCGAATTCACGATACATGACAAGGAATATTACGCCTCCCCTAACGTCGTCAATTTCGTCCGTCCCGGGTTAAGCATCAAGATCGTATCGGCCAATATCGCGTCGGACGGAACGATCAGTGTGGATTATAAGCTGAGCGATCCGAAGGGGCTGCCCTTGGATCAGAACGGAATCCTGACCCCAGGTACGATCGCAGTAAGCTTCTTGCTGGCATACATACCCAAGGGGCAGACGCAATTCTATTCCTACGCAACGCGCATCCAGACGAGCCCGATCACAAAGGTCACCGCCATTCAGGCCGGAGCGGACTCCGGCGGGACCACGAAACAAGTAGGGGATGGGGAATACGTGTACACGTTCCGGACGAAAGCCGTGGGGCAGAACAATGCTCCCTGGGATCCCACGGCGACGCATCGGATCGGCTTATACGGCTCCCGCAATCTCACGGAATTCGACCTTGGCACCAACTACGATGACGAAACGGCGACCTGGGTGCCGGCTGGCGGGCCGATTCCCTCCGACAACCGGGATGTCATCCGCACCGCGAGCTGCAACAAGTGCCACGATTCGCTGGCGTTCCACGGGGGATCGCGCCGCAGCCTGGAGCTGTGCGTAATGTGCCACACGCCGCAGACCAGCGATCCGGACACGGGGAACACGGTGGATATGAAAGTCTTCGTTCACAAGATTCACATGGGCTCTGGTCTGCCCAGTGTGCAAGCGGGCAAACCATACCAGATCATCGGATTTAACCAGTCGGTTTCCGACTGGTCCACGGTGAATCTGCCGTCCGACGCCCGCCGTTGCGGCTTCTGCCACGAATCGACCACGGGGGCCGCGCAAGCCGATGCGTGGTTTCAGAAGCCCACCAGGGCAGCTTGCGGCTCGTGCCATGACAACGTGGATTTCGCAACCGGCAAGAACCATGTCAATCTGCCGCAGGTGAGTGACAACCAGTGCACCACCTGCCACATTCCACAGGGCGACCTGGAGTTTGACGCGTCCATCAAAGGCGCGCATGCCATTCCCACGCAATCGGCCAGTGCGCCAGGCGTGAAGGTCGAGCTGGTGAAGGTGGATAATGGCGTTGCCGGCCAGAAGCCCACGGTTACATTCACCATCCGCGACAATTCCGGAGCGGGTCTCTCCATGGCGGACATGACTGGTGGAAACAACCGGATCGGGCTGGTATTGGCCGGGCCCACCAGCGATTACGGCTACACGAACTTCGGCGCCGACGTAACGACGGGCGGCTATGTTTCGGAGAATCCCGTTCCCACCGCGAAGTGCAGTCCCGACGGAACGTGCAGTTACACTTTCGCGCACGCCATTCCGGCCGACGCCAAGGGCACTTTTGCAATCGGCGTTGAGGCGCGGCGGGGCCTGGTAATTCTTCCGGGAACAGAAAAGGAGCAGACTACGGAGTACGGCGCCATCAACAAAGTGACCTATTTTTCCGTGGATGGCTCAGCCGTACAGGCGCGCCGGCAGGTCGTGGATATCGCCAAATGCAACGGCTGTCACTCCTTCCTGTCTCTGCACGGCGAAAACCGGAATCAGATCCAGATGTGCGTGTTGTGCCATAACCCCAGCGAGACCGACAAAGCCCGGCGGCCTATTGCCACGGTTGCCGCGGATAAGGCCGCGCCGCCGCAGGCCGTGAACTTCGCCCAGATGATCCACAAGATTCACACCGGCGAAAAACTAAAGGAGGCAGGCGCGTCCTTCACGATTGTCGGTTTCGGCGGGAGTCACAACGACTTTACCGAAGTGCGTTATCCGGCCATGGGTAACACGGGCGCAGTAGCCGACACAGCCAAATGCTACATGTGCCACGTCAACAATTCGGAAGCCGTGCTCCCGATCGGCAAGAATAACGTGACCGATCCGCAAGGGCTGCTGAACCCGGTTGCCGCCACCACCTCGGCTTGCACGGGGTGCCATCTCTCGAAATCGGCGCTGGCGCACGCAGTGTCGCAGACAGATTCGAAATTCGGAGAGAGCTGCGACGTTTGCCATGCGGCCGGCACCGATTTCGATGTGATTAAGGAACACGCCGGCAAATAACAAGGAGATGACACCTGTGCTCCGGCTGCTCTGTACAGCCTGCTCCCGCTTTGTGTGCCCGCCCGCGCGCCGCATTACGGCGGCGCGCGGCGGCGCGCTCCTGGCGATGGTGGCGGCAGGAATCATCGCCGCCAGCGCTCAAGATAAGCCCACTCCCGCAGTTCCTCCCGCCGAAAACAAGCCGGCGGATTACGCCGGGTCACAGGCATGCCAGTTATGCCACGAGGATATTTTCAAAGCCTTTCAAAAGAACCCTCATCATGTGGTGGAAACCGACAAGAAGCGCGGATTTGAAAATAACGCCTGCGAGTCGTGCCACGGTCCGGCCAGCAAACATACCGAATCCGTCTCGCCGTCCGACATTCGCCAGCCCGCCAAACTGAGCCCGGCTGAGGCGGACCGTGTCTGCCTGCGCTGCCATCAGAACCAACCGACACATACGGGGCGCATCAACGGCAGCCACGCAAAAAATGAGGTCAGTTGCGTCTCGTGTCATTCGATTCACAAGAATGGGCCCAACGGATTGGTGGCGCGCACGCCGGCGGCAGTCAACGAGCAGTGCGCGGGCTGTCACAAGACCGTTTGGGCGAGTTTCCAGAGGCCATTCAAACACAGGCTGCCGGAAGGAGGAATGTCGTGCGTGGACTGCCACAATCCTCACGGCAGCTTGCTGCCGCGGCAGATGCAGAGCGCACGCGGTAATGAGCCGGGGTGTTTCAACTGCCACGGAGACAAGTCGGGACCGTTCGTGTTTGAACACGGACCTGTGCGTTTAGAAGGCTGCGGGACGTGCCACGAGCCGCACGGTTCGGCCAATCCGCGCATGCTGACGCGCCACGAAGTCCGTTTTGTTTGCCTGGAGTGCCATGCCAATCTGCCTTCGCCCACGGCGGCAGCCGCGGGCAACGGACCATTGGGAACGACGCCCCCGGCATTTCATGATTTGCGGAGCCCGCGCTTCGCGAACTGCACGGTCTGCCATCAGAAGGTGCATGGATCCTATGTGGATCGGGCGTTCCTCAAATGAGATACTTGTTGGCACTCATCCTGGCCGCTCCGGCGTTCGCGCAGGAACCGGCCACTCCGCCGGCGGCGCCCGCCGAAAAGACTGAATCCCCTGCTCCCCCTACGGAGCAGTGGCTGACGGGCAGCGTCGATTTCGGCTACCGGTGGCTGACGGATATTCGCGGCAGCCTGGCATCGTACCGCAGCGTCATCAACCTTGGGGAAGGACCCAAGCTTTTCGGCCTCGATTTTACGGTGCAGGATCCCAAGAAGCGGCTGTTCGACCGTATGGACGTCCGCGCCTACGGTTGGGGCGGCGATCCTTATAACACTGCGCATCTCTCTGCGCGGAAATCGGGCGTGTACGATCTGAGCGCGGACTACCGGAATATCGCGTACTTCAACGCGCTGCCCTCGTTTGCGAATCCCTTTGTGCCTGCCGGCTTCAATGAGCGGTCGTTCGATATCCACCGGCGCATGGCGGATGTGGACCTGGAATTCTTCCCGGGGAAGCACATCATTCCATATCTGGCCTTCAGCCGCAACGCGGGATATGGGCACGGCGTGGAGACTTGGCTGGTGGACGCCGCGAATGAATATGCCGTGCCGACACTACTGCGCGACAGCACCAACAACTATCGGGGAGGACTGCGGGTCGAGTACAACCGCTTTCACGTGACCCTGGAAGAAGGCGGCACGACCTTTAAGGATGACAGCCAGGGGTACGATAGTCAGGCCAACAAGGGCGACCGCACGACGCCTTTGAACGGCCAAACCCTGGTACTGAACAAACTGCAGCAATCGTATGCGATTCGCGGCGACAGCATCTACAGCCGCGGGCTGGTGACGGCAACGCCGGCGTCATGGGTTACTTTCAGCGGACAGCTCCTTTATAGCCAGCCTAAGACCGATGTTCGCTACAGCGATACCGCCGCCGGAAATCTGGCGGTGCTGAATGTTCTGTACAGCGGTTTGAGTGACGTGGCAACGGGCACGGCCAAACAGCCGCACATCACCGGCAACGCGGGCGCCGAAGTGCGGCCATGGCGGAGGATACGTATCGTGGAGGCGTGGACGACGGATCGATACCACGATGCTTCTGTCGCACTGTTTTCAACGCTTCTAGGGACCGCACGCCAGCAGACCTCTTCATCGCCGGACTTACAAATCGTCAACTATAACCAGGAGCAGGTCGACGTGATGTTCGATGCCACGCCGCGGATTACAATGCGGGGCGGATACCGGCACGTCTGGGGCGACGCAACGGTGCGTGCCGGGCAACTCAGCCAAACCGGTAATTTTGCCGCCGGGCAGTTGCGGCGTGATGTGGGGCTTGCCGGCGCCACTTTCCGCCCGCACCAGAAACTGCGCGTCAATCTGGACTATGAAGGCGGCGTGAGTGACGCGGTATATTTCCGCACCAGCCTGAATGACTATCACCGGGCCCGGGCGCGCGCGCAATATCAGGCAACTGCCTCGCTGGCATTCCAATTCAACTTCCGGCTGCTGAACACGCAAAATCCAGCGCCATCGGTTCGCTACGACTTTCAGAGCCAGGACGAGTCGCTCTCGATTTTCTGGACGCCGAATAACGGCAAGCGGGTTAGCTTCAATGGTGAATACGACCATTGGGCCTTGCGGTCGGATGCCAGCTATTTCTCTCTGCCATTCCTGAGCCCGACAGTATCGGCCTACCGCGAAAATGCGCACACCGCGAGCGGTAGTGCCGGAGCGGCGCTACCCGGTTATCATGGGCTGACGCCGCACCTCGAAGCGGGCGGCTCATTGTTCATCTCATCCGGTAGCCGGCCCTCGCGTTTCTACCAACCCCTGGTCCGTCTTTCTCTCCCGTTGGGAAAGCACGTATCCTGGAATACAGAGTGGCGTTGGTACGGATTGGGTGAACGGTTCTACCTGTATGAAGGGTTCCGGACCCATGCTTTTATCACGGGACTCCGGGTGACTCGATAGGAGATCGCCAATGTTAATGGTTCGCTTAGTCGCTGCAAGCGCCTTGGCATGGAGTGGATTCGCGGCGAACGAAATCGTGGGCGACGCTCATCGCGGAGAGCAACTTTTCCGGACAGAGCGGTGTGTTGAATGCCATAGCATCAACGGAAGGGGCGGCTCTCTGGCGCCGGACCTCGGAAAACGCATCGATCGCGATTTCACTCCCACTGTGATGGCCAGCCTGATGTGGAACCATGCGCCGCAGATGTGGTCCGCGATGCGGAAGGAGGGCATTGTAAGAGCGAGCCTCTCCGGCGAATCCGCGGCTGACCTGTTTGCGTATTTCATTTCGGCGCGCTATTTCGAAAGGCCGGGCGATGCCGCCCGTGGTAAGCAAATTTTCACCGCGAAGCACTGCGCTGAATGTCACGGGACCACGACTTCGAATGCCGCTGGGGCGCCGCCTGTCTCGAAGTGGGAATCGTTGACCGACCCGCTGATTCTGGTGCAGCAGATGTGGAATCACGGAGCGAAGATGCGCGAGGCATATGCGCAGAAAAAGCTGCGCTGGTCGGCATTGACCTCGCAGGAACTTCGGGACGTGCTGGTCTATCTACAGGGGCTGCCGGAAAATCGCGCCCTTGTGACTGCATTTGCGTTTCCGCCGTCGGATTCCGGCGAAGCGCTTTTCCAATCCAAGGGCTGCGCAGACTGTCACAAAGGCAAGCTGGCCCTGGAGAACCGGCTACGCACCCAGAATCTGACGGACCTGGCGGTGGACATGTGGAACCACCAGGCCAACATGCGGCAGCCTCCGCCTAACTTCTCGCAGGAGGAAATGCGGCAGATCCTGGGATACGTCTGGACCAAACAGTATTTACAGGGCGGCGGCGACGTTGAGCGTGGCAAGAAAGTGTTCGCCGAAAAGAACTGCGCCACCTGCCACAACGATCCGGCGAGCGGCGCGCCGTCACTAGCCAGAGGTCCGGATGGTTATACCGATGTCACGATGATCTCGGCGTTATGGGGGCACGGACCGCGGATGCTGCAACTCATGACTGAGCGTAAGCTCCCCTGGCCGCGCTTCACCGCCCCGCAAATGGCCGATCTCATTGCGTATCTGAATTCTCTCCACTGATCCGGACCCGAGCCGTATTCCGATAGCAGCTTGGCGGAAAAAGTTTGAGCAGAGCGCCTGTTACGTCACCATGCCCCGGCGGACCGCGCTGAGAACCAACTCGGCGGAACTGTGCAGGTCGAGTTTCTCCATGATGCGCCAGCGGTGTGTTTCCACGGTGTGCAGGCTAAGATTGAGGCGGCTGGCAATTTCCTTGTTGCTGTTGCCTTCCGCCAGAAGCTGATAGATCTGACGCTCGCGGCTGGTGAGGAGATCGAAGCGGTCGTTCAGCACGTTCGCGTCTTTCAGGCGGGCTACCCCGTCGCGGAACACTGCGGCCACGGCGGGGCTGAAGTAGGCAAGCCCTTTTTGAAGATCCTGGATGGCCTGAATCAGCTCGTCTCCGGCCGAATTCTTCAGCAGATACCCGCGCGCGCCCGCTTTCACGGCACGCAGCACATAGCGTTCGTCGCTGTACATGCTGAGGATCAATACAGAAGTCAGCGGCGACACCTTGAGTATTTGGGAAGTCGCCTCGATCCCATTCAGCTCCTTCATGGCGATATCGACCACCGCCACATCCGGCTTATGGTCGCGAGCCGCCTCAACGGCCTCCAGACCGGAACCGGCTTCGGCCACAATGTCGAAGTCGGGTTGACTTTCCAGTATGTGGCGCAGCCCCTGTCGCATCAAAGTATGGTCATCGACCAAGAGAATGCGGGTCGTACTCATGCGGGCACCTCGGCGGCAACTCGGGGGGCAGGCTGAGGCTGCGCTTCGAGTGGCAGGCGAAGCGCGATTCTGGTGCCGCGGCCCGGACTCGAGTCAATCTCCAGCGATCCGCCGGCCAGGGCGACTCGCTCGCGAATCCCGAGCAGACCCAGGCCGCGGGACTGATCCGGCATCCCCTTGGCGTTCAGTTGGAAGCCGCAGCCATTATCCGCTACCTCTGCTTCCAGAGACCCGGGTCTCTGGCGCACCGTGACGCGGACGTTGCTGGAGCCCGAGTGCTTCTCGCAATTGTGCAGGGCTTCCTGAACGACGCGGTAAATGCAGGTTTTCACGGGGTCCGGCAGATAATCAGCGACGCTTTCTTCTACAAATTCACAAGCGATTCCGCTACGGCGCTGAAAATCTTCCAGCTGGAACTGAAGCGCCGGAACCAATCCGAGATCGTCGAGCAGAGCCGGCCGCAAAAGCACCGATATGTTGCGTATCGTTTGTACGGTTCTCTCGGCCAGCGACCGCGCGCGTTCCAGTTGCTCGCGCGGGCCGGAAGGCTGGCCTTGCAGCGCCGCCAGCGCGTTGCTGATTTGAATCTGAAGCAGCGCGAGCGTCTGCCCGATTTCGTCGTGCAACTCCCTTGAGAGGCGGCGGCGGCCCTCCTCCTCGATCTCGAGCAGGCGGCCGGAAAGCTGCTGCAACTCGCGCTTCGCCTCCTCCACTTCGGCGTAATGGCGGTCGGCTTGTTGCTCCAGAGTTTCCGCATGGCGCAAGCTGAACGCCGCCACGACCAGACTCAGAAGTACTCCCAGACCGAGCATTGCCAGGAGGCGTTCGGCCGCGCGGCCATTCGATTCGGCAAATTGCCTGTCGTAATCCCGGAGACGCTGTTTATCGGCGTCACTGAGGTCGAGCATGGCGGCATACAATTCGCCGCGCCGCGGCACAATCTCGCGCTGAATGAAATCGTACTGTTCCTCGTTGGAGGCGTGCAGCATGGTGATCGGCACGGGGTCGAGCACCGCCCAAAATTCGCGCAGACTTTTCACGACTCCGGGCGGCACAGGGCTGGGAGGAGACATTTGAGCCAGATGCTGCAAAACATCCGCATCTTCCGCCTGCAGAGTCTGCAGTTGCGAGCGCAGAGTTTGCGCCTGCTCCGGAGTGCTGCGGATGAAGAAGTCGCGAACGAAATTTCCAGCCTGCCAGAGATTGCGGCGAAGAGTGTTGATATGTTCTTCCTCGTCCACGTAGCGGCGATAGATCTCCTCGTGCTGGCCGGAGAGGCTCACTTGGATGCGATACGCTTCGACAACGGAGAGAACAAGGACTCCGATGACAACGGCATACCCGGCACGTAATACGGGTCGTCTGCCAAGAGTTTGGAACAACCTGCTCCCTTTAGGCGGCGCCATTTCCCACATTGACCTGAAACCATATTAGCTCTCAGGAAAAAGGGGCCGGCCGAATCGGACCGCACCTCCATTGTGAGACCTCCGGCGGCCGGGAAAAATACGATCTCGGCTGTATTTCCGCTTAGGCCCCAATCGAGTAGAGTCAGATTATCAAAAGGTTGCGGCTGCGCCGCAATGGCGCCGGAGCAGCCGGGGCCTTATCTATGGCTGTTGCCTCCCGGGCAACGCGTTAGAGGGGCAGGTATTACCTGCCCTTTCTTAGTTTCTGCGAGTTGGTTCCCATTTGCCGCTACACCGATCATGCAAGCAGCCGCTATGCGATCGGGGCAGCTTTGGTGGGCCGTTTGGCATACAGCCTGACGCTCGCGCGCGGAGCGGGTTAGGAGACTCCTTTTATGGCGCAGGTGCGAGCTGGAGATTATCCACCACCCGCTTAACTTTCGTCACTCCTTGGGCGATCGATTCGGCTTTGGCCCTGGTGGCTGCCGTATCCACCTGTCCGGCGAGCGTCACCACGCCGTTGGTGGAATTGACCGAAATATTCGGCACGGTGGAAATCCCCAGGTCGCTTGCAAGCTTCGATTTCACCGAAGCGGTGATCTCCAGATCGTTGACCTGCTGCTCGGGAGATTCATTGGTTCGGCAGCCCGCGAGCAGCACGCAAACGAACAGTGGCAGAAATGGCCTCATGTGGGCCTCCGCCTTGATATTGCAAATTCACGCGCAATGTACAGGAGATTACGCGCTCACTCCACGAGCAGGTTGATCTGGCCGACGCCGCCCTTGATATCGAGGTGAATCTGGACTTTCGCTCTGTCGTAGTCTTCGCTAATCCAATGCTGCCCCTCTTTGCGGAGGCCGCTCACCTTGATCTCTCCCAGGCCACCTTCGGCCTTGGCATAGACACCGGCGTTGCGGGGCAGGTGGACGGTTGCCTCTCCCGCTCCTCCGCGGACGCGCACGTCATAGCTTTGCTTCGGCATGCCACGCAGGTCCAGATCCAGCTCGCCTGCCCCGATGTCGACTTCTACGCTGCGCAGCGGGACGCTGCCGAGATTCAGGTGCGCTTCGCCGCCGCCGAGACGCACTCTGAGATCTGTTGGGACGTCGTTATTTAGCCGCAGATCCCACTGGTTCTTGCCGCCGCCGGACTGGCCAGAGGCTTGCTGAATGGTCACGTCCGTTCTTCCCGCGGCGGTGCTCGAGCGGATGTCGGGCTTCCAGCTTGGGACGTTGTAGTCGAAATCCGCGGACACCAAATCCGGCGCGCCACCATTGACTCGAAGCTCGCCTCCGCCCATGCGAAGATCCACACGCGCGGATTCGGAAGCGCCTCGCGGAATGGAGCGGGATTCGTGCTGCATGGGGCCAGCGGGCTGCGTGCCCATCACACAACTGGTTGCGCTGAAAGCCGCCGCCAATACCCATATGATCTTCGCGTTCATAAGCCTCCTGCTCGAAGAGTTACGCTTTCCGCGCAGGGATTGTTCCCGGAATCGGCATCATGCCACCGGATTGCGCAGCACGCCAATCCCTTCGATTTCGATTTCGACCACGTCGCCACGTTGCAGAGGGCGTGTCGCTCCCGGAGTTCCCGTAAAAACGATATCGCCCGGCATCAAGGTGACCCATCCGCTAATCCAACTGATGGCCGTTGCGCAGTTGAAAATGAAATCCGCGGTCCGCTCCTGCTGCACAATTTCACCGTTGAGCCGTGTCTGTAACAAGAGGTTGTCGTAGTCGAGTCCAGTTACGATGGCGGGTCCGACAGGGGCGAAGGTGTCGGAACCTTTGGCGCGCCACCACTGAACGTCTTTGTGCGGACCGTACTGCCAATCACGCTCGGTCACATCATTGCCGCATGTAGCGCCGAAAATGGCGGAGTAGGCCTCCTCCGGCGAGGCGCTTTTCAGACGCTTGCCGATGACGAGAACCAGTTCGCCTTCGTAATGCACGTCAGTAGCATCGCGCGGGATCACAATCGGGCGCTCCGGATCCTGCAGGGCCGTGAGTGGCTTATAAAAGATCTCCGGCTGTTGCGGGTACGTACGGTTGCCGAGGTGACTCCTGTAGTTGCGCCCTACTGCCAGAACCTTAGTCGGCTGGCAAGGGTTGAGCAGCTCGAGATCGGCAAGCCGCCGCGCAATTCCGGATTCGGAATAATCGCCCAGGATGTCACCCTGCAATTCGCGGACGAGCGTGCCATCCACGATGCCATAAGACGAGGAGGAACCGTTACGATAGCGGATATAGTTGGACACGTCCCCGTCATTGTAGCGCCCGATTAGCCTACACGAACGATCTCTTCATCTACACCGCGGGGTGAACCGATTCCCCGGAACACCAGTTTGAGCAGCGGCGGTGCGGCCAAAGTGGTGACCATCGACATAAAGACGATAATTCCGTAGACGCTTTGTGGCATGACGCCGAGACTCAATCCGAGCTGCGCCACGACCATGCCGACTTCGCCATGAGGGATCATGCCGACGCCCACGCGAAACGCGTCGGGACGGCCCATCTTGAGCGATGCGAGGCTGCAAGCCGCGAATTTGGAAGCCATGGCAACCAGAATGATAGTCCCCGCCAAAGCCAGCACCGTTTTCGTGGCAAAGACCGAGAGATCGAACCGCAACCCGATGCCCACGAGAAAGAATGGGACCAGCAGCTCCGTCACGCCACGGGTCAGCTCATGAACCCGGCGATCTACCGTCTCGCCCAGGGCCATGCCGGCAAGAAAAGCGCCGACAATGGCGGCGATCCCCGCGTACACCGCTAATAGCGAAAGCCCGAAGAGCAGGGTCATAGCCAAAGCGAACTCGCCTTCGGCAAGGCTGACGCGACCCTGTACATGCGGCATGACTTTCCTTACCGTGCGGGTACCAAAGGTGGCGACGAACCAAGTAAATGCGATGGCAATGGCGGCGGTCAGGGCGATATCCAAATAGCGCACGGGGCCTCTCGCCATGCTGCTCACCAGCGCAAGCACAAGCAGGCCCAGAATATCGTCCACGACGGCCGCCGCCAGAATGACTTTTGCGGCGCGGGTGTGGAGCAGCCGTCGCGAGGACAGCACCTGGGCGGTGATGCCCACACTCGTGGCGACCATGGCCGCCCCGGTGAAGATGCCTTCGATGCGCGGCGCTCCCCATAAAGCGGAAGCGCCCCATCCCGCGAAAAAGGAAACCGCCACGCCCGCGCCCGCCACTACGACCGCAGTGCCGCCCATCTTCAAAAGTTCGGAAGCGCGCACTTCCAGACCGACGTGGAACAACAGGAACATCACGCCGAGGTCCGACAAGATACGCAGCACGTCATTGAGTTCCATCCACCCCAGCACGTGCGGGCCGATGATGATACCGGCCAGGATCTCGCCGACTATGCCGGGCTGGCCGAACCTCTCGAAGATCTCCGCCAGGAGTTTGGCGGAAGCAAACACCACCAGCATGGAAAGCGGGATCTGCGCCGCGACTGGCATGCTTCCATTATGGGCGCGGCGTCCCCATCGAGAGCAGAAGTGGAAGAGAGAAAGGGTCGGCCGCTTACCGGGCGGCTGGGCCCCGGGCCGGAATAGCCGCGACGATCAGCGGCTGAGAAGTAGGTTGCGCGGCGCCGCCCTCATTTTCCAGAGTCACAGCGACGGCGTCGGTGGCGCTCACATCCACAGCGCCGCGCTGGACGTGCATAGCAGTGCCATCCATCAGGGACTGGAATAGCCCGGCCGGCACGGGCATGCGCCCTTTGGGAATGATCCACATCTCGTAGATTTTCCCGGTGCGTGCAGGCGGCAGGTTGGACGCAACCAGTAAAACTCCCTGCGAGGGATTTACAAACACCTTTCCTTTGGGCGGCTGGGGCTGTCCTTGTCCGAAGGAGGCTTCGGTGGTATCGGGGCCGTTGAGAATCGCAAACGCTTCATTGAGCCTGGTCAGTTCGATGGTTTGTTCCTGCGCCTGGCGCCGAGTAGCTGCCAGTTGTTGGGCGAAGTCGCGCTCGCGCCCGCTGAAATAAACGGCCGCGAAAACTGACATGACTGCGATCACGCCCCAGAAAGGAGACCACCAGCGCAAGCGGGCATGCTCGACTCCGACGGACGCCAGAATCCGCCGCCGCAACTTGGAAGAAGGCTCCGCCGGCGCAGCCGATCCGCCCAGCGCGGCAGTCAAAGTCCGCGCCCGTTTGAGTTCCGCCATACAAACCTCACATCCGCGATCCAGGTGCTGCCGGATTTCATTGCCTTCGGGCTCGTCGGCCAGACCCAGGGCGTAAAGCTCGTAATGGTCCTGCAACTGTTCGCAGTTCATGCGGCCACCACCGTGCCGAGTTCGTCGCGCAGATTCTTCAAAGCCGTGCGAACCCAGGTCTTCACTGTGCCGAGGGGTTGTCCCATACGTTGGGCCATCTCGGTTTGCGAGAGGCCTTCGAAATATGCCAGCTCGATTACTTCGCGCTGATTGGGCGAGAGCTTCTGCATGGCAGCCTTGATGCGGCGGGCCTTATCCGAGACGAGCAGGTCCTTCTCCATGTCGGTATACAGCGAAGGATGCTCGGTGGCTTCGAGTTCCAGCGAGTTGCGGGCTCGCCCAGTGGTGGAGCGCAGGTAATCGATGGCGCGGTTTCGCGCCACGGCCAGGAGCCAGGGGCCGATCGAGCCTTTTTCTACATCAAACGCCTGCACGCGATTCCATACGCGCAGAAACGTCTCCTGCACCAAGTCCTCCGCGACTCCCGTGTCCCGCACCACGCGCAGGATCAGCGAATAAGCGAGCCTGCCATAGCGATCATAGAGGTCCGCCAGGGCTTGGGGATCGCGGCGCTGGAGACGGACGATCAAGTCCGTATCGCTTTGCGTCTCGAGCGCGAGAATGAGCGGCAATAAAGTCATCGCAACCGGCGTCTATTGTATATACGAGTTGATGCCGGCTTCAAGATGAGGCACGCGGCGAAATATTTTTTTCGGAGTCGCCGCGCGATGCAACCCGAAACACGCCGAAAGGTAGCAGGCAATGCATTTTTTTCTTGACTTTCATCCTGAACCACCTTATATATGAATCACATTGCGGTTTTCGAATCGCAAAATTTGATGTTAGGGAGAATCAATCGATGAAGAGCGCAACCAAAAAGGCTGCCCCGAAGAAGAAAG
>PSRJ01000126.1 GCA_003175985.1 Terriglobia bacterium
GCCGCCGCCCCCAAAGCCCCCGCGGCCGCCGCCGCCGCCCTCGGTCTTGGGACGCGCTTCATTGACTTTGAGCGAGCGGCCGTCGACTTCGCGTCCGTTCAGGCCGGCGATGGCGCGGTCCGCCTCGGCGGCTTCCGTCATTTCGACGAACGCAAAACCGCGCGACCGGCCGGTATCGCGGTCTGTGACCAGATTGACCCGCTCGACGTTGCCGTAGGGCGCAAACAGCCCACGGATTGACGATTCGGTTGCTGCGAAATCCAAATTGCCTACGAAAATATTTTTCATGTTAACTCCTTCTCTGTTTGCTATTCGGGCGAGGGCGAGGCAGATTGGATTGCCCGGCTGTTGCGGGAAAAGCTACAAAAGTATTTTACCATGCGCCGGCACGCCGACTGTTATTTTACGCGGACTCCAGGTGATTGTCAGGCCCCGGCGCCGATTCCCAGAACGAAGCGGATTTTATTGATCAGGTCCTCAGCCAGAAACGGCTTCCTGAGGAAGGGCAGCCCCTCAATGGTCCCCTGCGTTTGCAAAACGGGATCTGAGTAGCCGGACATGAGCAAAATCTTCGCCGCCGGATTAATTGCGAGAATCCGCTGAGCCATCTGAACTCCGTTCATGGCGGGCATTACCACGTCCGCCAATACCAGGCAGATTTCCTCTTGCAGCATCACGAAGCACTCGAATCCAGCGACGCCATTTTCGGCCACGGTTGCACGGAAACCGGCGTCGGCCACAGCGGCCGTAGCGAGGCGAAGAATGATCGGCTCGTCATCCACAATAAGAACGATATTTTTCGCGGTGTTCACAGGGCCGACTATCTATCTGAGCCGATGGTAACCCACAATCGGATAGCACGACCGCCAGGAGCAACGTCGAAATGGCTTAAAGCTTACGAAGCTCCGGAGGATGCAGTGTCTTCATGGCTTTATGTGGACGCTTTGCAGAGCTGACTGCCAGTTCGTGGCAATCGCAAGCTGGGCATCCGCCAGGTCCACCTTGCCGGAACAGATGAGCTTCTTGAGCTTGTTTTCGACACTATCCTTGGGGTTGGGCGAATGCGGAAACTCCGGCCACAGATTCCGCGGATCATTGGGATGGCCACCCAGTTCCAGACTGATTAAGTGATCTTCTTCATAGTCAGCCGGAATCGAGTCCGCATAACCGTATTCCGCGATCTGCTGCGCCTTCAATTTGTTGGTGTAATCCACCGGCGCAAACTGCTGCCTGATCATCGCAGTGTAGCCGGAGACACAGATCGTTTGTTTGATGTTTGCCTGCGTAACTAGAGGGCTTATGACTCCAGGCGTGCAGTTCGAGTCCTGCAATGCCCCACGGACAGCGCAGCTTCCGTTGGGGCGTGGAGATGGCAGAACGGGATTGGGCTGGACGGGCGCGCTAATCAGACCCGGCGGCGGAGGAGCCGGAGGCAATGGAGGTGTGGGAATTACAGGCGGTGTAGTTGCGCAACCGGCGAACAGAAACGCCGAGAGCGCCAGAAGAGCCCACAACGAAACTCGATGTGTCATTTCGTTCCCAACGCGAACAGCACGTTGCCCGGCGTGCCGCGTTGCGACCCCGGGCTGCTGCAAAGGATAATATACACGGGTTCCATCTGCCGCGCCGCGCCGGAAATGAGCCTGAAATCGAGCGAGATGGCGCCGCGCGCGGCTACCCAGTATAATGCCACCGATGCGACGCCGAAATTTTCTCGCCGCTGCGGCTGCCGTAAGCGTGGCCGCGGCGCAGCCTGCCGTTCCGCGCAAGGGACGCTTGAAACAGAGCGCCATGCGCGTCAACTTCGATCCCAAGATGCCATTTGAAGATGTCTGCCGCGAAGCCGCGCGCCTCGGCGCAAAAGGTATGGACCTGATCCCGATCCAGGACTGGCCGACGCTGCGCAAGTATGGACTGATTCCCACCATGGGACCGACCGGCGGCGTCACGTTTGAAAGCGGGCTGATCCGCAAAGAACTGCACGACGGCCTGGAAAAGTCGATGTCCGCGGCGCTCGACGATTGCTCGAAGAATGGGTGCCCGAACATGATCACGGTCGGGGGGCAGCGCAAAGGCATGTCCTACGAGGAAGGAGCGGACCACGCGGCGGCCCTTTTGAACCGGGTCAAGGCGCGCGCCGAAGATAAGGGCGTCACCATTTGCCTGGAGGTGATGAACAACAAGTTCGACGACCCGGCGCTCGGACGTACGGACCAGATCTGCAATCATCTGGCCTGGGGAGTTGACGTGTGCAAACGGGTGAACTCACCGCGGGTGAAATTGCTGTGTGACATTTACCACGTCCAGATAATGGATGGCGACGTTTGCCATAACATCCAGCAGAATTTCCAATGGATCGGCCACTTCCACACGGGAGGTGTTCCGGGACGCCACGAAATCGACGACACGCAGGAAATCAATTACCGTTTTGTGGCCAAGACCATCGCCGACCTGGGATTCACGGGTTACATCGCTCACGAGTACCGGCCCACACCAGGCCGCGATCCGATCCAGGATTTCGCGCAGGCGATCGAAATTATGGACGTGTAGCGGCGGCGTAGCTGCGCAGAAGTTCGAGGTCCGCCGATGTGAGGCGGAGTGAAGCTGCCGTCAACTGACTTGCCGAGAGAGCCGGCCGGGCGACACCTTCGGTGGCGTGCCGTTCCGACCGCGTCAGCATGTGAACGAGTTCGTGCACAAGAACGCGTCCCAACGCGCGCCCGAGCAGCATGTCGCCACGCGCAAAATCCTTCCCCCAGATCGCTGAGCGGACGGAAGCCGTTATCTTGTCGCAGGCGACGTCGCTAAAGGGCTGCACCGCGCCATCTGCAACGTAGGTGGAAGCCAGCGGGCCGAGTTCGTCATAGATGGGCGGCGCCGGAGTGAGCCGGCAGTCCCCTTTGAAGCGCACCACCACCAGGTCGTCATATGTCTCGTGCGGAGCCTGGCCAGAGAGACGCCAATCGAGGCTCAGCCCTGAGCTGCTGAGGATCCCTTCGGCTTCGTGTTGCATTTCGCGGACCGCAGGTTGCGAATATGGGCCTCGGAAGTCCATTACTACGGTGAGATGCGGATGCACCTGCGCGGCCAGGAAGCGAAGGCTCGCGAAGAGGAATACACCGACACGGCAAACGCGCGACGTTCGACTTGGAAAAGCGGCAGCCACGGGGCTTGATGTTCATTATATGAGGAATCGCGGCGGAGGGGAGGAGCCGCCTGAGGGGGTGGCGGCTCCTGTTTGCGGGCTGCGTGGAGGGAAATCGAAATCAGAAGAAGAAACGTACCCCCAACTGGAGTTGCCGGGGAAGATTCGCCTGGTACGTAATCTTTCCGAACGAGCTGCTGTTGGGCGCATATTGCGTGTTCGGGTTCGCGAACCGAGGGGAATTGAAGGCATTCAGGGCTTCGGCGCGGAACTGGCCGTTGAAGCGCTCTCTGATCTTGAAATCCTTGAACAGCGACGCGTCCCAATTTTTCGTGCCCGGACCGCGATAGCCGATGGATCGCGAGAGATTGCCAAACGTGAATGCCGGCGCCTGCGAGAATGCGGCCGGATTGATATAGCCGTAAATCCGTTCTTCCACGCTGCCCGATACCGCCGGGCTAATGCCGCTGGCATTGGGGCGCTGCTCTCCAGTGCCGATCACCGAATTCAGGTTCTGCTGGAAGATGAAAAGCGGGAAGCCGGTTTCGTAAATCACGGTGCCGTTCATCTGCCATCCGCCAACCACATAATCGAGTAGCTTGTTGCTCCCCAGGAAATGCCGGCCTTTACCGAACGGCAAGGCATACGACCAGGTCCCCGTAAACCGCAATGGCGTATCGACTGACGACAGCGACCATTCGTTTTGCAGGTGATAGTAATCCTGGGGCTGGCTCGGTGGTGTGCTGCCGGAAAACCCATTGAATGAATTGGATGTTCCGTTGCCGAATTCGTTATCGCGGTTCTTCGACCACGTGAATGTGGAAAGGAACGTCAACCCGGCGGACATTCGCTTCTGAGCTTTGATAACCATCGAATCGTATTGCGCGTGACTCGGATTGGTGACTTCCCCGATTGTGCTGTATTCGGGGAATGGCATGAGTAACTGTGCTTGAGCGACAGTTGCGCTGCCGATGACTCCGGAGCCGCCGTGCCCGTAAAACGGGTTGGCTACCGGCGAACTCAATTTGGAGCCCAGCGAAAGATAGCTTGCCGGCACCTGGTTGATATTCATGTTTCCGTTTCCAGTGGGTGCCGGTTGCAGATGGCGGGAGCGGGAACCGATATAGCCCAGCTCCAATGCGATACCGAAGGGCAACTCCCGCTGGATGTCAGCCGAGAACTGATGGACGATGCCCGCAGTGCGATTCTGATCGAGATAGTTAAAGGTCGAACCGATGGCGGTCAGTGCTCCGAGTGAATTGCCGGCCGGCTGTAAAATGCCGTTGGGGAAGGGATTGCTCAGCGAGTTCGCCGGCGTAGCATTCCCGTCGTTGCTTGCTACGTAAGTTGTGGATTGCGTGTAACCGGGTGCGATTGACGCGTCGTTGTTAAAGATAGTCGGCGCATAGAACATTCCCCAACCGGCGCGGACGGTAGTCTTCGAGTTGACCTGATAAGCGGCTCCGGCGCGCGGGCCGAATTTTGTCCGGGAAGGGTGGCAGCAGGAGGATGGGTTGCCACCAACGCCGGCAAATTGAAGCGCCCCCAGCGGCGTGATACCGGTGACGCCCGCGGCAAGCGGGTTGGTTGCCGCTTGATCGAAGCCGACAACCAAGTGGTTGACGCTTTCCGTGACACCTGTCTCGTATTCATAGCGCAGCCCGAGGTTCAAAGTCAGTTTGTTGCTTACCCGGAAATCGTCCTGCAAAAAGCCGGAGTAATATCGAACATAGTCGTATAGCTTGGTCGTAGTGTTCACAGAGCCGCTCGAAGGAAAGCCGAGCAGCAAATCCGCGAAGTCCGCGCCGGTGCCATTGGTCTGATTGGGATATTGGCGAGTGAACACGCCATTGAACGCGAAGTCACCCCCGGAGAAGCTCAGGTTCGTGAAATCCGTATGAATCTGCCGGTAATCGACGCCGAAACTGAGATTATGACGGCCTACGTACTTTGAGACACTGCCGGAGAGATTCTTCGAGGAGTAGGCGGTAATACTCGGCGAAATCGAGCTGATCTTGTTGCTGAGAGATCGATCTCCGGAAAATATTGAGCCTGGATCGCACCAACGTAGCTCGAAGGAAAGCCGAGACCGGCGGGACTGAACCCATAGCTGATCCCCTGCGTGAAATTAGGGAAACGATTGAAACCGTACCGTACTGTAAGAACCGTCGTCGGATTGAGTGTCACAAAGCTGTTCACGGCTGTCGCATCCACTTTGCGGTAGAGAAGGTACGGGCCGTTGCTGCTGCCGCCGGGGAGGGTTCCTAGCGTGTTCCCGCCTGGCTCGCGGCTCTTGTAGTGCATATACGACCCCGTGACCCGCCACCGTTGCGTAATTGTCTGATCCATTTTGGCGGTGTACTCGTCGGCCCGATCAGAGAGTGTATCGGTTCCAGTAAAGTTGAAACTATCGGTCTTTCCGCTGGAAGCCGGTAAAGGAAAATAGGAAAGAACGGCCGCGCCCACGGAATTGATGCGATTCGCTGGAATCGCGTTACCCGCAAACGGCTGCCGCACTACACTGACACCGGTTGGACAGCCATCGGCGGCCGTGCAGGGGCGCGAGGTCAAGGGATCGAAGACAGTAACCGAACTGCGGGAATAGTCGCCTGCGCGCTCCAAGGCTGTAGGTAGAGCATATAGATCTGAAAGAGGCGACTTCTGCCGGTAGCTTTCCGTGGCCACCCAGAAGAATGTGCGATTATGACCGTCATACAATTTGGGGACCACTACAGGACCGCCGAAGGAAGCACCCCAGGTGTAAAACGGGGTATCGGGGCGAGCCCTTCCGTTGGCATTGTAAAAGAAGTTGTTGGCCAACCAGTCTGTCTGGCGAGTGTAACCGAACAGCGAGCCATGCGCCTCGTTGGTACCGGATTTCAGCAGGGTATTGAAGACTCCGCCACCGGTCCTGCCCATCGTGGCGTCATAAGTACCTGTTTGCAGCTTCATTTCCTGTGTGGCCTCGATTGAAGGAATGATGACAGCCCGGTTGATCGAGTCAGTTATGGGAATGCCATCGATCAGATAATTGTTGCCGCGGACAGGGCCGCCTGCAATCGAGATGGCCGAGGAGCCGCTCTGATCCTGAAACCGGTTGAAGCGTGGATCTCCCACGGTAACGATATTCGAGGAGAGTTTCGAGAGCAGAAAGGGATTCCGGCCAAGGTTCGGGAGGTCGGTCAGCTTTTGCGTGTCTAATACCTGACCGTTGGAGGCGTTAGCGCTTTCGATCAGTGGAATCTCGGCCGTGACTTGCACCGTGCTGCTTACTTCGCCGACAGCCATGGTGAGATCGAGGGTCACATACTGCTGGGTTGCGATTACGATTCCCGAGCGCTCTACTTTGGAAAACCCAGGAGCCTCCACTGTCAAGGTATACGTGGCCGGATCCATTTGTGCAAAGACATACTCGCCTTGGGCGTTGCTTGTGGTGCTTCGGCTGACTGAAGTAGTCTGGTTCGTAAATGTAACTTTCGCGTTGACGATCACTGCACCGCCGGGGTCTTTAATCAGTCCGCTGAGACCTCCCAGATAAGACTGGGCGGGGACCGAAACCGGTAGAAAAAGACCAAACGCGGCTGCCACCCCTAACCGAACGATAAATCGTATCTCCACGAATAAACCTCCTGATGATTGAGAGCCGGAAACCAGCGGGGTTTTGTTTCGTCGGATAAACGCCTATCCGTAAGGCGCAGCCTGGCGCTGAAATGGAAAGAGGAAGAACCCTTTTGAGGGAATCATACAGCAGCGTTCCCGGCATGTCACGAAAATATTTTTCAGCAGGCCGATCGAAAGATTTGATAATCGCCCGGTAAGGCGGGCTGGCGGATTCGGCGATGAGTTGCGTTTGAAGTTGACTTTGGCATCCGATTGGGTTAGCTTAGAAATGTTTCAGTCTGTCCTCTCAGCCAGTGAGCCGCGGAAGAGTTCCCGGGCCGCCTGAGTGGAACCCTTTGACGCCTCGCAGCGGATTCCTTTCCAAGTCTTGAGATTCACAACTGCCGGCGACTGTTGTCCCGTCGCGAAGCAGTGAGTCAGCGGTGTACCCAACAGCTTTCAAGGAGAGAAAAGTGAGGCTTAGTCCAGAACAGCAGAACGACTTTCTGCGCCGTGGGTTTACAAGGCGCAGTTTCGGGCGGTTGGCGACCATGCTGGCCGCGGGTGCAACATTGCCGTTTTACAACGAGCCGGCATTAGCGCAGCTTTCGAAAATCGAGAATGTGCCCCCGGATGCGGTCATGATCAACGCCAACGAGAACCCCCTCGGCCCGTGCGCAGAGGCGGCGGAGGCGGTGCATAGTGTGGTATCGAAGGGCGGCCGGTATATGTACGGAGAGACCGACGCCCTGCAGAAGCTGCTGGCCGAACAGGAAGGCGTTGACGCGAGTTACGTCCAGATCTTTGCCGGCTCCAGCGCCCCCCTTCACCAGGCGGTGCTTGCATTCACTTCGCCGGAAAAACCGTTTGTGATAGCCGACCCCGGATATGAAGCCGGCGAGCGCGCCGCGAAGTTCATCGGTTCTAAAGTGATTCGAGTGCCTCTGAACAAGGACTACTCGCATGACGTCAAAGCCCTGGCGAAGGCCCACCCGAAGGCCGGCGTGATTTATGTTTGCAATCCCAATAATCCGACCGGAACCCTTACCACCAAGGCAGATATAGAGTGGCTGGTGCGGAATAAGCCCGCGGGTTGTATTGTGCTTCTTGATGAAGCTTACACGCACATTAGCGGCGCGCCATTCAATAGCGATCTCGTCGCGGCCGACAAGGATATCATCGTCCTCCGCACTTTCTCCAAGATCTATGGGATGGCGGGCTTGCGAGCCGGCGCCGCCTTGGCCAGGCCGGACCTGCTGCAGAAGATGACACCGTTCAGCGCCGGTGCGATGCCGGTCACATCCATGGTGGCCGCCACCGCCAGTCTCAAAGTGAAGAATCTGGTAAGCGAACGCCGCAAGATCATTCAGGGTGTCCGCGAAGATACGCTCGCGTTTCTCGATAAGCACAACTTCCACTTCGTGCCGTCTGTCTCCAACAAGTTTATGGTCGATGTGAAGCGGCCCGGTGATGAAGTGATCCTGGCGCTGCGCAAAGAGAAGATTTACATCGGGCGTGTCTGGCCGAGCTGGCCTACGTACGTGCGCGTAACTATCGGGACTCAGGAGGAAATGAACCGGTTCAAGGGCGCCTTCCTTAAAGTGATGGCCTGACCGGCCCATGATCCGAAAGACCGGAACATATAGCTGGCGGCGATTCCTGGGAGATGTAAGCGGGGGATTGGTCGCAGCCCTGATAGCTCTGCCTTACGGCCTCTCGATGGCCGCGTTGATGGGCTTGCCCCCGGTCTTCGGCGTGCTGACGTCGATTCTGACGGCGCCGATCACCGCGGCGTTAGGCCGCAATCCGGTATTGATCGGCGGCACGGCCAGCGCTACCGTTCCCTTCATCGCCAATGCGGTACGGGCCCAGGGAATCGGCGGCGCGGCTAAAGTCTCGATCGTCGCCTCCGTGCTCATGATGGCGTTTTGCGTGTTACGCCTGGGGCGTCATGGAAGCAAGGTCCCGGCGGCAGTCGTGGCCGGTTTCTCCTCCGGAATCGGCGCCATCATGGTTGTCTCACAGCTTAATGTGATTCTCGGTGTTCCCGCGCCGGCCAGAGCCAACTCCTTAGCACAACTGATCGCGCTGCTGGGACAAGCGCCGAATGCGCGTATCGCACCGCTTTTGCTGGGAGGAATCGTGATCGCTGCCGCGAGCTTGTCCGCACGTCTCAGATCGGTTTTGCCGGCGCCCCTGATCGGAATCGTACTCTCCGGCTTGATCGCGCGGCTGGCCAGCCTGCATGAGCCTGAGGTGGGGTCACTGCAGCTCGCGCTGCCGGCCTTCGCCGGGTTTGCCTGGAGCCCGGAAGATGTCTGGAACGTGCTGCCGACCGGCCTGGCTCTGGCATTCGTGACTTCCGTAAACCTGCTGCTTACTTCCCGTGTGGTAGAGCATTTCCGCGGGCGGCACAAGAATCTCAAGCGCAGCGACGCCGATGCGGAATTAGGGGCTTACGGAATTGCAAACCTGTGCGCCGGGATTTTCGGAGCCCCGCTCAGCGTCGGAATTCCGGCCCGCAGTCTGGCAAATTTGCGTTGCGGCGGCACCAGTCGCATTTCGAATCTGTTGCATGCCGTATTCTTATTCGCGCTGGTCCGATTGGGTTCGGGGTTGTTAGCGCACATACCTCTTGCCGCCCTGGCAGGAGTCACTGCCTGGATGGGGTTCTGTCTGCTCGAGTGGAGCACATGGCGGCGTTTGGCACACATGAGTCCGATCGATGGCGGCGCATTCTTCATCACCGCGTTTGGAGTACTGTTGACCAATGCCGTAGCCGCGGTTCTGGCCGGCTGCGCCTTCTATGCGCTCGGACATGTATACCGGCGATATCTCGGGCCTTCCGCCCGGATGTCCGAAGCCGCGGCTGGCGCAGTCGAGTAATAGGCGTAATCAAAGGCCCCAGTAGTTATCTAAGGTAATAGGAATTTAATGGCATTGTCACGATAGAAACTTTCGATTGGAGTCCCCCGGCGCTCACCAGTTATATTGGTCTTAGTTGAGCAGGTCCAACTTGTTGCATGCTCAACAGTCGGATCCCCGCTAGCGATCGACATATCTTCAGGCCCAGTCCAGCCCTTTACATAATACGCGAACTCTGATCGTTTCTTATCCCGAAATAGGAGAAGTGTATGAATATCCGAAGGGTATTTTTAATACTATATGGTGCTCCCCTAATGGCGCAGGTCGCGCCAACACCTTCACAGATGGCGCTCTGGAACGAATATCAACAATCCTTTGTGCTGGAGAGAACGGAAATCAACCAGCCCGGAGGGCTTACGGTTTCCGCGAAACGATTGCGTCACAATACGCCTACGAAGGCGTGGGATGCGTTCAACCGCTCCCTGAAGTTCGTAAATTCCGGTTCCTGGGCGCGATGCGCCGTGGAGCTCGAGAAGGCGGTCGCGATCGATCCCGGGTTTCCCGAGGCGCATAGTAATCTGGCTGTAACTTACATCGAGCTGCTCCGTTTCGATATCGCGGCCGAGGAACTGCGCCAGGCAGTCAAGCTCGATCCGTCGAATTCCGTATATCACGCGAACCTGGCATTGGCCCTGATTCTGCTGCATCGGCCGCAACAGGCTCAACCCGAGGCGCAGACTGCGGTCAGTCTGGACCCGGTAAACCGCAAGGCACAGTTCTTGCTCGGCTATCTGCTATCGAAGAACGGCGACACGCGGGCTGCCGCCGCGAAATACCTCAACTACGCGGCTCCGGAGCTGCCAGCGGCGCATTACTTCCTCGCGCAGATTTACCAGGCCGATGGGTTGGAGTCCCTGGCCCGCTCGGAAATGGACCGATATCGGCAGGCAGCGGCCGAAAACAAATAGGCACACCAGCTTATAAGAATAATCGATTGGACACTGCTCGTCCGATCCGATAGCCTAGAACCAGCCCGGTCTTCGCCGACCTGCCGCCCTCTCCCAGGCGAGAAATTCACCAATTGAAGGAGCCCATCATGTCTCGTGTCACGTTACTTGGCCTTCCGGACGACTTGGCGCAGCAGTTGGCTCAGGTCTTGCGGGCAGAGGCACATCAAGTCAGCCGGCGAACCTATGTGCAGGATCTGCAACGAAGGCCGAGGACGCAAGTGGTTTTTGTCTCCGGCGACAGTCCCGACTTTCGGAGCACGATAGCTCTTCTACGCGGGGCGGATCTTAATTTGCCGGTGGTGGTAGTCACACGGATGCCCGGAACCAGCCAGTGGCTGGATGCGTTGGAAGCGGGGGCTTCGGATTACTGCGGCGCTCCGTTCGAGCGGGTGCAGGTGCGGTGGATCATGGATTCCGTCGCGCCGGCAGAGCGGCGGGCGGCAGCCTGAGAACACATTCTGGGAGAAATTGGTTTCATGACAGCGCGACAACGGCGTGCTCATCTTAGGTCTGGAGATCGCCGCTCCGGGCATCGGTACAAGATTACGGCGGACCTGGAGTATCGGGTAATTCATGAAGGTCAGATCTTACAAACTGGCTCCGGGCGGACCTTGGACGTCTCCAGGGGGGGAATTCTCTTTAAATCGCAGGAAATTTTACCTGTCGGTACGCTGCTCGAGTTAGCCGTGGCCTGGCCGGCGCGCCTCGACAACTCGGTGGCGTTGAACCTGTGCGTCTCGGGCGAAATCGCCCGCGCCAGCGGCGATCACAATGCGGTCCGGATCCTCAAACACGAATTCTGCGTTCGCGGACGCTACGGACTCGCGAATCGAAGGGTGAGTCTGTGGCCGGCGCGAGCAGTGGCGGTTCCCGCGAGCGCGTAGTACATGCTTGCGCAATTGCGAGAGCGTGTTTCAGAATCGCAGACCGCTCCCTGACGGTCGCGGCTCGGACAGGGCCGGTCCGCATCCTCGAAAATCAGAAACCGGCCATACGGCGGCTGCGACCGCCACAACCAGCGATGCCGCCCGCAGCGGGCCGCGCCCCAAAGTGCCGAAGAGACTCAGCCCTTCCGTAATCAGAAAGAGTATTACCCCGCTGGAACCAGCGACAACCCGCCAACCTTTTGCTGAACTATCCGATGCACAAGCTCGTAGCTATAACAGCGGGGACCGCTCGCGCCCATAACCAAAGAGTGGCTGGAGATCCGGAACCTCAAGCGTGCGCAGTTTATCCTCCATCACCTCGGAATCCCCGCTGAATGATCATGGTAGCGGGTCGTACGAGAATGGCTAGAGTAATTGGAGCCGTTCAAAGGAAGGACCGCAACGCCATCGCGGAGTCCTCCCAAAGATTGGCGGCATGGATGCGTGACCACGTTCGCCTAGCCGATTGAATGCTCGCGGCCCATGTGCGCAATGGCCGGCGAGAACGGCTGGTCTCTTAACACAGTCCGTGGGCCTCGTATCGTGGCCGCGCCCTTCGCCGGGTTAGCGAGGAGGGTTTTATCCGGTCCGAGAGCTGACGATGCTACTGCACACTCCCTAGGTATGAGGCCCAACCGCCCAGTGAAACGCGGGGCTTGTCGAGTTCATTCTCATAATGAGGCGGTTCATTCGATAGGGTGGCCGCCAACTGAACGTTAAAGGAAGGTTTAGACCATGAGTAGCTCGAATTGGCGAATCATCACGCTGGCAGCCATGTTGGCTGTCGCGTTCACGACCGCCCAGGCCCAAGTCACGTTGAAAGCACAGGTTCCGTTCTCATTTACAGCAGGCTCAGATAAGATTCAACAGCCGGGTGGTTACAGCATTACGAACGAGGGTTCCGTCTGGTACATCCGAGGCGACGACTCCAGGCAGACGACGCTGGCATTGCCCCGTGCAGTAACACGCAGCAGCCATAACAATCCGCCGAAACTGGTCTTTCACTGCCGCACCGTGGTGTGCAGCCTGTACGCAATCGAGAAGGCTGGCGGTGATGGTGCGTTATTCAGCGAACCGAAACGCGACAAGGATGAAGCTAACAAGTTGGCGCGCATCGTCGTCGTGCCGCTGACTTCCTCGAATGCCGAGTGAGCCGACTTCATGAAGGTTGGAGCGAGGGGATGTTCTTGGCGGCAGGGCATCCTATCTCACTCCAAGGCACGACGATACCGATCGATCTCGGCCACATAATGGCGAATCGCTAGCCGATCTTTCGCGCGCTGGTGGCCTCGTTCCAGGTTGGAAAGCACATCATCAGACGGCTTCCTAACGCCGCCATCGATCGTGACTCCGAAATCCGCGACGCCGCACGCCATGTAGGCGGCATAGGCACTCGCCACCGTTGTGTATGTTCGGCTGCAGCCTGTGTTCACGCAAGGCGCCGCCAAACCAACTTACGTTTCCACCTGTCCGGCGCCGATGATGATTGCGTCGAAGTCTGTTGTCAGGAGACTCACGAGACAATCAGAAACGCGGCGCAGATCGCGATTACATCCTCGAGGAGGGCAATGGGAAGATCCTTACCGCCCGTTGCCTTCACCAGCCGGCTTCGAAATTCGTAGCCGCTGAGCGTGCCCGCCACGCCGCCCAACGCTCCGGCCAGCAGGCCGCCAACCAGCGCGCCCTCTGGGGCGCCGAGAGCTGCTCCAGACAACGCCCCCGTCACAATGCGCGCGGCGAACGGCACGAGCGTTTTGCGGCTGGGCGTCTTCGGGAGCTTGTCGTTGATCAACTCCCCAATCGCAAGAACGGTCACAACGTAAGGCGCGGCCGTGAACCCCAGAAAGGCTAGCGGCGTATTTTCCAGATGCAGCCACCCCAGACGGGCAGCCCAGCTGACCGCGGCCGGCGAAGTCATGGACCGCAGTCCGGCAACCACGCCAAGCAAGAATGCCAGCAGGTACGTCGGCATACAGGCTTCATATTACATCACAGGCCGTGCGGACCTCCGCAGCCCGCCAGAGCCATCCATGTGGTGTGCCATTTCCTGCACAAAGCGCCAGATGGAACGCTTGATAATGTGAACGGACTCAGACCTGGTGATCATCATCCGAAGCGCAGACGCCTGAAGCACGGTTGGGGAGCGTTATGACCTCATATCGGTAGTGTTCCGGCGTACCGCGATGGCTCTGCAACGCTCCTATCGCCGTTTCGCTTCGGCCGCCCGTTCCAGTTCAGCCAGGCGAGCCTGGTTGTCCGCGGTTGACTGCATGCGATCCGCGAATCGTGACCTTCCGCTGAAGTTCGTGTTTTGAGCCGGCGAAAGGCCCTTGTCCTGGCAAGACAGCTAGAGTATACTCCCCGCATCTAAGCCTGAGCGGGCGGTCTGCAGTGCGGGCTGTGGGGCCGAGCAAACGAGGGAGTGTTGGAATGAAAAGAGCGGTTTTCGCTGTCCTGATCGCCGTAGTGCTGGCAGCCGGAGCATTTGCTCAGTCCAGCTTGTTCAACCGCTACGACGTGAACATGAATCAGTGGGCCAAACTGCCGACGGGGACCACATGGAGCGGGGAAACCAGTTGGGTCGCGGCGGACGGCAAGGGACAAGTGGTTGTGTTTGTGCGCAAGGCGCCCTATTTCCGAGTTTTTGACCGCGACGGACAATTTCTCAAAGCTTGGGGGGATGAGAATCTGCTGGTGGAAGCTCACATGATGACCTTCGATCGTGACGGGAATATCTGGGCTGTGGATACAAATGGGCACGAGGTACTAAAGCTTGATCCGAATGGGAAAGTGCTCATGATTTTGGGAAAGCGAGGCGTTGCCGGGGACAATTCATCGCATGAAACTTTCAACCGGCCGGCCACGGTTTTCCTTGCGCAGAACGGCGATATCTTCGTATCGGATGGGTACCTGAACTCGCGGGTGGTACAGTTCACGAACGACGGGAAGTTCATTCGGATTATTGGCGGCATTAAGGGGAGCGAACCGGGACAACTGAAGTTACCTCACGGCGTTGTGGTCGATTCCAAAGGGCGGGTGATTGTCAGCGACAGTGACAATAAGCGGCTTTCGCTGTTCGATAAGAATGGGCAGTTTCTCGAAACTTGGGCAGTCCCCTGCCGCGGCGGAATCGAGATTCTGCCTGATGACACCATCTACGTGAGCGATGTCAATGCCGGCGCAGTGACGATTATGAAGGAAGGCAAAATCCTCGATGTGATCCATGTAGAGGGCCGGCCGCATGGGTTGGGTGTGGACCGGCGAACGCTCGACGTTTACACATCGTCATCGGTGGCAATGAGTCCGAACGTGACGAAGAGCTCGCCGAAAAAAACGCAATAGTCACTTCGAAGTGAGAAGGTTGCAGATACGCGACCTTGCAAGAATACGCGATTCCCCGTCCAGGTGTCGTCGTTCCGGACCAGCAGGAGTGAAAATGGCCTACCGATCCAGATCGGAACGATATCCGGCCCGAAGCGTCCTCCGAGCTTACTTGTGATGCTTCTTCTTGAGCACCAGGACGACCTGCGTCAGTTTGCCTTCCCGAATGGCCGCGAACTGGCCTTCGATTTCATGCTGATCGGAGATCGCTTGCACCTCGTAAATGCCGCCATTGGCGGCATTCAAGTGGCGGACGAAGAGCGTCTTTTCGGTGTTCCAATGGCGAATGAGTCTCTCATCCGACTCCTGGCGCGCCTTCACGACTATGTCAGCCCGGTCGCTGACCGGTCCACCGCCGCTCGCGGTAAAGCTGATGGCAAGACTCCCCTGCCCCTTCGTGTCAATCTTCAGAGGAGCGCCATCCGGCGATGGAGGAATCGCATCCGGGTCGCCGCCGAGGCCGATGATGCGTTGAGACAGGAAATCAATCTGCCTCTCGACCACCGGATGCCAGCGGCTCCCGACCGGCATGTTCTCCAGCCGCCATTTAAATACTGCCAGGGCGTCCTGATCGGGCCGAAGCATCACTTCCTCGGTGGTGACCGGGATTTTCACCTGGAACGTGCCGGTCACGTAGCGCCAATTCAGCGTCGTGTGGGGCGGGGTGGGAGGCCCCGGGGGAATATCCGGGTGGGGGAAAGTGCCGCCGCCGTCAGTGCCTTCAGGAAGTGCTGTGGCGCGGGCGGGTTTGTCCGGAGCGGCGGGCCGTGGCGCGGCAATTCCGGGCGCTTCGATAATCACCACCTCGCGCGTCGACACTCGCCGCACCAGGAGGTTGAACTCCTGCCCCACGCTGATGTTCGTCGGCAACTGCACGGAGATCAGCCCGGCGATATTCTCCGTTTGGCCGGACGGAATCGGAACATACGTCACCCCACGGGTAACCGGAGCCTCAATCGTGTTTGCGTCCGCCGCCGTGAGGAGGTGCGTACCGTATAGCCGATTCGCCAGGCCCAGCACGGCGGAGGCATCGATTTGCGGCCAGAAGATCTGCGCCCTGCTGCCTGCCGGCGTGTTGCCCCAGTCGATCATCAGTTCATCCGGGTAATCGGTCAGATCTCCGGGAGTAGTCGAAATGGCGCGTCCCGGCTTCAGATCGAAGGTCTGCGGGATGAGATGAGTCACCGCAGGCCCGGGATTATCGGATATTGTCACTTGCAGATTCCGCTGCGCCAGCTTGTCGGAGTTCTCAGGGCTCTCCACCACGCCATTCGCATTCACGATTGGCGCATCGTCGAACGCAATCTCGGCCACAAGGCAGTGGTGAGTCCCCGCCATGAGCGCCTGCACCCGCGACCCGTTCACCACGTTCGCGGGGTCGAACACGTTCAGAAAGCACCCGAAATAGGCCCACTTGGTGTCGCCGGTGTCAATCGTGATGGTCCGGTTGTTGATGCCGTTCGTACCGTACTCCGGGTTATTGGGGTCATTCGGATCCGGGGCATTTCCGGTCGCAAAAAATGGGACCGTATGGCTGTCCGGCGCTGGCAGCGGAAAACGCGGATGTCCGGAGTCCAACTGGCTGAGGTAAGTCGAGCTCGGATCGAATCCGGTATCGGCCGTCTGGGTCGACCACATGCGGAAGAACACCCGCACATTCCGGGCTTCGCCCCCGGGCCCTGCCGTTCCGCGCAGCCGGACTCGCGAAATCGCGAAGTTGTAGTTGTTGAAAAACTGAGGCGGGAATCCTCCCTGGATCGTCACCGCCGACACCGACGAATCGCTCGATAACGAGTCGGCCGGCTGCGGAATCACTCCCGAAGCGAAAGGATCGTTTGTCCCATCCGTGAAGCCATTCGCAGGGTCGTTCAAAAAGCCCAGAACGCCCTGGATATAGTTGTAAGCGCCATCGAAGCTGTCGCTCGTGAAGGCCGGCGCGCCCGCGACGGGAGTGGCGTTGCGGCGAGGCGTAGCGGTGAATACGCGCAGATCCTGGCTCAGGTAAAAGACATTGTCTTGCTGCGGGTCGATGTTAGTGAAGTAGGGATCCGCGCCCGCGATCAATTCGAACTGCGTAGCGGCGGTTGCATCGGGAAGTGGATTGCCTCCTACGTTGATTTGCGCGTTCAACAGTTCGAAAACCGGAGGATTTCCGGCCGCGGGGAAGGCCGCCAGGGTGGCGGTTGTGAACGTAACGTCGAAGGAGAAACGAATCCTCTGCGGAACATTCGGGTTTGGGTCCTCGAACTCCGCCGGGTGTGCCGTCATGCTAAGACCAGGCAGAGCCGCGAATGCTCCGGAAAGCGCCGGGGCGCCGATTCCGAGCGCGTTGAACTGGTTGATATTGAATCCCTCCAGCACCAGGAAAAACGCTTCCGGAAAAGTGCCGCCGCTCGCCGAGTGGATCACATCCGTAACTTCATCCACACCGTAGGTGCTCTTATCCACCCAGAAGGACAGAATTCCCAGAGGGAAGGGGTTATCCAGGTTGCCGCTCGTAATGGTGGACGTGCCAGGGAACGCTGTGTCCATCAACTGCTTGAAGAACGGGAATGGGTCGCCGGTGTCGCCCGTCAGATTCCGGTAGACCTCCCCCAGATTGGATGCGCCCGCCGCCACAATCTGGTTGACCGTAAAGCCGAGTTGGGCAAACAGGTACCAGAGGAACAGCAGCGAGCAGCCGGTGATCTCGTCTGGTCCATCGTCGGTATTGTTGATGTGGTTGACAAAATCCTGGCGTGTACTGCTCAGCCACGAGTTACTGTTGTCGAAGTTGGTCGGCGGATTGTTTCCCAGTCCGTTGATAATCAGGAACTGATTCGCCAGGAAACGCGACAGGCCCTCGCCCTCGCTGCCCTCGGTGTGGTCTCCGAACCAGCCGCGTCCCTGGGCGCGCATAAACACTTCCGTTATTTCCGCCACCATCAGATATCGGACAAAAGTGGCGGAGCCGGTTACGTCTGGCTTGATCGTTACGGTCAGATTGCCGGAGTCCAGGTCCCACCTGGCGCCGCCGCTGTCCTGAGTGACATTCACGGCGATTGGGGTATTCACGCCCAGCCCGATGTTGCCGAAAAAGCCCGACATCTGGTTGAAATCGTTCTCGCAGGCGGCGATCACGGCGTTGGTGCGCGCCGGTTCCGGTCCACCCGGATTGATGGGCGCGGAGAGTGAATCGTCGAATTGGAATTGGTAGTGGGCGGTGCGGCCTCCGTTAGTAAGCCCCGTTGACGTGAGTGCCATTAGTGCCTCGATGCGGCTTTTGTGGCCGCATACCTAAGTGCGGGGCGCGGGCAGCGGCGTTTCAGGTTCCGCGCCAGCACCCAAGAAGAGACGCCGAATGTCCAGGGCGCGCGCGCGAATGCGGCAAACTGCGGCGATTGTACTTGGCCCAGCCCTAATATCCTTACGAGCCCGGAGACTAGTGCGCTTTGACACGGAGAATGTGACGCTTGATCCACTTCCGGTGCTCCACCGCCTCGACCCCGGCGCTGCCTGCCGGACCCGCGACCGCGCCCGCTGCGATCGGTGCGCCAATTTTTGCAAGGGCCTTGGTTCGCCTTCTGCCGCCAGCCTTCAGGTCCTTCCTGTATTTCGCTGCCCCCACGGCCGCACTGCCGGCAGGACCTGCCGCGCGGGCTGCGGCAAAGCCTGCACCGGCCCAACCGCCCGCTTTTGCCAGTTTCTTCGTGCGCGACGGACGATGCTTTGCAACCCGGCGATGAGCCTGAGTCTGCGCCACCGGGGAAGCTGTCAGAATGGACACCCCAAATAGGTGCACCGCCAACACGACGACAGACAGCGTAAGAAATTTGATTATCATCACAACGTTCAGGAAGGCAATCCCCATGCCAAGCGCAAATACCACGATTCACGGGGCTTCGCCATTTATGCACACTTCCTGTGCTTGTGTGCTCGTCCACAAACTTTGACCGAAGATGCCCGCCTGCACTACGGATTTGTTAGACTCTGACCGTCTATGTCCACGGTTCCATTGGCACTTCGCTTTAGGGACTAGACAGGAGACTGTGCCGTGAATGCCCGAGGAGGAAATTTCCAATATCCTCAGGCGCCAACTTGAGGATGCTCACGCGGCGTATAAGCGGGCCAAAGACGACACCGAGCATTTCGATGACCCAGGCCAAGTTGACGGGACGCTTGCCTTGCGGCAGGCCATGAAAATTCCTCGCCAGGCCCAACTGAAATATGAGCACGCCTTGAAGGACTTCACTGATTGCAACACCGGCGGGCGCGTAACGCCCTGGTCTCGGGCGTCATCGGCTGTTTAGCTGATTGAAATGAGTTTCGCTCCAGTACATAATCAACAGCCTCTCCAAGCGCTAGGTCTCTATTGTGGAAAACGAGGCAAGGCATGGAAACCGGCAAGATCACGATCCTGGTCGCAGATGACGACCCTACCTTGCTCAACCTACTTGCGCTCATACTGCACACTGCGGGATTCGAAGTATTGACCGCCCGCGATGGCTTGGATGCGCTGGCAGTTGCACGAACTCATCCCGGCCGCATCGAACTTCTGCTGTCGGACGTGATGATGCCGGGTTTGGACGGTCCACAGTTGGCGCGCCAGTTAAAGTTGGCTCATCCCACCATGCGTGTC
>PSRJ01000237.1 GCA_003175985.1 Terriglobia bacterium
CTACAGCGACTTGTACGACGAATCCAGTATCCGCAAGGCCGTCAGCGGCGCGGCTGTTCGCCTGGGTATTGTTCCCAACTGGTCAGGCGGCTTGTGGAAGTACGCAGCGAAATCGCGAACAGCCCCGATGTAACTGCGAATCGTGTCGGAAGAGAAGTTGCGCCGCTGGAGTTCCTCCAGCATGCGTTTTCGTAATTCGGTCACAGAAAACTCCTTTCTGTAACCGACGCTAACGCCGCTCAAACCCGCAAGCACGCACGCAGTTGCGTCCGCCGCGCCAACGGCTTAGTTCTCACGCGCTACCCGGAAGGAATCGACCGGACAGATTGAACACCTGCCTGCGATGTCTGTACGTTCGCCTCTTCGTTACGGACACTGGAAGCAAATCCCACTCACTCCTATTCGTCCATGGCCAATGCTTGGGGAAAAGGCAGCCTTGGCCTTGGGACCGCCCGTTGCTGCTCTCGCCCTGGGATGGGCTTTCCTCTGGGCGCTTTCGGGGTTCGCCCGGAAAGAGCCTGCATAAACCTTCTACCGAGAACCGCTCGCGCCATCCTTCGTTTTCTCAGGCTTCAAGTCCCGCAACAGCCGCTTGAATCCTTCCTGGTAGCTATCGTGGCCCTTCCAGTTGTGGAAATCGCCGATATGGCGCTGACGCCTGATCGATGCGGCCCACGCTTCGGTTGTCGCCATCACGGCATCATCCAGCCGGATGGGAAACAGCACCGTGCGATTCTCCCTCTGCTCACGTTCGAGGCAGGATTCGACTTCCTCGCGCACCCATGCGCTTCGCACTGAGTTTTCCGACAGCACGATTAGCAGCTTGTCATGCAGCCGTATCGCGTCATCAATGCGTTGCCGGAAACGGTCACCTATCTTCAGGTCTTCCGGCGCGAACCAGCAGCGGACGCCTTTGACCTGGAGGTCCGCGTATAACCTCTGCACGAATTCATCGTCATGGGTCGAATAGCTGATGAAGCAGGAATAAAACTCGATCGGCTGGTTAAACATCGACGGGAAGTATTCAATCAGCGTCTCCGGCAAGCCGCAGCCTCGCAGAAAAGCCACTGGCAGCGGCCAGGACTTCATCATCGTCTGGTGGTCAACCACGCTTGGCCCAGTGTGGCGGCAATCTTCCAGACCCCTCGTGCCGCTCAGATTCGTATCGCCGAATATCGTGAAGCCCAGCTCGGCGTTCGACAGATTGGCCTCGCGGAGGTTTACACCCTGAAGATTCGTCCCGAAGAGATTCGCGCCCCGAAGGTTCGCCGGTAAAGATTGGCGCCGACGCCGTGACCGCCCGCCAGGTCCACCTTCATCAGGTCCGCGTCTTCCAAATCCAGGACGACGCCCTGATGCTCCTTCCGCCATGCATTCCACGCATCTACGCCGTCATGAACCAGGAGCGCCAGTTGTCCGCTATCCGCCATCTCCCCGCATGTTAGCGTTGAGCAGTCCTTTCCGCAAACGCGCGGCACCGAGTTACCTGAAGTCCCCGGTGGCGGAGCGAAGTCGCCTATCAACACGGCGCTTGCTAGCGTCACGACCGTGGTCAACACCATTGCCAATGGGCAGGCGCCTGCCGTGAATCGACGAGGTCTGGCGAATTGCCGGCCACGCGAGAGGATTTTCGTTCTTCTTTCTGACGAATCTCCGGGCTTGGCCTTGCCGCCGCACACACGGCTCAGGCTGAGGACATCCACAAACACCGTGGTCGCTCGCATTCTAACCACGCCCGCTCCGGCCGTCTCGATATCGAGTTTCTCGATGCGATGCCCCAGATCAAAAGGGCGGCCAATGACCAGCACTATTCGAGCAGACGGATCTTTGGGGAATCAGTGTGATCGCCTCCAATGGTGATCCGAGACGTGGAATTGCTAGCGTGTGTGGCCGTCGGAATGCTGCAAAACCACAGCCGCTACTTCACTGAGCCGTCCGGTTGGAGTGGGCATCTGTACTTTACTCGGCCCGCCCTGGTGTCGTATATGCCTGAGAACACAGGGACGATTCTCCTGGTGGATGATGAAAAATTGGCGCGGCGGGTCTTGGGACAACTGTTGACCTTCCACGGCTACCACGTGCTGGATGCGGAAGATTATTACACAGCCCTGCAGGCCGCTGAGAGTCATGACGGTCAAATCGACATACTCATAACAGACATCTCGCTGCCCGGGCTGAACGGCTGTGAATTAGCCAGGAAGTTGTTGCAGTATCGTCCCGCACTAAGAGTGCTGTTCATGTCTGGGTGCACTGGAGCTGAAATTTGCCCATATTACGGCATCGACCTCGGTGATCTACACTTCTTGCCAAAACCGTTTTCGCCGGCTGAATTCATGGATCGGCTCCAGGTTCTCGTGGAAGCCGCGGAACCGTACCCAGCGTCGTTTAGCCCGATGCCGGGGACAATCTCGGCGGGTGGCTAATCAGAGGACACCGGAATCAGCATGTCCTTCCTGGGTCATCTTCGACCTGCCAGGATTCACCACCCGAAGACCACCTACCGGGGCAAACGACCCTGTTGTATGAAAAGGTTTACTGAAGGGTTCGCCGCAAACTTTTTTTCATAAACCGTTTCGTCAGGATGCCGGGAATGACTGCGTTGCTGCGGTGCTGCTTGCCGGTGAGAAGCCCAAAAGCGTGTGGCGTTGTGGCGACCTCTGGGAGCGCGGGGCGGGAAACCGTCCATCTGGGGGTGGTGTGGTATGAGCACGCGCTGCCAGATCGCGTTTGTTCGGGAATGGCCTGATGACCAGGGGCGCGTGTTGCGCGAGGAGCGCTGGGTGTACCGGCATAGTGTCAGCGCCGGTGCGAGAGCCGGCCCGTTCGCCCGCGTCCCGAGTTCCGCGTGTTTTCGAACCACGTCTGCTGCAACGGCTGAAGAAGCTCGACGTTGGCGTATGCCAACAGCCACCGCCCTTGGGAGTTGTTTGAAACCGTGTTTCATCAACTGCTGGCACATTGCCAGAAGCGCCTGGGCGTCGCCAAGGACGAGCGTTCACCAAGGCGCATTCGACGGGAGACTCGCGGAGACGCAGCACCGCCTCGGGTCTGCCTTTCGGCGCGCGGAAGGGCGGTACCGCATCGATTACGCAGCGCAAAACGGCCTGAATTCGGTAGGTTTTCTGGGGTGCGTTCACCGTTCACCAGTTTGAGGCTTGGTGCTTTTGCCTCGCCATGAATACGGGATCGGAAACCGTCTCTTCAGAAGTCTCCAGCGAGCTGCACTGACCGCTTATAACGAAATCGCGACGAAAGCGCGCCAATCTGGCGTCGTCCGCCGAAGCTCGCCGACTCTGGGCCTCAGATGTTCAACGGTTTCTGTAGCTTAGTGGTGCTTCCCGGAGCCAGACTCGCGACTCTTTGCAAGGTTTTGCAATGCTATAGGAAAAAACTCACGTCCGGATCCTGCCGGTATGTCGTGGCTGCTGAGATGGTTCGAAACTTCCAACCATGCAATGCCCAGTGAAAGCTTTGCACCATGGGAGTTTTTTGGCAAGAGAAGATTGGCAAGTTTGGATCGATCTTTTGACGACAAACGGTAGCTGATCCCTGCCGATCCGTATTAGGCGAAGGAGTCTCTTGAGACACCAGCTTTGTCGAATCTGCTGCACCATAATATCGTTTGAGTGTTATGTGTGCGTGGGCGATGCTGAGGCTGAAGAGGTATCCGCGGACCTAACGCTCCACGCCAGCTCCGCTACAAAACCACCGCACACCGGGCATTCCGTGAAGTGCCCAGCGGGAAGCTTGTAGCGGCAGCTCTTACAGGAAACCGCTGCGCCAGCACACGGGTCCCGCAGGTAAGCTTCCGCCACCCCCGTCGGGAATGCCAACGGTCTGTCTTCGTGAACGTGGTCTAATACGCGTTTAAAGAAGGTTACCGCGAGGTGTGACCATTCAGCCGGGTCGGCGCTACAGCCTTCCCGGATCAACCGCGCGTATTTCTCGTCGATCCGACTCAGCAGTTCGTCAGCCTTCTCTTGAAAAAGCCTTTCCTCCCGATTGGATTCCGGCGGTACAACCCGTGTTTGTAGGCGAGCCTGTTTTTCCAGTCTCTCTACGCGCTTTACCAGCGAGTGTCTCATCCATTAATTTCCTAGGATCGGGCTCGTTGATCAGACTTGGCGCGGACTGTCTGCGCTGGTTTTTCGATATTCTGGGCCGTTCTTTCCAGTTGCGCGACACGCACATCGAGATCCTCGACTTCAAAACTCTTTTGGGATAATTCCAAACGCATTGGGCCGCTCGCACTCTACTGCCGGCGGGAGCTTGCTGATCAGTCATCGCACGCCACAATGTTGTCACCGCCGCGGCCGCGGATTGTTGCAGGCGCCCAACACAGTGTGAAAAGGCTTCCCGCCGCGCTTCCCGGAGCGCCTGTTGGAATTTGGGCTGTTTCGACCAGCGCCACAACGTGGCGGGGTGGACCCCGGCTTCCTGAGCCGCCTTGTCTTTGTTACCGTGCTGCAGCAAGGCAGCGATGGCCCGCTGCTTCTTGGTTCGCAGCGAGCCCCGCTGGCTATCAGAATTCTCCGTATGCTGTCCCTGAGTCACCGCAAAACCTCCGTTCTGGTGTACGGATCTTCTATGGCCACGTCATGCCCCCGCTTCTGCCGCTCCTGCGCGACATCTCGGAACGCGCGGCCGTCGCCATTCAGAATTGCCGGTTTGCCGGTAAATTCCTCCCATCGCCGGCAAATGACATCCGCGTACCGGGCATCGATCTCGATCAAACACGCTCTCCGCTTCCGGCGCTCGCAAGCGATCAACGTGGTTCCCGATCCAGCGAAGGGGTCCAGAACGGTGTCGCCGTTCCGGCTGCTATTGTCTACGGCGCGCTCTACTAGTTCGACTGGCTTCATGGTGGGGTGCTCCCGATTGGCCAGAGCGCGGTCGACGAACCACACGTCGCCTTGGTCGCGATCGCCGCACCAATGGCGCTTCGCACCCTTCGGCCAGCCGTACAGGATGGGTTCATACTGACGCTGATAGTCCGATCGTCCCAACGAGAAGTGGTTCTTGGCCCAGATCAACCAGGTTGACCAGTGGCCGCCGGCGTCCCTGAAGGCCTGCGCGAGTGTATGCAATTCCGAGCAGGACATGCAGATGTAGATTGCACCCTTGCAGACCGCGATCATGTTGGTGCAGGCCTTGCAAAGAAAGTCATAGAAGTCATCGCCCAGCGCGTCATTATCGATCGTGAGCCGCTGCGAAGTCTTGCCTTGGTAGTCGACGTTATAGGGCGGATCCGTGAACACCATGTCGGGCGGTGTGCCACCCAGAACTATTTCGACCGCTTGCCTGTCGGCGGCATCTCCGCAAAGCAGCCGATGTACTCCCAGAAGCCACAGATCGCCGGGCAGTGTGATGGGCACCGGGGGCACGACGGGGACGGCATCGGGGTCTACGAGCCGCTCCGCATCCTGCTCGGCGAGCAGTCGCGCCAGTTCCTGATCCTCCAGTCCGATCAGTTCCACATCGAAGTGTTGGTTGTGCAGCAAGAGCAACTCGCGTCGCAGCATTTCCTCGTCCCAACCGGCATTGAGCGCCAACTGGTTATCGGCGATGACGAGGGCCCGGCGTTGGGCCTCCGACAAGTGGTCCAACACGACTACGGGCACTTCACTCATGCCCAACCTCTGGGCAGCACGCAGTCGTGCGTGGCCGGCGATGATGACGCCATCACTTCCCACCAGAATCGGGTTAACAAACCCGAACTCCGTGATTGAGGCGGCGATCTGCTCGATTTGCTCGTGATTGTGGGTGCGGGCATTGCCGACAAACGGAACGAGTCTTTCGAGGGTCCAGCGTTCGATGTACTGAATAATCCTAGGAGAGGTCATGTAGGCTCCTGAAATTCGGACTTGATGTTGGACTATGCGAATCCGGGAAGAGCGTGGGTTCGGCTCCCTCCGGTGACCTCCAAGTCATCGGGACGGGTGAAATGCTTGGTTGATCTGGATCTCTCCGAAATGTGTTGTCCATCATGATCATTCCAAAACGGCGCATTGGTTCGCGCCGGTCTGAGATGATCTTAGGGCTTCGGGACTATGCGGCTCAAGAGCCTAGATTTCGTTTCGCTTCGTTTGGCTTCGTTTGGCTTCGTTCGCCTTCGTTTGGTTTCGCATTACTTCGTTACGTGGTGGCTGGTAGAGTTTGAGCGAATCCACCGCGACCAACCGCTGGCCTTTACGGCCGGTCGCTGCTAACTTCTCATCCTTAATGGCTTGTTGAATCCTGCGCTCCGTTACCCCCGCATACAAAGCGGCCGTCCTCAGCCGAACGGCCTTCTTTCCTTCGAGTAGGGAAAGGTCGCCTCGTCGTTTCTGGTGCGGTCGGCCATCCTCCACTGGTTCGGCTGGAACTACCAGCGCCGCTCGGCGAGCGCGCCTGTGCGCTTCTGCTTTCCAGTGCGAGGATCGTGGCAGCAGCTGCCGCCGCAGTTTCTGGAGGAGATCTTTGGACTCCGCCCGTTTCTCTCGCGGTAGGCGCGAACGAATAACCTGCAAGGACCTTGAAAGGAACGGCTTCCAAAACGCATCCAGCTCCTCGGCGGCTTTAACTGCCGACTGGTGGTTGACCACGTTGTGGGTCAGCATTTTAGCCACTGCATCGTATAGGTTTACGAGGTATTTCAGATTCTTTTCTGGATCGCCTTGCAAGCCCTTGAGCTTTTGCTGCGCATACTGCTCATCAAGACGGTGGCCCCGTTCGTGGAGCTTGCTACGATATTCCAACCAGTCCGGTGATAAGGAATCATCCGCGGAAATCGTCGGTGTTCGAGCCATTAAGTACTCCTGGTACACTCCTGCTTGCCGGAAATTTCAACGGCTCCAGGCAATCATCACAAAATCTCATGGCCGGCCCCGGTGCTTTCACCAACGCCCCATCCTGAAAGCACACTACCTACCACAAATACTTCATTTTAGAGGAGTTTTAGGCTTTCGGGCAAATCCCGAATCCATTCCACTCAGGCCCTGAAGCTCGGAAGAGCATCTGGCAGGACATAAAAAAGAATGAGCCTGACGGATGGGACCGTTTTGCAATTGCAGCGCCCGTTGGATCAATTTCGCAGCACCCCGATCCAGCTCATTGAGTCGTTGAATATCATTCAGCGGCGGATCTGGCATTGACCTATCATTTGACGCTTAACAAAAGTGTGGACCCAAACTCCGCCGACCGGGGGGCCGGAATGCTGGTCTATGGGAACATGTCTTGAGTGCATCGTTTTTCTGCAAGGAGCTGCATGTTTGGAGGGCTCAAAATCATTTTTTTGTTTGCAGCAAAGTGATCGATAAGTCCTGTGTTATGAGGCTCAAGTTCGGGAACCCGCCCGGTGATTTCACGAAGGCCGCGCGCTGCGGGGCACGCAACCGCCGCGGCACGGCGTATCAGTGCCCGGCGATGAAGAATGGGCGGCGTGACTGCACGGAGGACTGAGCACCGGTCCGAAGACCGCGGCCGGCATCGAGCGCATCCGAAAGGCGGTGACCAAACACGGCCGTTGGCACAGGTCGTCAAATGCACCTGATTGGGGTGCATTGCGACCATCTTTCCGGGTGACGCACCCATTTCATC